>DATLFO010000314.1:0-20858 GCA_035541035.1 Actinomycetota bacterium
CAACAACCGTCTGAGCATTGCGACCTCCTAAGGTGCGACGATCTCGAGCACACCGCTCGGGACCCCGAAGTGGACCGAACAGAAGAACGGATAGCGGCCGGGCGCGAGGTTCTCGACGCCGGCGACCGGCACCGGGGCTTCGCCGCGGCGGGTCCGCGCCGATTCGAAAAAGCCGTCCCCGTACGGGTAGTGCTCGTCGGGGTCGCCGGACACGATGTCGTGCTCGTCGCCGTCGGTGTTGAGGAGCGCGACCGCGACTCCCGGCGGAAGACGCATCTCGACCCGCGCCGTCCTGGTAGGGGGCGACAGGTACACGTCGGTCGCGGGCACGTACATGAAGCGGGCCGCGACGATCAGGAATCGGGGCGGCTCGGCCGCTTGGGCGGGCAGCATCGCCAGCAGCGACGACAGCGCGAGAACGATGCAGACACGACGAATCACCGATGGCCTCCCCTCATCCCCCTGTGATTTCGGCACGAACCCAGACAACCCTTTCGGGCCGGACTATTTTCGCAGATCGTTGTTCCGTCTTGCCCGGCTTGGTCCAGGGATCGACCGGCAGGGATCGTTCCAGGACCGGGCGAACTGCTTGACAGGGACTTCGGGGAGGAAAACGGAATGAAACGGCGCTCGGGGATGTTCGTCGCGCTGGCCGCGGTCATCGGCTCGCTCCTGCCCGCCGCCGCCTCCCCCCCGGTCGTGCTGCCGATGATCCAGCCGCTCCACTGGGACGGCTCGGCGCTGCGTGACCCCGCCGGACGCGAGGTGACGCTGCGCGGCCTCGAGGTCGCGGCAGCGGAGTCCGCGCCCGATGCCGACCGGATCGCATCGTGGGGCTTCAACCTGGTGCGGCTCGGGCTGACCTGGCGTGAGGTCGAGCCGGCTCGCGGCCGCTACGACCGGACGTATCTCGCGGCAGTCAAGTCGATCGTGCACACGCTCGCGAGCCGCGGCATCTACACGCTGATCCACTTCCGGCAAGACCTGTATCACGAGCGCTACGGAGGCGAGGGCGCACCCGACTGGGCGGTCGGCTCGCCGCTGCCGCCGGTCGATACCGGAGGCGGCCCGGCCGGCTATCTCACGCCCGCGGTCACGAACGAGTACGACCTGTTCTGGGGGAACGCGAGCGGCGTGCGTGACGCCTACGCCGACGCGTGGATGCGTGTCGCGGCCGAGCTGTCGGGCGAGCCGGGCGTGCTCGGCTACGACCTGTTCGGCGCGCCCTGGCCCGGCTCGCAATGGCCGTCGTGCACGAGCTCCGCTGGCTGCCCTGCCTTCGACGATGTGATCCTGGACCGCTTCTACCGGCAGGTGCTCGGCGGCATCCGCACGATCGATGCGGACGCGATGATCTACGTCTCTCCCGCGATCCCCGCATCGCTGGGCGCGGGCACATGGGTCGGGCCGGTCGACGACCCGTCGGCGAGCACCGGCCTGTCGTTTCGCGTGACGTGCCCGGCCCGGCCGCCGGACCACGGACCGGCCGGATCCGGCGGCGCGTGCGGCCCCATCGAGAGCCGCGCGATGCGGGTGCAGTCCGGCCGGGCGCGTGCCGTCGGCGCACATCCGATGCTGAGCGGCGTCGCCGCGAACGGCGACCCGGCCTCCGCTGAACGGCTCTTTGATCTCGCCGAAGTGCACGGCGTGTACAGCTTCGCCTACGACGCGGGTGGCGAGGCCTCGCTCGCGGCCGATCACGCCACGTTGAAGGTCGTCGCACGTCCCTACGCGCAGTCGGTTGCGGGAACGCTGTTCGAGCAGGACTGGATGCCCGACGAGATGCTTCGCACGCTCCGGCTCGTTTACCGCGCGAACGGCGGCGACACCGTCGTGGTGTGGCCGCGCGCGATCCAAGGCGAGTACGGCGCCGGTGTCGTATGCAATCCGCCGGGCCACTGCTCGGTCACCGCGGCAGGCGATCGCATCGTCGTGCACGCCGCCGCCGGCGCGCACGTGATCTTCAGCGCTTCGCGCCTGGACTGACCGCTACTTGAAGGCCGCGAGCCGGAAGTACTCGGCGTTCATCGACTCGCTGAAGACGTCCTCTCCGAACGCCTCGAGCATGCCTTCGACCTGGCTCACGTGCTCCTCGATCGCCTTGAGCTTGAGATCGAGCAAGTCCTGCGGCAGCACGAAGTTGATCGACAGGTCCTCTTCCTTATCGATGGGCGGGCCACCGGCGAAGAAGACGTTGAAGCGTTCGAACACGGGCAGCCATCGGTCGGCCCAGGACTGAACGGTCGTCGCGTAGTGGAGCGTGGCGCCCGGCTTCGCCGAGCGGGCGAACGCCGCCGTCGCCCAGCGCGAGACCGCCTGATGATCGGTGTGGCCGGTCATGCCGTCTGGCCCGAACGTCAGGATCGTGTCGGGCTCGACCTCCTCGACGATCGCCGCAACGCGTGCGATGCCTTCCGCGTCGTCGATCTCGTGCAGGCCGCCGTCCGGATAGTCGAGCCACGAATGCTCGTCGACGCCGAGCACCGCCAGGCACCGGTCGAGCTCCTTCTCGCGAATCGCGCCGAGCTCGGAGGAAGGCCAGCGGTCCTCGTCCCAGGATCCGCCTTCGCCGCGGGTCGCGGTTACGCACACGATGCGCCGCCCTTCGCGGCGCCCGGCCGCCATGAGCCCGGCGGACAGGTAGGTCTCGTCGTCGGGATGCGCCCACACTCCCAGAATGGTTCCGAGCTCCATCCGCGTCGCTCCCTTCGCGGCTCCGCCTAGCGGACCCGCAACACCAGCTCGATCTGCTTCGCCTGCTTCTTCAGCGTCGGGGTTGCGTTCCGCCCGAGCGCCCCGATCGCTTTGGCGATCCACCAGGGCGCGCCGATCCGGGAGAACACCTCCAGCGCGTGCCATGCCTGCGCGGCAACCCCTTGCGGCGGCGATCCTTCCGCCGCGTGCAGGCGCGCGCGCAGCAACGCCTCGACGCCGGCGCCCAGCCCGGTCGGCCGCCCGCCGCCCATCTTCTCGAGCGCCCGTTCGGCCGCGGCGAACTCGCCGGCCTCGATCCATCCTCCCACGATCGTCTCGACCGCCGCCAGCCAGTGCGGCATGGCGGCCGCGCCGTCGAACGCGCCGGGCAGGTCCTCGAAGCGAAGCGGCGGTGCCGATGTCAGGCCGAAGGCCGCGAACTGGGCGGTCGCGGCCGCGTCCAGCAGCCGTGCGTACGGCGAGGCGGTGAGCCTGCGTCGCTCGTAGGCGTAGAACGCGAGCGAAAGCCGCACCTCGTCGCGCCGTGCCGCTGCGATCGGGATCACCACGTGCCAGGCCCGCAGCATCGTCGTCGGATCCTCGGCGCGGTTGGCGTTGGTGACCGCGCGCATCGCGGTGGTGTGCGCGACGTCCCAGCGGCCCGCGACCATTGCGATCTCGGCGCGAACGGCCTCGGCCCAGGCGATGTCCCGCGGCATGGCCTGCGCCGCGGCCACGTCTCCGAGGCGCGCGGCGGGCGCGGCCGCGTCCGGCGCGTGATCGTCCAGCAGCCCCATCACCTGCATGCGCAACGCGAACGCCACGCGCAGCCAGTCCTCGAGGTCGCGGGCGGCGCGCTCGACGGCGAGCCAGTCCTCGGCGGTCGCGTCGCCGATCGCGGTCAGCGCCTGCGCGCGAAGCAGCAGCGCGTCCAGGACGAGCCGGGAATCCCCGCTCGCGGTCGCGTAGACCAGCGCTTCGCCCGCTTCGGCGAGCACGTCCTCGAGCGAGGCCGCGGCGGTCAGCCCCGTGGAGGCCTTGTCAATAAGCGTGCGTGCGCGCACGGCGTCGGCGATCATTCTTGAAAGAACTTACCGGAGAAGGGGCCTCGATACTCGGAACGCTTGCTCGACGAAGCGCGCCGGCCCGAGCACGGGTGAGTAGTTGCAGGCCGGCCAGGCCATCGATCTGCTCGATCTCGTCGTCCATCGCGGCGAGCACGGCTGTCCCCTCGGCATCGCCGAAGAGGTGTGCCACGGCGAAATCCGTCTCGGCCTGCGGACGAACGCCGGTTCCCACGGGCGCCCAGAACCGGGCAAGCACCCGGCGAACCAGCCGCTGCGCCTGCGGGTTGTCCTTCAGCAGGACGCGGGCCTTGGCGCGATAGAAGGCATAGTGGCGGCGCTCGTCCTTGACGATGCGCGTGAGCAACTCACGCAGCACAGGGTTGCGCGTGGTCGCGATCAAACGCTTGTACCCGTGCAGCGTCGACAGCTCGTTGATCGCACCCCAGGCCATATGCACTGCGACGAAGCTCGGCAGCCTCCGCGCCGCGAGCGTCTTGAGCCACCGGGCCACCGCTCCGCCACGATCGGTTTCACACCGAATCGAGGTGATCCGCGCCGGAGCATGGCGCTCTCCCACGGCACGCAAGAACGCAGCCAGAGCTTCACCGTGCCACAGCTCTTCGTAGACCCACAGCGAGAGAAACGCGGTGATGTCGGGATCGTACGCCGCCTGGCTCGCGAGCAGGTCGCGCAGATACACGACCGTGTGCGTTTCGATGTCCATCATGTAGGTTAGGACACGAATCTCTTCGCGGCTCACGGGGAAGTCTGCGGCGCGCCGGAAGTCAATACCTTCGAGGTCCAACTTGCGCGACGCGCTCAGGTACTTGGCCAGATCGAGATCGCTCATCGTACGTCCTCCAGAGATCGCGGGGTCGCACGATGTTCGTAGCCGGCTTGTGAACGGTTCGGGCTAAGCGCGCAGCTTGACCGAATAGATCACGTCCGATGTCGGCGCTTGCGTGCCGGCCGGACCGGGCTCGACGGTGATCGCGGCCGCGTCGAATCGGCGTGGATCGTGGTCGAGCAGCAGGATCGCATCGCCCCCGCTCGCGGTGAACACGCCGGCGGCGACCGGGGTTCCGTTCTGCATCAGCCACAGTTCGAAGACACGGTCGTCGGGGATGGACGGCAATCCCGATCCCGTGAGCACGGCCCGTCCGTCGTTGGCGACGGCCAGCGTGACCGCGCCCTGGCCGTGCGGGCTCGTCAGCGAGAACCGCTGCAGCGTCGGATCCGACAGCACCGCCAGCACCCGCTCGCTCTGCTCGATGCGGGCCCGTTCCTCGCGCAGATCACCCACGACCGAATAGCTGAACAGGCCCAGTGCCGCGACCGCCGCGAGCGAGGCGGCCAGCATTGCGCGCACCGCCCAGCGAGAGCGCGAGGGCTTTGCGGCAACAGGCCGGGCCTCACCGCGGATCGCTCCCATGACCTTGGCTTCGAACGCGGGTGTGACGGGCTCGGCGGGCACACCCAGGGCCAGGTCGCCGGCGGTGGCGCGAAAGTCGTGATAGACGCCGCGGCAGTCGTCGCAAGCCGACAGGTGGTCGAGCAGGTCGGGCAGGATGATCGCGCGTTCGGTCTCGGACATCGAGTCCAGGGCGTACGCGGCAATAGTCTCTTCGATCTCGTGATGCTTGGTCGTCACGACTGCTCACCTCCTCCATGCGATCGGCGCTCTAGGGTATCCCGCAATCGGCGCATTGCCGCGACGGTTCGTGACTTGACCGTTCCGAGCGGCACGCCGAGCGCCTCGGCGGCCTGCGCCTGCGTCAATCCTTCGAAGTACGTCTTCTCCAGTACGGCCCGCTGCTCGTCCGGCAACGCCGGCAGCGCCGCCTGCACCCGCGCGCGCCGGTCGGCGAGCCATGCGTCCTCGATCACGTCGTCGGCGCTCGGCAGCGGTGGCTCGGGCGCGTACGTGGTCGTGGTGCGCCGCCGCTCGGCCTCTTCGCGCCGGACCACATCGACCGCCCGATGGTGCGCTTGCGCAAGGAGCCACGACCGCACGGTTCCGCGCGAGCCGTCATATTGTCCGGCCCGCTTCCATAGCGACACAAAGACCTCTTGCACGACCTCCTCGGCCAAGACACGATCGACCAGCACTCGCGTCGCGATGCCGAGCGCTCCTGGCGCGTAGCGGCGAAACAGATCGCCGAACGCGTGCTCGTCTCCGCGTGCGATCTTGCCGATCGAGGCGAGATCGCGCTGCTGCTGCAGATCCCCGACCTCGTCCGAGGCGGATCGATCCGTGCTCATGGCGTGCACGAGTATCGCATTCCTTCCTTTACCTGGAACATTCACAGGATGTTCGGAGCGGATCGGACGCCGGTTCGGGTCAGGTCACGACCACCGTTCCGTGCATGCCGGGGACACCGGGATGCCTGGTACAGAAATACTCGAAGGTTCCGGCTTCGCCGTAGGTGAACGAGAATGTCGATCCGGCATCGCCGAGCTGTCCGTCATAGTCGCCGGTTACGTCGTCCGGTCCGGACCCGGCGGTCACGGTGTGCAGAATCTCATCCTGGTTGACCCAGGTCACCGAGGTACCGGCCTTGACCGTGATCGAGCCCGGGCTGAAGGTGAACATGCGGATCTCGACACGGTCTTGCGTGGATGCCGAGGCCGCAGGAGCGTCGGGATCACCGGCCGCGCCGTTGCCGGTCCCGCCGCACGCGGCGAGCACCAGCGCCAAGGCCGCGGCGGATGCGCTCAGAAGCAGTGGTCGTTTCATGAACTGGTTCCTTTCGGAATCGGAACGCGCACGATCATGTCGCGCTCGAAGTCGGTGACCCAAAGGGCTCCGGCGGCCTCGACGAGGCGGACCTGTCCGGGATGCGATGCGAGTGCGTTGTCGAAGAACAGGATCCGCCCCGTCGAACCGGACGCCGGATCGACGGACACGATGGTCTTGTCGTGGTTGTTCGCGACCCAGAGCCGGCCTGCCGCCGCGGTCACCGCGACCGGGCCCAGACCCGGCAAGGACCGGTCGTCGACGCTGATCGCGGGTGCGGCCCGGCCGGTGGCGGTGTCCACGCGCGTGAGCGTCCCGGCGGTGGCGCCGGTCACCCAGACGCCGCCGCCGTCGATCGTGAGCCCGGACGCACCCGCCGGGACCGGGACCGGCGTGCCGGCGCGCCTCGTCGCGGCGTCGATGCGCACGATGGTCCGGTCGAGCGCGTTGCTGACCCACACGGAATGCTCGTCGCCGGCGAGCGCGACAGGACCGTAGCCCGTCGCGATCGGCGCCGACGCGGCCATCGTGGCCGGGTCGATTCGCTGCACCTGCCCCTCGGTGACGGTCGCAACCCACAAACCGGTCGGCAGCGCAACGACCGCGCTCGGGCCCGTTCCGACGCGCACCGAGGCGGTGACCACGTTGGTCGCGGGATCGATGCGCTGCACGACGTCATCGCCGTGGCTCGCGATCCAGACCGCGCCGAATCCATAGGCGATGCCGGCGGGCTGGCGGGCAACGGGGATCGTCGCGACCGTGCGCCGCGTCCGCGGATCGACGCGGGAAACGGTTGCGTCCCCGCGGTTGGCGATCCAAAGCGAGCCGGCGCCCTCGGCGACGTCGACCGGCTGGCGGCCCACGGCGATCGCGACGCCGTCGATCGGCGAGCTCGCACTGCGCGTCGGGTCACGGCCGGGATCGAAGTCTCCGGGTGCGCGCAGTCCGTGAAGGTGCGCGCCTTCGACGGACGGCAGCCCGTGCCGGACGTGCTCGTCCAGATGACCGTCGTGGTGCCCGTGCGCCGCGTGACCGGCGGCCGCATGGTCTGCGCCGGCGTGACGGTGGCCGGACGCAATCGGCGCGGCGGTTGCGATACCCGCGCTCAGCAGGGTCGCCGCCGCTACGGCGGCGATCGCGACACTCGGACGGCCACGGCGGACCAGCAGCCGCTGCGGACGCCGCAGCAGCGCGAACGCACCGGCGGCGGCGATCAGCTGGAAGCCGGCCGTGAGGGAGTCCGCGATGCCGGCCGGTTCCACACCGAGGCCGAAGGGAAGTCCGATGGTTCGCGATACGACCCACACCCCCGTGATAGCAAGGCTGTGAAGGGCGACGGCCGCGAGCACGCCGCGTCCGGGACGCCGAACGACCGCGACGGCCAACGCGGCCTGCGCCAGAGCGGTCGCGGCGAAGAACAGACCGTGGACAGCGGACTCGGCCGCGTGACCGGGCAATACCGCAAGGTGCACGCCGGCCGCGGCTGCGAGCGCAACGCCGGTCACCGCGGCAAACCACTGGGTCATCGCTTGTGCCGTCCTTTCGAAAGAGTCGGTGGGAAGACCGGGCGCGCCCTCGCAGGGACGCGCCCGGCTTCCGCGGGGAGAAGCGCGGGGGAGACGCTTCTCGTTACTTGGCGAACTTGTCGGGGAACTGAGCGGCGATCGCGCCCGCCAGCACCTCGGCGATGCCCGGCATGACCTGCGCGCCTTCTTGCAGCTTGACGAAAGCCGTTGGGCTCTTGGCGGTCATCGCATCGATCGCGTCGAATGTGGTGTTGACGTGCGGCACCAACGCATCGGCTACGGCATCCTTCGTCAGGTTCGGGTTCGCGCTCGCCAAAAACGCGCCGAAGTCGTTGCGGTACCCGTCCAGGCCTTCTCGCGCCGTCTTCTGCTTGGCCTCATCGTTCGAGAGCTTGCCGACGGTGTAGTCGACGAAGAACCCGATGTGCTTGCGCCACAGCGGCAGGAACGACTTGCCGGCACCCTCGTAGACCGAATCGATGGCGTCCGACAGCGCGACCGAGTTGGCGTCCAGCGCCGCGCTGGCGGCCTTCGTCGGCGCGGCATCGAGGCCGTTCGCGACCGCGGTCGAAATCGTGATCCCGGCCAGATACTCGTGCTCGACCAGCAAGGTCGTCAGAGCCGAGCGAAGACCCGATCCGGCCGATCCAGGGTCGCCGGCGATCTTGTCGGGGAACTGCTTGGCGATCGCGCCGGCCAGCACCTCGGCGATGCCGGGCATGACCGCCGCACCTTCACGCAGCTTCGCGAACGCGTCCGGGCTTCCGGCGACCAGCGCGTCGATCGCATCGAAGGTCGAGTTCACGTGCGGCACCAACGCGTCGGCCACGGCTTCCTTCGTCAGGTTCGGGTTCGCGCTCGCCAGGAACGCGCCGAAGTCGCTGCGGTAGCCGTCCAGACCCTCGCGGGCGGTCTTCTGCTTCGCCTCATCCTTTGAGACCTTGCCGACCGTGTAGTCGACGAAGAATCCGATGTGCTTGCGCCACAACGGCAGGAACGATTTGCCCGCGCCGTCGTAGACGGAATCGATCGCCTCGGAGAGCGCCACCGAGTTCTTGTCGAGCGCTTCGCTCGCTCCCTTGGTGGCGTCCGAGTCGAGGCCGGTCGAAACCGCGGTCGAGATCGTGATCCCGGCCAGGTACTCGTGCTCGACCAGCAGATCGGTCAGCGTTGCGCGCAGCCCGGAGGCGGCGCTGCCCGGCCCTGCATCCCGGGTCGCGGTGCCGGGCAGCACGCTCGTGGCCGGCTTTGCGACGGTATCGGCGGTTGAGCCGCAGGCGGCGCCGGCCAGTGTCAACGTCAACGCTCCCGCGGCGATCACCAAACTTTTGCGCTTCAAGGTCAATCCACTCCCTTCGTCCTCGACGAGGATGTCCCGTCAATCGGCTTTCAGCGAGTCTTCGGAGACATCGCCCGTTCGGTTCGTCGGAAGGGGAACTTCTTTTGAAGGCGACCCGGTTCGGCGGACGAAGACATCCTGCCCGCAGCAAGCGGCCGCAAGCGGGATTCCCTTCAATTGGGGTGACGCGAGTGCCGTGAGGTCGAAAGGACGCTAGCCGGCGTGGGTGCCGATCAGATCGAGCACTTCCGAGCCGTAACGCTGGATCTTGGTCGGGCCGATTCCCGAGATGCGGCCGAGCTCGATCACGTTGGCCGGCCGCTCTTGCGCGATCCGCGCGAGCGTCTGATCGTGGAAGACCACATAGGCGGGCACGCCGTTCTTGCGTGCGGCTTGCAGCCGCCAATCTTTCAAGGCCGTGAACAGCGCGAGATGCTCGTCGCCGACCGCGACCTTGGGTCGCGACTCGGCCTCGCGCGACGCTGCGGCAGCCCCCGCGGGCGTTCCGGTCAGACGGCCCGAGGTCGGAACGGCCTGCGGCCGCATCTCGGCCAGGAACGGCGAGCGCTTCGGCGAGCGCCGCCGGTCCCCCGGCCGCTGCGCCGCCCACGACACGAACAGGTACTTCTTCGCGCGCGTGATCCCGACATACAGCAGCCGGCGCTCCTCGGCGATCTCGGCGTCGGACTTCGACAGCGCGAACGGAAGCTCTTTCTCCTCCATGCGCGGCAGAAAGACGGCTTCGAACTCGAGCCCTTTCGAGCGGTGATAGGTCAGGATCTGCACGCCGCGTCCTTCACGCTCGACCGCGAAGCGTTTGCCGAGATCTTCGACGAACAGCTCGGCGCGCGTCTTGACCGGCTTCGCGTCGTCGGGCTTTGTGGCGTCGTCGAACTCGTGCGCGAGCGCCCGCAGCCGGCCCAAATCCGCTTGCCTGGTCGCCTCGCTCGCGTCGGTGTCGTCGGGAACCTCTTCCCGCCAGCCGAGGCCCCGCGCGATCTGATCCATCAGCGGCCCGACGGCCGTGTCGGGAGCGCGCTTGAGCTTGGCGATCACCGATCGCGCCGCCGGCCGCCGCAGAAACGATCCGTCCCGAACCTGATAGGGCAGGCGGTCCGCACTGAAGGCCTCCTCCAGATCTTCCGAGCGGCCGTTGATCCGGTACAGCACGGCCATCTCTTCCCAGGGCACGCCCGCGTTGCGCAGGGCCCGGCATTGCCGCACGATCCACTCGACCTCACCCGATCCGGTCGCGTGCTCGCGGAACACCGGTTCGGGACCGTCCGCGCCCGCTCGCGCGGTCAGCGACTTCGGCGATCCGCCCATCTTCGGCACCAGACGGTTCGCGACGTTCAGGACCTGCGGCGTCGAGCGATAGTTGACGGTGAGCCGAAACACCTGCGCGTCGTGCCGTTCGGGAAAGTCGAGCAGGTACCGCGGCGTCGCGCCGGTGAAGCCGAAGATCGACTGGTAGTCGTCGCCGACCACGCACAGGTCGCGCCGCTCCCCCACCCACACGTCCAGCAGCGACTGCTGGAGCAGGTTCACGTCCTGGTACTCGTCCACCGTGAACGCGCGGTACTTGGTGCGGACCGCGTTCATCGCACGCTCGTCGGTCCGCAAAAGCTCGATCGTGCGGGCCAGCAGATCCTCGAAGTCCATCAAGCCGGCCGCTTCCTTGCGACGCTCGTACGTCTTATAGAGGCCGCCCATCACCTCGACCGGCACCGGGGTCACCCGCGACTCGGCGGTCGCGACCTCGATATAACGGTCCGGGCCGATCATCCGGTTCTTGGCCCACTCGATCTCGGTCGCGATGTCCCGCACGGCCGTGAACTTGTGCGGTGGCGGCAGCCGCTTGACCAATGGCGACAGGATCTGGCCCTTCGACGGCACGATCTCGGCCGCGTCCGACGAGAACGCCTTATAGAGAGCCAGCGCCTGCGCGTGGAACGTCCGGGCCCGCACCGCCGGCACGCCGAGTCGCTGCAGCCGCGCGGCCATCTCGCGGGCAGCCTTGTCGGTGAAGGTGACCGCCAGGATCTCGGACGCGTCGAAGGTCCCGGTCGCGATCTGATTCGCGATCCGTCGCGTGATCGTCGTGGTTTTGCCCGAGCCCGCCCCGGCCAGGATGCATACCGGCCCGCGCACGGCCGCCACGGCCGCCGCCTGCTGCTCGTTCAGCCCCTGAAAGATTCGGTCCATCGCCGCCGAGGCTAACAGCGCCCGCCGACAACAACGGTCAGGGACGAAAACTCGCAGGCAGCACCCTGTGGATAACCCTATGTGTGGATAACCCTATGGGGAATCGGCCAAGCCCTGAGTTGACTGAATAGACGGACGTCCCCGGTGTGGTTCATTCGCCGCTCCCCCGCCGTATCTGGGCTAGAACCAAAATAGCCACGACGGTTGCGTACGCTACGAGGAGTGACGGCATCCACTTTCGCCGCTCGCGGCGTTATGCTTGGCCACCATGACCAAGGCGGCGTTCTTCGACCTCGACAAGACGCTCGTGCCCGGCTCGAGCTTGTTCTTGCTGGCTCGCGGCATGTATCAGCGGGACTACTACCGTGTCCGCGACATGGCCGGCTTCGCCTGGAACCAGGTGATGTTCCGCCTGGTCGGCTCGGAACGCGAACAAGGCATGGAGCAGTCGAAGAAGGCTGCGCTCGAGTTCGTCAAAGGCAAGCATCGCGACGAGTTCGCGGCGCTGGGCAACGAGATCGTCGAAGAGCAGATCCTTCCGCGCGTCTACGAAGACATCGCGCGCGTCATCCGCAGCCATACCGACGCCGGCTTCGAAACGTTCCTGGTCACCGCCGCGCCGATCGAGCTGGCGCGCGTCGTTTCCGAAAGCCTCGGCATGACCGGCGCGCTGGGCACCGAATCCGAGTTCGACGACGCCGGCCGCTACACCGGCCGTCTGGTCGGCGACATCCTGCACGGCCCCGAGAAAGCCAAAGCCGTGCAACTGCTCGCGTTAGAGCGCGGCATCGACCTGAGCGAGTCGCACGCGTATAGCGACTCCACCAACGACCTGCCGTTGCTCGAGACGGTCGGCCATCCGCATGCCGTCAATCCCGACCACGGCCTGCGCCGCATCGCCCGCACCCGCGGCTGGCCCATCCACGAGCTGCGTGCTCGCCGCCGTGCCCTGCTGATCGGCATTCCCAGCGCCGTCGCCGCGACCGGCCTGTTCGCCGGCGGTGTCGCACTCGGCGCCTGGCTCGCCAACCGCCGCCGCACGCTGTCATAGCAGCCGAGCCTTCACGTGCTTTTCTTGGCCCACCGCTTCTTCAGCAACGCCGTCGCGCGACGAACGGCATCATGGTCGCGGGCAAGGGGCTCGACCCGCTGAATGCGGATCGATTCCAGACTCCAGAGTCCGACGACGCCCCATCGGGCATCCCGGGCGCTCCACCACCTGATCCCGGCCCAGCGCTTTTCGGCGAAAATCCGCGCCGCCCACGCCTGGGTCACCGTGCGATCGGGCGTGGCCACAATGGAGGGACGAAGCGCCCGTTCGGCCAACGCGGCGGCGTCGTCCAGATCGACCACGCGCGCATCCACCTGAACGGTGATCAGGGACGACCTGGCGTCGGGCAGAACCGGAAACTCGAACATCTCCTCCATCCAGACCGGCCGGCTCGCGAACGCCTCACCGACCGCGATCGCGGGGTCCTCGGCGAAATACAGCACGCGGTACCGGCTCGGGCTGTCGATGCGGGACGCGCCCTGCGGCGGCACGTGCAGAGGTTGGCCGGGGCCGCCGGCCTCCGCCGGCTCGAGGCCCGCCTCCGGACGCCACTCCAGAACAGGAGCGACTCGATACAGGATCAGAGGAATCCTCCCTGCGCCTCGAGCGCGAGCGCCGAATGCACCAGCCCGAACTCTCCGGCCTCGATCGCCTCGGCGGGGGTGGTTCCGATGAACTCGTTGTGCGCGTCGAGCCAATCCAGCGCGACCGTTGCGTGCATCTGTCCGAACAAGCGAAACATCACATGATCGAGATCTCCGATCCGCAGAATCATGTCGGGGGACGGGCGGTCCTTACTTGATCGCCACCGCGACGTTTGCGATGCGCTGACGTCGAGAAGCCGGGCCACCCGGTTGTTTCCGAGCATCGCGATCAGCGCCTCGAGCCGCGAGAGCGCTCCGCCTACGCCGCCGTAGACGGGCGCGACCTCGCCGACCCGGACGGGACCGGATCCTTTCGGTCGTCCCGGTCTTCCCATGCTCAATTAATATCATTGGGCAGGACCCCGGGGCCATCGATTTTTCCGGCCGAGTCCTCGTGCCCACTAGCATGGCCGGCATGGCCGCCCTCAACGATGTTCGCGAGTGGCTGCGCGAGGCGCGCGCGGTGACGGTTCTGACCGGCGCGGGGATCTCGACCGAGTCGGGCATCCCCGACTTTCGCGGGCCGAACGGGTTGTGGACGCGCGACCCCGAGGCCGAGAAGCTCTCCGACATCGGCTGGTACACCTCGTCGCGAGAGATCCGCGTCAAGGCATGGAAGGCGCGGCTGCAGCATCCGGCGTGGACGGCGAAGCCGAACGCGGGCCATCACGCGCTGGTCGCGCTCGAGCGAGCCGGCCGCATGCACACGCTGGTGACGCAAAACGTCGATGGGCTGCATCAAACGGCCGGGACCGGCCCCGAGCGCATCGTCGAGATCCACGGCACCGTCCGCGAGGTCGAGTGCCTGTCCTGCCAAGACCGCGCTCCGATGGAGGTCGCGCTCGAGCGCGTGCGCGGCGGCGAAGACGATCCGGCGTGCAAGCGCTGCGGCGGAATCTTGAAATCCGCAACGATCAGCTTCGGCCAGTCGCTTCGCCCCGACGATCTGGCGCGCGCCGAACGCGCGGCGCGCGAATGCGACCTGTTCCTGGCCGTCGGAACCTCGCTGACGGTCTATCCGGTCGCGGCGCTTCCCGAGGTCGCGATGGCGCACGGCGCACGGCTGGTGATCGTCAACGCGGAACCGACGCCCTACGATCCGATGGCGCACGCCGTGCTGCGAGAACCCATCGGCACGATCCTGCCGGCGCTGGTCGGCACATGAGCATCCAGGTGCGGCCGCTGTCCTCGCTCGACGAGATCGCGGCCGCCGACGCCGTCTTCGATCAAGTCTGGCACGCACCCGACCGCGAGCGTCTGCCCCGCGAGCTGCTGCGCGCCATGACCGCGCACACCAATCTGCTGATCGGTGCGTTCGACGGCGACACGTGCGTCGGCGTCGTGACCGGCTGGTGGGGCCGCGACGACGACGCGGCCGTCTGGCTGTGGTCGGCGCGGCTGGGCGTGCTGGAATCGCATCGCCGCGCAGGCGTCGCAACGACGCTCAAGCGCGAGCAGGCGCGCGTGGCGCTCGAGCGCGGCGTGAACGAGATTCGCTGGACTTTCGATCCGATGCGCGCCCGCAACGCCGCGTTCAACATGCGCACGCTCGGCGCGCGAGCGATCGCCTACCTGGACGACGTCTACGGGCCGCGTCAGGACCGGTTCAATGCGGGCGAGCGGACCGACCGGCTGCTGGTGTCGTGGACGCCGCACCGGCCTGCGCCCGCCGGCAACCCACCGTTGACGCGGGTCCGCGTCCCGGCCGGCATCGACGAGTATCTTTCGTGGCCGATGGATCGGCGCCGCGACGAACGCGACCGCGTCCGCAGGCAGATGCGGTCGGCGTTCGAGGCGGGACTGGTCGTCACCGGATTCGAACCGCCCGGCACCTATCTGTTCGGAGGGATCGCATGATCACGCTTCGCGCCGCCGAGCTGGTCCGCGCCGACCTGCCGCTGGTGCGCCCGTTCCGCACCTCGTTCGGCGTGCAAGAGCTTCGCGAGGCCGTCCTGGTGCGCGTCGTGTGCGACGTCGAAGGCGTCGAGGCCGAAGGGTGGGGCGAATGCGTCGCCGGCTCGGATCCGTTCTACAGCGCCGAATGGGGCCTGGGCGCCTGGGTGCTGCTGCGCGAGGTGCTCCTGCCGATGCTCGCCGAGGAGCCCTTGACCACGATCGAGGACACACCTGCCGCGATGAGCGAGGTGCGCGGCAACCGCATGGCCAAGGCCGCCGCCGAGATGGCGATAACCGACGCGGCGTTGCGAGCGCGCGGCGTGTCGTTGAAGGCGTATCTGGGCGGCGAGCGGGATCGCGTCGAGTGCGGCGTGAGCATCGGCATCATGGACTCGCCCGACGATCTGGTCGCCGCCGTCGGCACGTATCTGGGCGATGGGTATACGCGCATCAAATGCAAGATCGAGCCCGAAGCCGACGTCGCGTTCATCGCGGCCGTTCGCGAAACCTTCCCCGACATCGCGCTGACCGTGGACGCGAACGCGGCCTACACGCTCGCGGACGCGGATCTGCTGGCCCGGCTGGACGCCTTCGACCTGGACTACATCGAACAACCGCTCGCCGAAGAAGAGCTGATGGAGCACGCCGCGCTGGCGCGCCTGATCGAAACGCCGATCTGCCTGGATGAGACGATCGTATCCGCGAAGTCGGCCGAGGACGCGATCGCGCTGGGCGCGTGCGAGGTGATCAACATCAAGCAGGGCCGCGTCGGTGGCTTGGCCGAGGCGTCGTGGACGCACGACGTGTGCGTCGAGCACGAGATCCCCGTCTGGTGCGGCGGCATGCTCGAAACCGGCCTCGGCCGCGCCGCGAACCTGGCCTTGGCATCGCTGCCGGGCTTCACCATGCCGGGCGACACCAGCCCCTCGTCGCGCTACTTCCATGAAGACATCACCGCGCCGTTCGAGATGGCGCCCGACGGCACGATCGCCGTTCCCACCGGGCCCGGCCTGGGCGTCGCGCCGCTGCCCGGGATCATGGCTCGCGTCGTCGCCGAACGAGAGAAGGTCGAGCTATGAGGGACATGCTCGAGGCGTTAGTTTCGGCCGAGTCGCCGTCGAACGATCCGGCGCTGTGCGCGAAGGCCGCGCGCGTGCTGTTCGACATAATCGGGGGCGCTGCCGATGAAACGGTCTCATCCGGCGGACACGAGCATTACGTGTGGCGCTGGGGCGGCGAGCCGCGCGTGCTGCTGATCGGCCACCTGGACACGGTCTGGCCGGCCGGCACGATCAACCGGTGGCCGTTCACGGTGGACGGCGAGCGCGCCACCGGTCCGGGCTGCTTCGACATGAAGGCCGGGCTGGTGATTGCGGGCGAGGCGCTGCGCGCGCTCGGCTCGACCGAGGGCGTGACGCTGCTGGTCAACACCGACGAAGAGCTCGGCTCGGGAACGTCACAGTCGCTGATCGAGGCCGAGGCGGCGGGCGCGACCGCGACCCTCGTGCTGGAGCCGGGACACGACGACGCGATGAAGGTTGCGCGTAAGGGTGTGGCGATGTACGTGCTGCGCATGCGCGGCCGCGCCGCGCATGCCGGGCTCGAGCCCGAAAACGGCGTCAACGCGATCATCGAGGCCGCGCATCAGGTGCGGGCGATCGCCGCGCTCGGCGACCAGTCGCGCGGCACGACCGTGACCCCGACGGTCCTGGCCGCCGGCTCGGCGCGCAACGTCGTGCCCGCTCTGGCGGTCGTCGAGGTCGATGCCCGCTTCACCGACATGGCCGAAGCCGGACGCGTCGATACCGCGATGCGCGACCTGACCGCATCGCTGCCCGGCGCGGCGATCGAGGTAACCGGCGGCGTGAACCGTCCGCCGCTGGAGCGTCGCATGAGCGAGCGGCTCTACGCGCTCGCGCGCGAGATCGGCCCGTCCGTCGGCTGGGTTCCCGGCGCCGCCGAAGTCGGCGGCGGCAGCGACGGGAACTACACCGCCGCGATGGGAATCGAGACGATAGACGGCCTCGGCGGCCGCGGCGGCAACGCCCACGCCGAGGGCGAATGGATCGACCTGTCCTCGCTGCCAGCCCGCGCCCGCATGCTCGCCGCCCTGATCGAGCGCATCCGTTCGGCGTGACGATCAAGATCCGGACGCTCGAGGGCCCGGCCGAGATGGCTGCGCTCTCGGATGTGTTCGCGCGGATCTGGGGCTTCACCGATACGCAGGTGCTTCCCAAAGAGGTGTTCATCGGCGCGTCGATCGCGGGCCAGCAGGTCCTGGGCGCCTTCGACGGGCCTCGTCTGATCGGCGGATCGTGGGGGTTTTTGACCTGGGACGGCAGCGCGCTCGGCTTGCACTCGCACATCACCGGCGTTCTCCCGCCGTACCGCGGCGGCGGCGGGTTCGCGCTCAAGATGGCGCAACGCGACTGGTGTCTAGCGCGTGACATCACCACGGTCACGTGGACGTTCGATCCGATGATCGCGCGCAACGCAGCGTTCAACCTGAGAAAGCTGGGGGCGACCGGCGTCGCGTTCCGGCCCGACTTCTACGGCCCCATGAGCGACGCCTTCAACGCCGGCGAGCCGACCGACCGGATCGAGATCGTCTGGGATCTGAACGCCCCGCCGCGGCCGGGTCCCCCCGCCGAGGCCGAGGCCGTCGAGATCCCCCGCGACTATCTCGCGTTTCGCGAAACCGACCGAGACGCTGCCCGCCAAGCGCGCGCGCAGGCCACGGCGCGGATGCACGAGCTGTTCGAGGCGGGCCATCGCGCGACATGGTTCGACGGCAAGACGAGCCGCTACCTGTTCACGCGGCGGTAGCGGCGCTCCCCGTCGAGCACCGCGACGGGGACGAGGGCCTGAATCGGCGCATCCCTCAGAGTCCTCCCTCGATCCGGCAGAACCGGCATAACTGGGTAAAGGATCGAAACGCAGCCGTGGCGCGGCCATGAAAAATTCATTAAAGAGACGCGAAACGCATCGCGAGGGGGCGTCGTTGAGCAGGTGCACACGACGAACTGAAGGGAGACGATGTGCGCAAATTGATCGCGCTCGCGCTGACGGCCGTAGCGGCTCTGGGAGCGACGAGCACCCTGGCGAATCCGGGACCAAACGGCTCGAACAACCACGGGTTATGCACCGCGTACTTCCGGGGTTCCGAGACCGGACGCGAAAACAAGCGGAAGGCACCGCCGTTCGCCGAGCTGGAGCGCGTGTCCGAGGAGGCCTACGACGCCGAGTTCGGCGAGGACAACGAGGCCACCATCGACGAGAAGGTCGCCTGGTGGTGCGGCGAAAACGCGCCGCACCCCGGCAAGGGCGGCGGCAAGAGCGGCGGGAACGGTGGCGGCAACGGTGGCGGCGGGGGCAAGGGCAAGAGCGGCCGCTAAGCCCGCATCTCGTCGCGAAGCGGAGGGGCAGCCCCCGGGCCCCTCTGCTTCGTCACCTCCGGCACCGACGTCTCGCCCCCTGGCCCGAGATCGAAGTCGCCGACCGACTGCGCGGCGCCATCATGGAGCGGTGGGCGCCGACCGGCCGCATCGAGGTCGTCTCCAGACCCTCAACGCCGAGCTACCTGTTCACCTGGAGCATCCGGCGGAGCGTGGCGGCCACACCTGCGGGACGCCGGGTGACGTCGTCCCATGTGAAGCGCACCACACGCCATCCGGCTGCGATCAGTTCGTTCTGTCGGGCGAGATCGCTCTGCCATCGGCCCCGGTCCGCACCGTGCCAGCGGAAGCCGTCCACCTCCACGACGAGCCGGGCATCCGGATAGGCGAAGTCCGCAAACCAGCGGCCGATCGAGTGTTGCAGACACGGATCCGGCAGCCCTGCGGCTCGAACGAGCGAGAGCATGATGGACTCCAGGACGGTCTGCGGCACGGTTTCCAGCGTCGCACGATCAAGGGCGAGCTCGCGCAGCGCGCGGATCCCTGCGCGGCCGCGACCGAGCACGTCGATCCGCCGGACGAGCCGCTGCGCAGTCAGCAGACCACGCCGGATCGCATCGTCGAGCGCGGCCTCGATCCGCGCTCCGGAAACGGTCGCGCATATATCGATGAACGTACGCACCGCGGAGGTCACCGGGATCGGCCCAAGACGCACGATGTCTCCCGCGATCAGGTTCGTCGCCCGATGCACGACGAACTGCGTCGAACGACGTCCGCCGCGTGGGACGATCACCGCGATCGCCTGCTCGGGAAACGACGGCAAAGCCCACAGTGCTGCCGCAGGCTCGTGGGAGACGCCGGATCCATCGCAGGCCAGCGTTGCGGCCATCAACCGTTGCCGCCACGAACCGGGCACGCCCGCAACGCGATACACGCCCTGATACATCTCGTGCCACCGCTCGGTTCGCAGCCGGACCTTGATCATCCCGGGAGACATTCCCGTGGCCATCACCTGAGCGCGAGACATCACGCCGAATTGGCGCGCCGCGAGGCGCGCGACGCGCCCATCAATGTCGTTCGTGGTCAACTTGGGGTCCTATAGGTGCCCGAGGTTGACCAAGAAAGCACAGCCCCAACCCCATGTGAAGCCCACGCCGGCACCTTCGAGGAGTTCGGGGGAAATGAGGGAGGCCCCCGCTCGCGCGGGGGCCCCGAGATCGGAAGCGGGCCTGTAAGCGGGCTTCTGTCCCGAGCCGCCGCCGAAGCGGCGGCCGGGGGCGGCCATCTCTCTGGGACCACCGTTGCCGGCGGCCTCGTGCGGCCTACCCGGAAGCGTTGCGGACGGGCCGCCCGCCCCGCGACCCGAAAGTCGCAGGCGCTTCCTGCTTGGCCTTGCTCCGGACGGGGCTTGCCGAGCCGCGACGGTCACCCGCCGCGCTGGTGAGCTCTTACCTCACCGTTGCACCCTTACCGGCCCGGTCGAAACCGGCCCGGCGGTATCTTTTCTGTAGCGCTTTCCCCGGCTCGCACCGGGTGGGCGTTACCCACCGTCCTGCCCTGCGGAGGCCCGACTTTCCTCGACGCCGCACCCGAAGGCACCACGCCGCGGCCGCCCGGCCTGCTTCCGACGACCAGTGTACGCCCGCTAGGGCGTTGCGGGCTCGGGAATCGCGGCGGCGTCGGCCGGGGCGCGGCGGCGGGCGGCCAGAAACACCCCGGCCAGGATCAGCGCAACGCCACCGAACTGAACGGCGCTGGGGTCCTCGCCCAGGATGATCGCTCCCAGCACCAGCGAGCCGACCGGCTGGATCAGCAGCAGCACGCTGCTGAGCGCGGCCGGCAGGCGCGGCAGCGAGATCGACAGCAGCAGCCATCCCGAAACCTGCGCGGTCAACGCGAGCGCGAGCAGCCAGCCGTGCGACGGCCACGACGGCACCACGTCCAGGCTGCCGTCCCCGAGCCCCCACAGCACCGACACGATCGCGGTCACGACCGACGCTTCGAACAGCGGCCCGGCCGGCCGGCGCAGATCGCGCGCGCCTTCGCGGTGCACGAGGATGAACACCGCGTACGCCAGCGACGTGCCGACGCCGAAGATCACACCCATCGCGGGATCATCCCCGAACGCTCCGGCACCCACCACGCCCGACACCAGCACCACGCCCGCCACCACGATCGGGATCGCCGCCACGACGCGGCGGTCGAGCGCCTCGCCCAGCACGAGCCACGCGAGCACGCCCACGACCACCACCTGCAAGTTGCCGAGCACCGTCGCAAGCCCTGCCCCCACCGCGTCGATCGAGT
>DATLFO010000315.1:0-18077 GCA_035541035.1 Actinomycetota bacterium
CCCGATAGAGCGCGTAGACGCCGACCTTGGTGAGCAAGCCCGAGAACAGCGCGGCGACGGCCGGCCGCGCGGACGGGTACGCGCTGGGCAGCCATCCGTGAACGGGCACGAGCGCGGCCTTGACGGCGAAGGCGATCAGGAGCATCGCGCCCGGAACGGCGAGCCGGCGCAGCGGGTCCTCGAGCGATGCGAGCGAAGCCATGTTGACGGTCCCGGCGATCGCATAGGTCAGGCCGACGCCGGCCAGCAGAATCGTCGAGCCGAGCAGGTTCGTGGCGACGTAGATGGTGCCGGACCGCACCTGGCTCTTCGAGCCACCGAGCGTGAGCAGCACGTACGAGGAGATCAGCATCACTTCGAAGAACACGAACAAGTTGAACAGGTCCGCGGTCAGGAACGAGCCCGACACGCCCGCTTCCAGGACGAGGATCAACGGATGCAGCAGCGGCCGCTCGCGGTCCCGGGACGCGATCGCGAACGCGGTGCAGACCAGCACCATCAGCGCCGCGACGGTGAGCATCAAGGCCGAGAATGTATCGGCCGCGAACGAGATCGCGAACGGGCCCGGGAAGCCGCCGATGCGCGCGGCCAGCGCCTCGCCGCCGGCAGTGCGCGCGACCAGCGCGATCGCGAATGCGAGCACCGCGGCGCTGGCCGCGACGCTCAGCGCGCGCTGGATCGCGAGCTTGCTGCGCATCAGCAGCGTCAGCGCTGCGGCGAGCAGCGGGATCGCGACCGGCAGCACCAGCAGCCGGCTCACGATTCGTCCTCGGGGTCGTCGTTGCCGGTCTGCTCGTCGTAGCGGAACGCCAGCGCGAGCAGGAATGCGGTGACCGCGAAGCCGATCACGATCGCCGTCAGCGCGAAGGCCTGCGGCAGCGGGTCGGCGGGGGTTCCCGCGGCGCCAACGATCGGCACGCCGCGCCGCGCCACGCCGCCCGAGGACACCAGCAGCACGTTCGCCGCGTGACCCAGGAGCACGAAACCCAGCGCGATCCGCACGATGCCGCGCTGCATGAGCAGGTAGCAGCCGGCCGCGGCCAGGATCCCGATCACGGCGGCGACGCTCACTGCATCACCTGGTCGTCTTCGCCGAGGAATCCGACCACGCCGACGATGACGCCCAGCACGATCAGATAGACGCCGATGTCGAACGCGAGCGAGGATGCGACTTTGACCTTGCCGATTCCCGGAATCCGGGCCGACCAGATCGTACTGGTCAGGAACTCGCTGCCGGCGATCAGCGATCCGATCCCGGTCATCAGCGCGATCAGCAACCCGACGCCCAGCAGCGACTCGGCCGACACCGGCAGCATGCGGCGCACGGCGACCGGTCCGCCGACGAGATAGCGAAGCACGATCGCCGCGCCGGCGACCAGCGCGCCGATGAACCCGCCGCCCGGCGCGTTGTGTCCGCGCAGCAACAGGTACAACGACGCCCCGACGATGCCCGGCGTCACGAGCCGCGCTGTGGTGCGCAGGATCACCGTGCTCATGCGCCGCCTCCTTTCGCGAGCCGCACCAGCGCGTACACGCCCAGCGCGGCGACGGCCAGAACGGTGATCTCGCCCAGCGTGTCGAGCGCGCGGAAGTCCACCAGGATCGTGTTCACCACGTTGCTTCCGCCGGTGACCGGCTCGGCGGCCTCGAGGTAGTAGCCGGCCACATCCGACAGCGGACGGCGTCCGGCGAACGCATAGGCGGCCGCGCCGGCCAGCGTGCCCGTGACGATCGCGATACCGGCGGCTCGCAGCCGGCGTGCTCCGCGGACCGGCTCGAAGCGGCGCGGCAGGCGGCGGAACACCATCACGACCAGCGTGACGGTTAGCGTCTCGACGAGCAGCTGCGTCAGCGCGAGGTCGGGCGCTCCGAGAAGAACGTAGAGCACGGCGATCAGGAAGCCGGTCGCGCCGATCAACGCGACCGCGGCGATCCGCGAGCGCGCCCGGATGGCCGCGCCGGCCGCCACCGCGATCAGCGCGACGATCAGCCAGTCCTCGCCGGGGGTCGCGGCGACCGGCGGGGGCTGTGCGGTGCGATAGGCGAGCCATGCGCCGCCGGCCGCGACGATCACCGCACCGAGCACCCAGCTCGCGTGGATGGCGGCGGCTCGCGAGATGAACGGCCGCCCGGCGGCGCGCCCGGCCGCCACGATCGTGTCGTAGACGGCGTCGAACGAGCCCGTTCCACTCGCAGGCAGCCGAACGCGATCGAACCCGGTGTCGATGCGCCGTCTCAGTGCATAGAGCGCGAGCCCGCCCGTGATCGTGATCACCGACAACCCCAGCGCGGGCGTGATTCCGTGCCAGAGCGCGAACTTCACGTGCCCGGCCGTTCCGACCGCGTCCTGCGCGATGCGATCCAGCAGCGAGATGAGCCGCGGCAGCGCGCCCGTCAGGACCAGGCCCGCGACGGCGGTCACCGCGGCGGGGGCGAGGAGGCCACGCGGCGGCTCCGCGAGCGGGCGCGTCGGCTGACCGCCGAACGCGCCTTCGATGAGGCGCGCGCTGTAGGCGAAGGTCAGCATCGAGGCGAGCACCGCAAGGGCCGCCGCGACCGGTGCGATCCAGCCGGCGCCGGGCGCGGCCAGGAGCGCGCCGAACGATTCTTCCTTGCTGACGAAGCCGAAGAACGGAGGCAGCCCGGCCATCGACATCGCGGCAAGCGCCGCCACGGTCGCGGTGATCGGCATCATCCTGCCCAAGCCGTGCAGCTCGCGGATGTCGCGACCGCCGGCCTGGTGGTCGACCACGCCGACGATCATGAAGAGCGTCGCCTTGTAGAGCGCGTGCGCCATCGTATGCGCGGCCGCTGCGGCGAGCGCGTAGAACGAGCCGACGCCGACCAGCGCGGTGATGAAGCCGAGCTGGCTCACGGTCGAGTACGCCAGCAACGCCTTCAGATCATGCTGTTTGAGCGCGATCGCCGCGCCGGCGACCGCGGTGATCAACCCGGTGAGCACGATCGGGATCATCCAGCCGCGCTGCCCGCCGAACAGGGGCGACATGCGCGCGAGCAGATAGATCCCGGCCTTGACCATCGTCGCCGAGTGCAGATAGGTGCTCACCGGGGTGGGCGCGACCATCGCGCCGGGAAGCCAGAAGTGGAACGGCATCTGCGCCGACTTGGTGAAAGCGCCCAGGATGATCAGCGCCATGATCGCCGGCGCGGCAGCATGATCGACGATGGCGCTGCCGCCGGCGAAGATTTCGCGCAGGCTCGTGCTGCCGGCGACCACCGACATCAGCAACAAGCCGCCGAGCAGCGCAAGCCCGCCCAGCCCCGTCACCAGGAACGCGCGCATCGCCTGCTTCGAGCCGGTCTTTCCGTTCCCGCCGATCAGGAAGAACGACGTGATGCTGGTCAGCTCCCAGAACACGAACATCGCGATCACGTTGTCCGAGAGCACCAGCCCGAGCATGCTCGCCGCGAACAGCGACATCAGCCCGTAGTGCCGGCCGACGGACCCGCCGGGCGAGAAGTAACGCGCCGAGTACACCGACACGATCGCGCCGATCCACAGAATCAGCAGCGAAAACAGCAGCGAGAGCCCGTCGAGCGAGATCGACAGCCGCACGTCCAGCGACGGGATCCACTCCATTGAGGCGACGATCGGCTCGCCGCGCACGATCGCGGGAGCCTGCGCGGCAAGGATCGCGCCGCCCGCCGCGTAGAGCATCCCCAGCGCGTAGCCCGTGTTGCGGCCGAACCATCGCGCCAGCAGCGGCGCAACCGCGGCGGTGGCGAAGGACGCCGCGAGCACCCATCCCGAGGCAGTGGCGCTCACGCGTGCGATCTCCCGGCCGCGGGGCAGGACGGAGCCGCGATCCGCTTCAACGGGCGCGCGAACATTCGGTCCGGACGGTCATCGTTCCCGCGATGATAGTCGGCAATCGCGCAGCGCTCCCTCCTTGCGCGGTGGACCCAGGGGGGCTCCGACCCTGTGCAACCAAGTTGCACGACGGACCGAGGTGGGCCCCGACCCTGTGCAACCAAGTTGCACGACGGACCGAGGTAGGCCCCGACCCTGTGCAACCAAGTTGCACGGGAGCTGCGGGAGCTGCGGGAGCTGCGGGAGCTGCGGGCGTTGCGGGAGCTGCGGGAGCTGCGGGCGTTGCGGGCGTTGCGGGCGTTTGCGTTGCGGGGAGGACGGCGGTGATGCCGGCGCCGACTAGGGGTCAGCGACGACAAGCGGTGATGGCGTGGTTGTTGGCGGTGCGGCGGCCTCCGGCGCCACCAGTGCTCTTTGCAACTTGGTTGCACAGGGTGCTGGAGGGGGTTCGGGGTAGAGCCTCCGGTGCCTACCCCATCGAGGTCACGGGGCCCCACGCGAACGGCGCCCCGCATGGGGGCGCCGCTCGCTCGACGCGGGTGTGAGCCCTTCAGCCGACGGGTAGCACGACCAACGACGGCCGCATCTCGTCGTGATAGAGCGAAGCACGTCGCCGCCCCTGCTCGCGGCCTGCGGCACGGGACTCCGGCCTGCCGCCCGTTAGAATCCGCCGCGATGCGTCCTGTGACCGTGATCCTCGCCTCGGACGAGTTCGTCGCCTCCGAGTCGCTCGACCGTCTGCGCGCCGAAGCCGCCGCGGAAGGCCTGGTGGCCGAAGAGATCGATCCCGGGGACCCGCAAGCGGTGCGCTACGCGCTCGACACGCCGTCGCTGTTCGGCGGTGGCCGCTTCGTGCTGGTCCGCGACGCGCACACCTTGGACGAGGACGCGCAGGACGCGATCGAAGCCTGGGCGAAGAACCCGGCCGACGGCGTCGTGCTGGCGCTGATGGCCTCGGGCACCACCGCCGCGAAGCTGTCGAAACGCTTCCCGGCCGGCGCGATCATCAAGGCCGAGTCGGTCCCGCCGTGGAAGGCCGCCGAATGGGCGGTCAAGCGCGCGAAGGAAAAGGGTCGCCGGATGAGCGGCCCGGCCGCCGCCGCGCTCGTCGAGTCCGTCGGCTCGGACCTGCGCGACCTGGCGGCCGCGATCGACCGGCTCGTCGAAACCAGCAAGGCCGCCACGATCGAGCTCGATCAGGTCCAGGAACGCTTCACCGGGGTCGAGTCGAAGGTCTACCAGTTCGTGGACTCGGTGTTCGACCGCGACCTGCCGCTCGCCCGCAAGCGGCTGCACGGCCTGCTGGACCAAGGGGAGAACCCGATCGGCCTGCTCGCTGCGCTGGCGCGGCAGTTGCGCGTGATCGCCTACGTCAGCGGCAACGACGGGCGCCAGGCCGCCGCGATCGCGAAGGATCTGGGCCTCAAGGGCGAAGGGGCGGTCAAGCGGGCGATACGCCAGGCTCGCGGCTTCAACCCCGCGCGGATCGCCAAGGCCTACCGCGTCATGGCCGACGCCGACCTCGCGATGAAAAGCGAAGGCGACGATCCGCTGGTCCTGGAACTGGTGGTCGACGAGATCGCCGCGCGCTAGGCGGAATGCCTAGGCGGCGGTGGCCGACTTGGCGGTGTTGAAGGCCTTCTGCAGCTTCGACTTGTGGTTCGCGGCGTTGTTGGCGTGCAGGACGCCGGCGCTCGCGGCCTTGTCGTAGGCACGGCAGACGGTCTTGAGCGCGGCACCAGCGGCATCGAGGTCGCCGGCGGCGAGAGCCTCGCGGAACCGGCGGGTCAGCGTCTTGAGGCGCGACCGGGTGGACAGGTTGCGCACGCGGGCCCGCTCGTTTTGGCGGTTCCGCTTGATCTGAGACTTGATGTTAGCCATACGAGCGGGGGAGTGTACCAGACCGCCGGGTCCAGGCCAATCCGTGAAAACGCCCTGACCAGGCACGATGGGCTGGGCGATGCGGCGCGCGCCGAGCGCGTCCGGCATCATTGGAGGTGGAATGTCCGCCTCCGAGGCGAGCCCGTGACCGAACCCCCGCGGCCGGTCCTGTTCGAGGACGTCCCCTACGCCGCGCGCGACGGCGAGATACTGCTCGCTCGCATCTACCGGGTCGCCGATGCCGGGGCCGCGACGGCCGTGGTCGACGTGCATCCCGGCGCATGGTCGGAGGGGGATCGCACGTGGGGCCGCGTCTACGGCGAGGCGCTCGCGCGGCGCGGCTTCGTCGTCGTGGCCCTGGACTTCCGGCAAGGGCCGCGATTTGCGCATCCGGCCGCGTCGGCAGACGTGGCCACCGGCGTGCGCTGGGTTCGCGCGGCGAGCGAGCCCCTCGGGATCGACCCGGGCCGGATCGCGCTGACCGGCTCGTCGAGCGGCGGTCATCTCGCGATGCTCGCCGCTTGCCGGCCGAACGCGCCCGAACATGCGGGCGCGCCGCTGCGATGGGACCGATCGGGCGAGGTTCCCGGCGAGATCGACGCGAGCGTTCGCTGCGTCGCGGCCCTTTGGCCGCCCGTCGATCCCGGCGCGCGTTACGAATGGCTGCTCGAACGACTGCGAACCGAGCCGCCGGATCAACACGACCACTATCGTTCGCTCCTCGACGGAACAAACTCCTACTTCGGCGACCGCGGAGTGATGCGCGCGGTGAGCGTGCCGCGCATCGTTCGGGACGGCGAGGCCACGCACCTGCCGCCCGTGTGGGTGTGCTATCCGGAGCTCGACCAGAACGTGCCCTCGTTCATCGTGGAGGACCTCGAGGCCGCATGGCGCGCGGCCGGGGGCACGATCTCGGTCAGCGTCTACGAAGGCGCGGAACATGCCTTCGGCCATTGGCCCGGCGCCGCCACGGACCGGTTCGTCGACGAGCTGGCGGCCTTTTTGCGCAGGTTCACCGAACCGGGGGAAGCGAACACGAGCTCGCGGACGAGCGACGTTCGCTCGTCGTTTCGCAGCGAGGGGCGATAGGATCGCCTCCCGATGCCCACCGACCAGCACCTTCAGCGCGACTTTTGCATCGTGGCCCACGTGGACCACGGCAAGTCGACGCTTGCCGACCGCTTGCTCGAGGTCACCCATGCGGTGGACGACCGGCAGATGCGCGCGCAATACCTGGACAAGATGGACCTGGAGCGCGAACGCGGCATCACGATCAAGGCCGCGGCCGCGCGCATCAACTACGCGGCCAAGGACGGCAAGACCTACGTCCTGAACCTGATTGACACTCCCGGGCACGTCGACTTCTCCTACGAAGTCTCGCGCGCCTTGAACGCGTGCGACGGCGCGGTGCTGCTGGTGGACGCCTCGCAGGGCATCGAGGCGCAGACGCTTGCGAACCTGCACCTGGCGATCGAGGCGGACCTGGAGATCATCCCGGTGATCAACAAGATCGACCTGCCGGCCGCGCAGCCCGAGAAGATCGCCAACGAGCTCAAGCAGGTGATCGGCTGCAGCGACGACGAGATCATCTTCGTGTCGGGCAAGACCGGCGAAGGCGTTACCGAGCTGCTCGAGGCGATCGTGGAGAAGGTCCCGCCGCCGTCGGGCGATCCGCTCGGGCCGACGCGCGCGCTGATCTTCGACTCGATGTACGACTCGTATCGCGGCGTCATCACCTACATCCGTGTCGTGGACGGCGAGATCCACAAGGGCGGCCGCGTCCGGCTCATGGCGACCGAGGCCGAGCACGACGTGGAAGAGATCGGATTCCTTACGCCCGAGCCGGTGCCGGTGGACACGCTCGGCGCGGGCGAGGTCGGCTATCTGATCACCGGCATCAAGAACGTTCGCGAGGCCAAGGTCGGCGACACGGTCACCGACGCGCGGTCACGCGCGCCGCAGCCGCTGCCCGGCTATCGCGACGCCAAGCCGATGGTCTTCGCCGGACTGTATCCCGCGCAAGGCGACGACTATCCGCAGCTGCGCGACGCGCTCGACCGGTTGCAGCTCAACGACGCGGCGCTGGTGTTCGAGCCCGAGACGTCCAAGGCGCTCGGCTTCGGCTTCCGGTGCGGGTTCCTGGGCCTGCTGCACATGGAGATCACACAAGAGCGCCTGGAGCGCGAGTTCGACCTCGAACTCGTCGTGACCGCACCGAACGTCGCCTACCGCCTGTTCATGACCGACGGAACCGAAGCGGGCGTACGCAACCCGAGCGATATGCCCGACCCGTCAAAGATCGAGCGGATCGAGGAGCCGATGGTTCGCGCGATGGTGCTGTCGCCGACCGAGTATGTCGGCACGATCATGGATCTGTGCATGACGCGCCGCGGCGTGCTGGACGGCATGCACTACCTGTCCACCGAGCGCGTCGAGCTGAAGTACCGTCTGCCGCTGTCGGAGATCATCTTCGACTTCTTCGACCAGCTGAAGGCGCGCACGCGTGGGTTCGCATCGCTGGACTACGAGCCTATCGGCTATCAGGCCGCCGATCTGGTGCGCGTGGACATCCTGCTGCACGGCGATACCGTCGATGCGTTCAGCGCGATCGTGCATCGCGAGAAGGCCCAGGTCTACGGCCGCAACATGGTCGAGCGGCTCCGCAAGCTCATCCCGCGGCAGATGTTCGACGTGCCGGTGCAGGCCGCGATCGGCAGCCGCATCATCTCGCGCGAGACGATCAAGGCCAAGCGCAAGGACGTTCTGTCCAAGTGCTACGGCGGCGACATCACGCGAAAGCGCAAGCTGCTCGAGAAGCAGAAGAAGGGCAAGCGGCGCATGAAGCAGATCGGCAGCGTCGAGGTGCCGCAAGAGGCGTTCATCGCCGCGCTGCAGGTGGGGGAGATCGAGGAGCCCGACTGATGGCTCATGCGGCTTTGCTGGCGCCGCGGTTCGGCATCTACGTGCACGTCCCGTACTGTCTGTCGGTCTGCCCGTATTGCGATTTCAACGTCTACGTCGGCTCGGCTGCCGATGCGGATGCGTATCTGGATGCGGTGCTGATCGAGGCGGACACGCGGCGTTTCGAGTTGCGGGGGGAAGCCGGGACCGTGTTTCTGGGCGGCGGGACGCCGTCGCTGATCTCGCCGCCGGCTTTGCGCCGGTTCTTGGATTCGCTGCGGTCGATCCTTCCGGTCTCGCCCGGCGCCGAGATCACGCTGGAAGCGAATCCGGAAACCGTCACGGTTTCGTCTCTCGAGGGATATCGCACGGCCGGAGTGAACCGTCTGTCGCTGGGGGTGCAGTCGTTCGCGCCGCACGTGCTGTCGGCGCTCGGACGCACGCATACGCCGCCCGATGCGGGCAACGCGGTTGCGTTCGCGCGGTCGGCTGGCTTCGACAACGTGTCGGTGGACTTGATTTTCGGGACGGCGGGCGAGTCGTTGGCGGATTGGTCGTCCACGCTGTCGTCCGTGGTCGCGTCGGGCGTGGATCACGTGTCCTGCTACGGGCTCACGATCGAGGACGGCACCGCGTTCGGCGCCGCGGTCACGCGCGGTGCGTTGTCGCCGCCGGACGAGGATGATCTGGCGTCGAAGTACGAGATGGCGTGCGAGATGCTGCCGCTACGGCACTATGAGATCTCGAACTGGGGCGAGCCCAGCCGTCACAACCTGATCTATTGGACCCAGGGCGATTATCTGGGGCTCGGTGCGGGTGCGCACTCGCATCGCGAGGGGCTGCGGTCGTGGAACCGGCGCTTGCCGCGCGCGTACATGACCGATCCGGCGCATCCGGTTGCGGGCTCGGAAGAGCTGGGCGATGCGGGAAAGGCGCGGGAGTGGCTGCTGCTGCGGCTGCGGTTGGTGGACGGCGTGGACCTGGCTCAGGCAGCAATCGTGCTCGACGTCGATGTTCGGTCGCTGGCCACGCCGATCGTCGAAGCGGGGCTCGCGGTGATGGATGGCGACGTGATGAAGCTCACGCCGCGCGGGCTCCTGCTGGAAAACGAAATCGCATTGCGGCTGGGGGCCGCCTAAATGGCCGAAGACCGAACGACGGATCCGGGGGGACGAGGCCTCGGAACGCTCGGGTTCGTGATCGTCAACGCATGTGCTGCAGCGGGGTTGTTCCTGATCGGCCTCTGGAAGCAATACGGACAGTCACTGGACCCATGCGTCGAATCGGATCGCGTGTGCTCGCCGGGATCGGCCGGATGGTTCGTAGCCGCCGGATTTCTAGCCGCCCTATCGGTCGGTGGCTACCTCGTGGTGCGGCGACGCCGCTAGGAGTGACCCGGGGTTTGCCGGGGACCTTGGGTTCCTGTCCGGTTCTGCTCGATTTTCTCGGAATAGACAGAGCCGAACATGTGTTCGAGAATCGCGGTCATGCGAAGCTCGTTGGATCGGATCACGGCCGAGGTGCGGACGCTCGTCGACAGGGTCGCCACCGTGCCCTCGTCGGATGTGGCCGGGGTCTTGGATGCGTTCGAGCGATTGAGCCGGGTGGTCGCGGCCGGCCGGCTCGCGGCGCTTGCGGCGGTGGAGCGATCGCGAACGTGGCGCGGCGAAGGGCATGCGTCGTTCGCGCATTGGGCGGCCGAGCGGACCGGCACGACGGTGGGGCACGCGCTCGGCGCGGTGACCGCGGCGAAAACGCTGGCATCGTTGCCGGCGACGCGGGAGGCGTTGGCATCCGGGACGCTGTCGGTGCAGCAGGCAAGCGAGATTGCGGGCGCGGCCGCGGTGGATCCGGCGTCCGAGCCGGGGCTGCTTGGCGCGGCGGCCGAATCGTCGGCGTCCGAGCTACGGGAACGATGTCGCATGGTCAAGGTCGCGGCCGCCGGCAACGACGCCTATGAGCGGATCCGCCGCACGCGGTATCTGCGATTCCAAAGCGATCCCGACGACGCGGTGCGTGTCGAGGGGCGGTTGGTGCCCGATGCGGCGGCGGCGCTGATGATGTGGTGCCGCGCCGAGGCGGACCGGCGCGCGGCGATCGGTCGCCGCGACGGCACGATCGAGCCGCACGAAGCGCTGATGGCCGACGCGTTGTGCTCACTGCCCGGCACGGTGTCATCCGGATCCGCGCCGCGAGCGAAAGACGCGATTGTGCGCTCGACCGTCTACGTGCACGTGGATGCGGCCGCGTGGGAACGGGGCAGCGCGTCGCCGGGCGAACGCTGCGAGATCGCCGGAGTCGGGCCGACCACCGTGGCGGCCGCGCGGCGCTTGGCGGCGCAGCCGGGTGGGACGCTCAAGATCGCGATCCGCGACAAGGGCAACGTGGTCGGAGTGGTGAACACCGGCCGGTACGTACCCGCACGCGTGGGTGCGGCGCTGGAAGTGCGCGACGAGCGGTGCGTCGTCAAGGGATGCACCCGGCGCCGCGGGCTGCAGCGTGACCACATCGTCGAGTACGGACGCGGCGGGGAGACGTCGCTGGCCAACTTGCAGCGGGTCTGCGGCTACCACCACGATCTGAAGACGCACATGGGCTGGAAGATCGTCGGGGAGCCGCCGAATTGCCGGATCGAGCCGCCCGCGCCGCCCTGATGCCGGTCTGATCCGGCACCGCCCGGATGCCGGATCAGACCGCGGGCATCGCCCGGGCGCTTGGATGGGCGCCTAGCACTCACCCGTGTCGAGTGCTAACCTCGAAAATCACTCATGGGCAACCCGAACGAGCCATTGGCCGACCGTCAGGGAGACATCCTGGTGGCGATCGTGCGCGAGTACATCCGCACGGCTGATCCGGTGGGGTCCAAGCATCTGGTCGGGAAGTACAACTTGTCCGTTTCGGCGGCGACGGTACGCAACGAGATGGCCCGGCTGGAAGAGCTCGGGTACCTGCACCAGCCGCATACCAGCGCGGGGCGGGTCCCGACGGACGCGGGCTACCGGTTCTTCGTTGACCATCAGCGGCCGGCGCGGCTCGGGTCGCAGCATCGGGCCGAGATGCAGTCCGCGGTCGGCGCGGAACCGGCGGACATGGACGAGCTGATGCGGCGAGCCAGCGAGGCGCTGTCGCGCGCGACGAACCTGGCGGCGGCGGCGCTGACGCCGCGGCTGCGCACCAGCCGGCTCAAGCACTTGGATCTGGCATGGCTCGGACCGCGGCGGCTCGTGGTGATCGTGATCGCCGATGGCGGCCGGGTCGAGAAGCGCATCGTCGAACTGGAGAGCGACGTATCGGAAGCGACGCTGGAGGCCGCGGGAGACGAGCTGAACCGACTGCTCTGCGGCTCGACGGTTGACGGGGCCGAGCGCGCGGCGCGTGAGCGTTGCGAAGCTGAGGCTGCGGGCGCGGGGGATGCGGCCGTGGCCGGCGCGGTGGCCTCGGCGCTGAAGGCGTTCTTGGACGAGGATCAAGAGCTGGTCGTCGGCGGCGCGGCGACGCTCGCGGGCGCGTTCGGCGGCGACCAGGATGCATTCCCGCGCGTGTTCGAGGTGATCGAACGGCGCATCGACCTGCAGCCGCTGATGAGCGACGCGCAGCCGCCGGCGAGCGTGCGCATCGGCAGCGAGGTCCCGGTCGAGGATCTCCAGATGTGCAGCCTGATCTTCGCCCCGTACTCGCACGGCGCCGCGGTCGGCGTGATCGGCCCGACACGCATGGAGTATCCGCAGGTGATTGCGGCCGTGTCGATGATGGCGCGACTGCTGAACAACGCCGTCCAGGATCTGTCGTAGGGTTCTCGTTGATGGCGGATCCGTACGCGATGCTCGGGGTTTCGCGCAGCGCGAGCCCGGAGGAGATCAAGAAGGCGTACCGGCGCCTCGCGCGGCAATACCATCCGGACACCTCGGCCGAGCCCGACGCCGAAACGCGCTTCAAGCAGATCAACGCCGCCTACGAGGTCTTGTCCGATCCCGAGCGCCGCCAGCGCTACGACATGTTCGGCGACGACGGCTCGCGCGCCGCGAGCGCCGGTTCCGGCGCCGGCGCGAACGCCGGCTTCGGCGACCTCGGCGACCTGTTCGAGTCGTTCTTCGGCGGCGGCGGGTTCGGCGGCGGCGGACGCCGCCGCGGGCCGCGCAGCGTCGCCGAACGCGGTGCGGACATCGAGACGACCGTCCGGCTGACCATCGACGAGGCGGTCTTCGGCGTCAAGCACGAGCTCGAGGTGTTCGCGGCCCTCGCGTGCGAGGTCTGCCACGGCGCCGGCGTGCAAGAGGGCACCGGCCACGTGCGCTGCGGCACGTGCGAGGGAACCGGCGAGATCCGGCAGATGCAGCGAAGCATCTTCGGCGCGATGATGACCGCGCGCGCCTGCGGGCGCTGCCGCGGCACCGGCCAAGTACCGGAAGCGCCGTGCCCTTCGTGCGCGGGCGAAGGCCGGATGATGCGTTCGATGATGGTCACCGTCGACATCCCCGCCGGCGTCGAGCACGGCACCACGCTGCGCGTGCGCGGCCGCGGTGAGGCCGGCGTGCGCGGCGGTCCGCCCGGCGACCTGTACGTGCACATCGGCGTCGAGCCGAACGAGACCTATCACCGCAAGGGCGACGATCTGCTGTGCGCGCTGCGCGTTCCGCTGACGCAGGCGTTGCTCGGCGCGACGGTCTCGGTCACCACGCTCGAAGGCGAAGAGGAGCCGATCGAGCTCGAGCCCGGCACGCAGCCCGGAGCCGTGTATCGCATCAAAGGACGCGGTGTGCCCAAGCTCGGCGGCCGTGGCCGCGGCGACCTCGTCATCGAGATCGACGTCGAGATCCCGCGCAAGCTCAGCGGCGAGCAACGCGACCTGGTGCGCCGCCTGGCCGAGCTTCGCGGCGAGCTGGTCGCCGAGAAGCCGCGCAAACGCGGCTTCCTCCGGTGAGCGAGCTCCGCCGCGCCCGCACCGGGAATCGGCCGATGCCTTCGTGCTTAGGGGAGCGGGCGGTGAACGGGGGAGCGGGCGGTGAACGGGTGAGCGGGCGCTGAACGGGTGAGCGGGCGGTGAACGGGTGAGCGGGCGGTGAGCGCGCATCATTTCTTCTTGCCCTCGATCGAGGGTGTTCTGCTGACCATCGAAGGCGAGGACGCCCGGCACGCGACTCGCGTCCTGCGCATCCGTCCCGGCGAGGCGATCACGGTCTCCGACGGCCGCGGCGGGATCGCGACCGCGACCGTGACCGACGCCTCGCGGGCATTGAGCGCGTCGGTCATGGACCGTCGCGTGGTCGAACCGATCCGGCCCGCGCTTACCGTGTATCAGGCGCTGCCCAAAGCCGGGAAGCTCGAGCGGGTGGTGCAGGCGCTCACGCAGTGCGGCGTCGCGGCGATCGTGCCGTTGCGCGCCGCTCGCAGCATCGCGAAGTGGGACGCGGCCAAGGCGGCATCGAACGTCGGTCGTCTGCGCGCCGTCGCGCGCGAGGCCGCGATGCAGTCGCGCCGCGCCTGGCTTCCCACCGTCCGCGACCCCATCGGCATCGACGAGGTCCCGGCCGGAACCATCGTCCTGCACGAAGCCGCGAGCACGCGGCTGTCGGCGCTCCTGCCCCTCGCGTCCGGCGCTCCTGCGGCGGTCTCAATCGCGATCGGGCCCGAGGGTGGATTCGACGACGCGGAGATCGCCGCGCTCGAGGCCCGCGGCTGCCCTGCCGCGACCCTCGGGCCGGTCGTGCTGCGGACCGAAACCGCTTCGATCGTGGCCGCCGCCGTCATTCTCGCTCGCTATGGATCGCTGGGCTAACCGCGCCCGGTGGCTGCCGGTTTCTCCGCTTTTGTCGAGACATTCGCGGCCTGTGACTAGGACTTTTTAGGGCAAACCGATTGTCAGCGGCCACAGCGCGGCAGTAGGCTTCGCGGGAGCAGCGGTGACGCTGCGTGGCAACGCACGTCCAGGGTGCCGGCGCGTGGAGGGTCCGATGGCCGACGACGGGGTGAATTCGACGTACGCAAAGCGAGTCGGTGAGCGCCTGCGCGCCATTCGTCTTCAGAAGGGCTACTCGCTCCACGACGTCGAGGACGTCTCGTCCAAGGAGTTCAAGGCCTCGGTGCTCGGCGCCTACGAGCGCGGCGAGCGCAGCATCTCGGTCCCGCGCCTGCAGCGGCTCGCACAGTTCTACGGCGTGCCCGTCGATCAGCTCCTGCCCAAGCTCGAAGGCGAGACGATCGTGCTCGACGGACGCGGCCCGCAGGAAGGCGGCATCCGGCTCGATCTCACGAAGCTCCGCGAGACCAACGGCGCCGAGACCGACGCGGTCTCGCGCTACGTCACCATGATCCAGATGGCCCGCGGCGACTTCAACGGCCGCGTGCTCACCGTGCGCACTGAGGACCTTCGGGCGCTCGCCGCCGCGCTCGATCTGACGCCGCAAGCGCTCAAGAGCCGGCTCGACGAACTCGGCGTCCGTATCCCCGCGCTCGTCTAACGCGCCTGCCGCGATAGGCTCGCGCCCATGCGTGCCTTGGTGACGGGCGCAACCGGCTTCATCGGCGGCCGGCTCGTCCCGCGTCTCGTCGAACGTGGCCACCGCGTCACCGCGCTCGTTCGATCACCCGATCGTGCGGCCGGGCTGCGCGAGATGGGCGTGACGCTCGCCGGCGGCGACATCACCGAGCCCGCGACGCTCGAAGGACCTATGCGCAAGGCCGACGCCGTTTTCCACCTTGCGGCCTGGTACGAGATGGGCGTAGGCGACCGCACGAAGATGTATCAGGTGAACGTGCGCGGCACCGAGCACGTGCTCGCGGCCGCGCGCGAAGCCGGCGTCGGGCGCATCGTGCACTGCTCGACGGTGGGCGCGCTCGGCGCCGGGCCGATCGGCGACATCCGCAGCGAGACCTCGCAGCATTCGGGGGCATTCGGCTCGGTCTACGAAGAGACGAAATGGCAGGCGCATCAGGTTGCGCGGCGCGCGGCCGCCGACGGCGCGCCGGTCGTGATCGTGATGCCGGGCGCGGTCTACGGACCCGGCGATCCGAGCGTGCTCGGGGCGATGATCCGCCTCTACGCGAAGGGCTGGCTGATCGCGTTGCCGTTCCAGGACAGCGGCTTTTCGTGGGTGCACGTGGACGACGTGGCCGAAGGCATCGTGCTCGCCCATGAGAAGGGCCGCGCCGGCGAGGAGTACGTGATCGGCGGCGCGAACGCGACCGTCGGCGACGTGTTCCGACAGCTCGCGCCGCTGACCGGTATCCGTGCGCCTCGCTTCGAGCTTCCCGGATGGATGCTGCGCGCGTCGATGCCGCTGTCCCCGGTCATCGCCCGCACCCTCAACGCCGGCCCGCGTATCGTGCAGGACGCGCTGTCGTCGATGCGCGGCTCGTTCATGGCCTTCTCCACCAAGGCCGAAGCCGAGCTGGGCTATCGCCACCGGAGCATCGAAGAGGGAATGCCCGAGACCGTCGAATGGTTCAAGGAGAACCGCTGAGCGAAGACGTTCAGATGCTCGACGTTCGGGCATGAGAGCGAACCGCTGAGGAGGGCGCCATGGAGGATTGCTTGTTCTGCAAGTTCGTCTCGGGCGAGATCGCGCCCGACGTGGTGTACCAGGACGATCTCGTGCTCGCGTTCCGCGACATCAATCCGCAGGCGCCGACGCACGTGCTGATCGTGCCCAAGCAGCACACCAAGGACGCGTCCACCGTCGAGCCGTCCGACGGGCCGGCGCTCGCCGCGATCACGAACGCCGCCCGCACCATCGCCGCGCAAGAAGGGCTGCCGGGCGGCTATCGCCTGGTCGCCAACGTCGGCCCCGACGCCGGCCAGAGCGTATTTCACCTCCACGTCCACATGCTCGGCGGCCGCTCCCTCGCCTGGCCCCCCGGATAATCGACCAGACGGGCGATCAGACGGGCGATCAGACGGGCGATCAGACGGACGAATCGGGCGGATCTGTTGCGGCCGGGCGGCCGCCGCGCCGATATAATTCCGGGACCCGACCAACGGAGACGGATTGAGCAGGAAAGACACCGAGGAACGGCGCACCACCACGCAGGTCAAGATCTTGGTTCCGGGCCATCATGCGATGGTCGGCCTGGTGGGCGAGCGCGACGAGTTGCTCAAGGTCGTCGAAGCCGCGTTCGAGGCTCAAATCCTGGTCCGCGGCAACGAGATCACCATTTCCGGGGAGCCCGGCCACGTCGAGCGCGTCTCCACGCTGTTCGAGGAGCTGATCGAGCTGCTCGAGCGCGGCACCGTGCTGACCGCCGACAGCCTGACCCGTTCGATCGACATGGTCAAAGGCATCGCGGGCGAGACGGCGCGGCCCAGCCAGGTGCTGTCGGACGCGGTGCTCACGCATCGCGGAAAGGCGATCAAGCCCAAGACGCTCGGGCAAAAGAAGTACGTGGACGCGATCCGAAAGTCCACGATTGTGTTCGGCATCGGCCCCGCCGGAACTGGCAAGACCTACCTCGCGATGGCGATGGCGGTGAAGGCGCTGCAAGAAAAGCAGGTCGCGCGCCTGATCCTGACCCGGCCCGCGGTCGAGGCCGGCGAAAAGCTCGGCTTCCTGCCCGGGACGCTCTACGAGAAGATCGATCCGTACATGCGGCCGCTCTACGACGCGCTCTACGACATGATGGACCCCGAATCGCTGTCGCGGCTCACGCAACGCGGAACGATCGAGGTTTCGCCGCTGGCCTTCATGCGCGGCCGGACGCTCAACGACTCGTTCATCATCCTGGACGAGGCGCAGAACACCACGCCCGAGCAGATGAAGATGTTCCTGACCCGGCTCGGCTTCGGCTCCAAGGTCGTGGTGACGGGCGACGTGTCCCAGATCGACCTTCCGTCCGGGCAGTCCAGCGGACTGAACGTCGTTCGGGAGATCCTCACCGAGATCGACGGGCTCGAGTTCGTCTTCCTGGGCAGCAAGGACGTGGTCAGGCACTCGATCGTCCAGGAGATCGTCGAAGCGTACCGGCGTTTCGACGAGGCCCACTAGGCCGAAACTAGACGGAGGCCCCAGGCCTTGCTAAAACCAAGTCAAATCCCATGAGCGACCCCGACGATCCCGGCGGACCGGGAAGTCTTCCCGGCGGCCCCGTTACGGTGGCCCTCGCCGACGAGCAAACCATTCCCGTCGATCCCGATGCGCTGGTGCATGCCGCGCGCCGCACGATGGACATCCTCGGCATGCGCGGCGAGCTTTCGCTCGCGCTCGTGGATCCGGCCCGGATCGCGGGGCTCAAGCGCGACTACTACGGCGAGGCCGCCGCGACCGACGTGCTGTCGTTCCCGATGGACGGCGCCGGCGGGCCGATGATCGGCGACGTGATCATCTGTCCCGCGGTCGCACTGCGCCAGGCGCGCGGCATGCACCAGCGCATCGGGATCGACGGGAATGGTTTGCTCGTCGGCGAGGGCCACCGTAACGGGGCCGCCGGGAAGACTTCCCGGTCCGCCGGGATCGTCGGGGTCGCTCATGGG
>DATLFO010000316.1:0-2352 GCA_035541035.1 Actinomycetota bacterium
GCCGCTCGAACTCGAGCGCCGAGTCCACGAGCACGGCGTGCACCCACAGCAGAAGCTCCGGGTCGAGCGCATCGTAGTGCTTGCCGGTGATCGGATCGACGCCGTGCACCCGGCGGTGTACGTCGTTGATGCGCTCGGCCGCAGCGAGCGCCTCGTCCTTGGACGCGAAGGTGATCGCGTAGGTCAGATGGAGCGTGCGCATCAGGCGCGCCCAGGGGTTGCGCTCGTAGAAGCCCGTCGCGCTCGCTCCGGCGATCACGAGGGGGTGCGCGGCCTGCATGAGCAGGGCGCGGGCACCGCCGAACAGAACGGTCGTCTCGCGGTGCACCTGCCACGAGACGCTGTCCGGCCCGAAGAACCCTGGATCCCGCACGCCCGCCAAGCGTAGCCGGGCGGCGCCGCATCACGCGACGATTCGGCGCAAACGGGCGGGCTAGTCCCGGCGGACCCCCGATACGCCCGTTCGGGCTATCGACGCTGATCCGATCGCACGACAGGCTTGAGCGGGGCGGGAGGCTCGAGGAGAGGACGCGTCATGGCCGAGCGGATGAGCCGCGCCGCGATGATCGCCGCCGGCATCGCGCTCCTCGCGGCCACGTTCGGGTATCTGCTGTTCTGGCGAACCGTGCCGTTCGAGGCGATGACCGCGGACTTTCGGCCCTTGATGACGGCGCGCAGCGTCGCTCAGATCGAAGCCGACGTTCAAGGGCTCGAGGCGGCGGCGGCCGAGTACCGCACGGCGCTGATCCCGACGATCACGGCGCGAACCGGCTCGTCCGTGGACGCGCTTCGCGCCCGGCTCGCCCGGCAATATCCCGCAGTGACCAGCGGGATGGACCAGATTCCCCGGATCGCCGCGGGCATGCGCTCGCTGGCCGCCACGTTCGAGTCCGAGCGCGTCCGTTTCGCCGCCGCCGACGCGATCCCGTCCAAGGGAATCACCACGACCGCGATCCCATGGCTGCTCACGATCGCGGCCGCGATCGCGATCGTCGCCGGACTGTCGGCCGCCGGCAGCCGCGGCACCGCGATCGCGGCCGTGGTCGCCGGGGTGATGCTCGCCGCGGCGCCCCTCTTATTGTCGATGCCGTCGAAGGCCGCCGCCGCGGACCGGCTCAACGACAACCTAGCGCCGCTGTTCAACACCGGACGCATCGTGCAAACCGAGCAGGCGGTCGACATCCTGCAAGCCATGGCCGCGGAGCTCACCACGACGATGCTGCCGCAGATCTCGGCGCGGCTCGGCCTGCCACCCGAGCAGATCACGCCGTTCTTCGCGCAGAACTTCCCGGCGCTGACGGCGATGGTGCAGACCGCGCCCGAGGCCCTGGCGCGCGCCGAGGCGATCGCCCACGTCCACGCCGGCAATCAGGCGCGCTACGAGGACATTCGCCCGGTGTCGTTCCGGGTGCTGACCTGGACCTCGCTCGGCGCGGGGCTGACGCTGATCGTAGCCGGCTCGGTCGCCTCCGGCCGCGCGGCGCGCATCGCCGCGTTCGAGCCCGGTGAAGGGCGGCGCCCCGGACGGCGTCGCGTGGCGGCGTAGGCGCGGGCTCGAAATAGGAGCGTTGCACATGATCGCCGGGGCCGAGCGCGGAGTGCATCGGATGGATGATCGCGAGGCGGCGGCAGAAGCTCCAGGAAACGCGGCAGCCCGAAGCGCCAGAGGAACACGTCGTGGCCGGGCGTGCGTCCTTGTGCCGGGCATGCGCGACCGATACGGTCAGGCGCACGACCGAGGAAGCGAACGCAAAGGGGGCGGAACGATGACCACGCAGACCGAATCGCGGCGCGTTGCCGTGCTGATCGGCGGCGGCGCGGCCCTGGCGTTCTTGGGGCTGCTGCTTCCGTGGGTGAGCGTCCAGCTGTCGATCGGCGCGGAGTCGACCTCGCTCAGCCAGTCGGGGCTCGCGACCGACGACGGCAAGGTGATCCTGATCATCGCGGTCCTGCTCGGCCTGATCGCGGCGCCGTTCTTCACCGGCCGCATCCGGCGCGTCCTCATCGCCGGCATCGTCGCGCTGCTGCTGTCCACCGTGGTCACGCTCGTGGGCTTCGCGGACATCAACGACATCCGCAGCCGTGGCGACGAAACCGAAGCGGTCTCGGCCACCGTCGGGTTCGGGCTCTACGTCACGACCGCGGGCGGACTCGTCGCGCTGATGGGATCGTTCATGGCGATCCGGGGCCGCCGCACGCTCGGCGAGGCCGCAGCACCCGGCGGGGACGACGACGCGATTCCGCCCGCGCCTCCGGCCCCGCCCCCGGCCGAGACGCCGACGCTGCCGTCGGAGCAGCCACCTCCTCCGCCGCCGGCTCCCTAGCCCAGCCGGTAGAAGCGAAACATCTCGG
>DATLFO010000317.1:0-2578 GCA_035541035.1 Actinomycetota bacterium
CTTCGTCACCTGCGCCGTCTACTTCTCCGTCCTGCGCATCAAGCCGATCGCGGACTGGCTCATTCTCACGGTCGCGAACCAGACCGTGTGGCTCCTCCAGCTGTTCAACCAGAACGTCATCATCGAGGGCGCGAGCATCTGCTACGCCCCCGGCCCGTGCGACGGCTACAACGGCCCCACGGTGAACATCATCCTGGCGTGCACCGCGATCCAGAGCATGATGATTTTCGTCGGCGCCCTCGCCGTCGTGCCGAACGCGTCGATGAAGGCGCGCACCCTCGGCCTCCTCGCCACGGTGCCGCCCATCTACGCGCTGAACCTCGTGCGCAACGCGAGCATCATCTGGATGTGGGCCGCGGAGGGGTGGAGCTTCAGCTTCGCGCACAACGTCGTCGGCAAGGGCGGCAGCCTGCTCGCCCTCGTCGCGCTCGCGTTCATCACGTTCCAGATCGTGCCGCAGCTCTACGACGCGATCGTCGGCCTGCTCGACCTGCCGAAGCGCCGCGGGCCGCTCGAGGTCTACTGGAACTCGCGGAAGGGGCCGCCGAAGCAGCCGGCACAAACGCCTGCGCCGACGCCCAGCCTCGCCGCGAACGAGCCGACGCCGCACGAGTCGAAGTAGTACTCGCCGCGTCCTCCTCAACGGCCGCGCGGTGCGGCCGCCGCGAGCGTTCGTTTTTTTTGGTCAAGCTTTTTCCCGGAAGGCCGCGCGCAGCGCGGCCACTCCGAGAAAAAGGTTGCAGCGAGCGAGCCGACGCTGCACGAGTCGAAGTAACCGCGTTTGTGACTGGGGAAGTCATTTCGCCCCGGTGATTGCGATCTTCGGCTGTTCCAGAAAAGATGCCCCTGAGATCTGAATCCGGCAAATTTCTCGAACATATTCGCCTTCTTCCTACTTGAGGTACTCATTTATTTCAGAAACGCCTGCCGGGATTGAAGGTGCGCAGCAATGTCCCTCCAAGCCTCCCTCGTGGCTTTCAGCTTCATCTTGATTCCGATTGCCATGTTGGCACATTCGGCGACAGCGTTGGGCCCTGAGTGCTTGGAAGGACCCAACGTGCCTGAGGATTGTGTCCCCGAGGATATCGACGACGTAGTCACTGTGGAGCCCATCGGTGCGACAGCTTGCATCTCGCCTCAGACGTGCCTGGGCCCTCAGACCTTGCTTCGGCCGGTCATATCAGGCACCATTCCGAACCCGGTCCCAGAGCAGGTCGTCTATATCACCCCGTGTCTTGTCCCGGGGGACCCTATGCCATCGGTACTCCTGGTTCTGGTGACCCTTGATGGCATTTGTCCCATCGGTGACCCACACCCGGAGCTCAACCCAATTCCGGCAAGCACATGCACCATCGGAGAAGCATGCAACGATCTGCCCAACGCTGGCTTCGAGAACTTCGTGACCCCGGACCCGCCCAATTTCTGTGCGACGCCCTCCCGCGTAAAGGTCTTGGGGGTTACGGTCTTGAGCAGCATTCCCGTCGTGAGCGTGGATGGGTGCTAGAACCCGCTTAAGCCCGCGCCACAAGGGCTCGGTGCCGGATTCTGTTCCATATCGATTGAAGGTGCGGCCGGGAGCGTTGCTGGCGCTATTGGTGATGCTGCTGCCAGCCTTCACCGCGGCCACGCCGCAGCAGGGCGTCATCGCTCCGGGCATCCAGATCCGTTCGGTCGAAGACGGTTGGACCTGCACCGGGAACTTTCTGTTCGAGTCGCGTGTCAACGCCAGCTTGTATCTGGGCATCGCCGACCACTGCCTTAACAAGAGCGACGTAGGAGACCCGGTCCTGATTGGACAGGACGGGGCGACGGGCCGCGTGGCGTATTCCGCCCGACGCGTGATGCAGGCGCGCGGCGAGGAGCTTGTGGCAAACGACTTTGGCCTCATCGAGATCGACAAGCCCTTCCGCGGTTGGGCAACGGCCTCCGTGCTCTACTACGGTGGACCGACGTCCCTCGCGGCCTGCTCCAGCTTGAGGGACGGCGACCGCATTCTCGTGTACGGCTCGAGCCCCTGGCACTTGAGGCTCGACGCCCTGCAACGGATGGAAGGCTACGCGCACCTGCTCGCCCCCCCGTACAACTTCGACATCCTGATGCGCACTCCGGCGGTGTGGGGCGACAGCGGCGCGCCGGCCCTGACGGCGGACGGGAGGGCAATCGGCGTGGTGGTCGCACTCTCTGCAACGAATCTGGCCGTCTGCCTCGACCGGGTCTTCGAGTACGCCAGAACTGCGGGGGGACTGGATATCCAGCTTCTGACGGCGGCGCAACGAAACGCGGGCTCGCTTCCCGACTTTTAGTGGAGGAGCCCCTTGCCCGGAGGATTCCGCGCCTGTTGGGGCCTCAAAAGATCGACCCGAAGATGGCGGCGAAGAACAGCACCATGAACAGCACGACGAGCAGGTAGGTCACGAGCCCGAGGATGCCCAGCACCAGTCCCGCGATGGCGAGTCCCTTGCCGCCGACCGCGGGGTCGTCGTTCGCGCGACCGTTCGCGATGGCGCCGAAGATGATCGCGAGGATCAGCATGATGACGGTGAACGGGATGAGCGGGGGGATCCACCCGAGCAGCCAG
>DATLFO010000318.1:0-6427 GCA_035541035.1 Actinomycetota bacterium
ATGCAACGGATCGCGGCGTCGCGCATCGTCTGATACTCGCGGTCCGACAGGGTCTGCGCGGGCGCGACCGTCACCGAGTCGCCGGTGTGCACACCCATGGGGTCGACGTTCTCGATCGAGCAGATGATCACAACGTTGTCAGCCAGGTCGCGCATGACCTCGAGCTCGTATTCCTTCCAGCCGAGCACCGACTCCTCGACCAGGATCTCGCCGATGCGAGAGGCGCTCAGGCCTTCGCGCGCGAGCTTTTCGAGCTCGTGATCGTTCCAGACCACGCCGGAACCCGCGCCACCGAGGGTGTAGGCAGCACGCAGGATCACCGGATAGCCGATCTCGTTCGCGGTGGCGAGTGCCTCCTCGACGGTGTAGGCGTGCGTGCTGCGCGGCAGGTCGAGGCCAATCGACTGCATGGTCTCGCGGAACAGCTTGCGGTCCTCGCCGCGGCGGATCGCGTCCAGGCGGGCGCCGATCAGCTCGACGTCGTACTTTTCGAGCACGCCCGACTCGGCCAGCTCCACCGCGACGTTGAGGCCGGTCTGCCCGCCGAGCGTCGGCAGCAGCGCGTCGGGACGCTCTCGTTCGATCACGCGCTCGACGAAGGCGGGCGTGATCGGCTCGATATAGGTCCGGTCGGCGAACTCGGGGTCGGTCATGATCGTGGCCGGGTTCGAGTTGACCAGCACGACCTGATAGCCGTCCTCACGCAGAACGCGGCACGCCTGCGTGCCCGAGTAATCGAACTCGCATGCCTGCCCGATTACGATCGGGCCGGACCCGATGATCAGGATCTTTTCGATATCGTCACGTCTGGGCACTTATCGCCATCCCTCGTAGAGGCCCTTCTTCATCGCGTTCGCCCACAGGGCGCGGTTTTCTTCGGGCGTGAGCAATCCCATCACGATCGCGAAGCGGCTCATGCCTTCCAGCGACGCCACGATCGAGCGGAGCTTTTCGGCTTCGCGCACGTCGCGGCCCTTGTCGTCGCTGAGCGCGGCCTGCTCGCCGGCCAGTTTCTCCTTTAGCTTGAGCGCCTTGCGGAACTCGGCCTGAAGCACCTTCTTGGCCATGTCCGAGCCGGCTTGTTGCGTCTTGTTGCGCTTGGGCGCGGCCGAGCGTTTCGCCTTCGGCGGCGCGCCGAGCGTGCGGAGCCCTTTGACTGCGACTCGCTCCGTCATGCCTGACCCTCCTCTGGGTTGGCCATCAGCGTCGCGAACTCTTCGAACAGGTACCGGGCGTCGTGCGGTCCCGGCGCGGCCTCCGGGTGGTACTGCACGCTGAACGCGGGCACGTCCAGGCAGCGAAGCCCTTCGACGCAGCCGTCGTTCAGATTGACGTGCGAGATCTCCGCGCGGCCGAACTCGGTCTTGAGGGAGTCGTCGCCGTCGCGGGGGAACGAGTCGGCGTCGACCGCGAAACCGTGGTTGTGGCTGGTGATCTCGACCGCGCCGGTCGCCAGGCGCTTGACCGGCTGGTTGATGCCGCGATGCCCGAACTTGAGCTTGTAGGTGCCACCGCCGAGCGCGAGGCCCAGGATCTGGTTGCCGAGACAGATCCCGAACACCGGCACGTTGCCGAGCAGCGTCTTGGCGTTGTCGATCGCCACGCGCACCGAGGCCGGATCGCCCGGGCCGTTCGACAGAAACACCCCGTCGTAGCCCGCGGCCAGGAGGTCGGCCGCCGGGTGCGCGGCGGGATACACGGTTACGTCGCAGCCGTGCGCGGCCAGCAACCGCAGGATGTTGAATTTGATGCCGTAGTCGTAGGCCGCGACCCTGAAGATGCGGCCGTCCTGGCGCGGGGACGGCTTGATGCCCAGCACGTCCTCGGTGCGATACGGCTGCGCGGTGGTCACCGGATCGACGAGGTTGAGGCCTTCCATCGACGGCGAGGCGAGCACGCGCCCGCGCAGCGACGCCGGATCGAGGTCGTCGGTCGAGATCGCGCCGCGCATCGCGCCCAGCGACCGGATGTGGCGCGTCAGCTTGCGCGTGTCGATCTCCTCGATGGCCGTGATCCCGGCCTCCTCGAGGTACTCGTGGATCGACTGGGTCGCGCGCCAGTTCGAGTATTCGCGCACCGCATCGCGCACCGCGAAGCCCGACACCTGGATCCGGCCGGACTCGACGTCCTCGGGCGTGACGCCGTAGCTGCCGATGTGCGGATAGGTCATGCACACGATCTGGCCGTAATACGAGGGGTCGGTCAACACCTCTTGGTAGCCCGACAGCGACGTGTTGAACACGACCTCGCCGAACGTCTCGCCGGGCGCGCCGAAGCTCCGGCCGGGGAACGTCGTGCCGTCCTCGAGAACCAGGATCGCTTTGCTCATCGTCTAGCGCGAGCCTGTCTTGCGGGCCTGTCCGCGCTCGAGCGCTTGACGCTTGAGGCGTTCCTTCTTCGCGCGGGTGCGGTCCTTCGCCCAGCGCACTCGCTTGCGGCTACCTTTTGCCATGGTCGATCCTCCCTTCGGAGACGACGACGCGTCCCCGGTAGATGGTCCATAGAACCTTGCCTTTGAGCTCACGGCCCGCGAACGGGGTGTTGCGGCTCTTGGAGGCCATCCCGTGCGGGTTGACCGTCCAGGTTGCGTCCGGGTCGAACACGACCAGGTTCGCCACCGATCCTTCCGCGATCGGACCGCCCTGGTCCTTCAAGCGCCGGATCCGGGCGGGCGCGACGCTCATGCGCTCGACGACCGCCGTCAGGTCCAGCGACGTGTCGGTCAGCACGACCGACAGCGCCGTCTCCAATCCGATCATGCCGCAGGGCGCCAGGTCGAACTCGACGTCCTTGGACTCGAGCGTGTGCGGCGCATGATCGGTGGCGACGCAGTCGATGGTGCCGTCGGCGAGCGCTTCGCGAACCGCCTCGACGTCCGCCTTGGTGCGAAGCGGCGGCGCGACCTTGTAGACAGGGTCGAACGAGCGCACGGAGTCCTCGGTGAGTGACAGATGATGCGGCGTGACCTCGGCGGTGACCGGGATGCCGCGGGCCTTCGCCGCGCGGATCAGCTCGACGGTGCCGGCGGTGGACACGTGCGGCACATGCAGCCGGCCGCCGGTCAGCCGCGCGAGCATGATGTCGCGCGCGACGATGATCTCCTCGGCCTCGGCGGGAAGCCCGCGCATGCCCAGCAGCGCGCTGACCTCTCCTTCGTTCATCGACCAGCCTTCGGCCAGCGCGCCTTCCTCGGCGTGATTGGCCACGACCGCGTCGAAGGCCCGCGCGTACTCGAGCGCGCGCCGCATCAGCGCGGCGTCGTTGACGCACGTGCCGTCGTCGGAGAAGAAGCTCACCTTCGCCGTCGATGCCGCCATCTCGCCGATCTCGGCGAGCATCTCGCCCCGAAGGCCGGCGGTGATCGCTCCGACCGGATGCACGTCGCACCAGCCGGCGGCGCGGCCGAGGTTCCAGACCTGCTCGACGATGCCGGCGGAGTCGGCGATCGGGTCGGTGTTGGCCATCGCGCTGACGGCGGTGTAGCCGCCGAGCACGGCGGCCCGCGTGCCGGATTCGATGGTCTCGGCGTCCTCACGGCCCGGCTCGCGAAGGTGGGTGTGCAGATCCACGAAGCCCGGAGCGACCACGAGCCCGGCGGCGTCGACGACGAGTCCGCCGTCGGCGGAAAGATCGGGGCCGATCTCGGCGACGTGGCCGCCGTCGATCCGCACGTCCAGGACGACGTCGCGTCCGGCGGCCGGATCGACGAGCCGGCCGCCCTTGATCAGGATCGGCTCAGCCATTCGCCTTCGCTCCTTCCGCGGATCCATCGGGGGATCCGAGCATGAGATAGAGCAGCGCCATCCGGACCTTGATGCCGTTGGTGACCTGATCGACGATGAGCGAGCGGGGAAGCTCGGCGACCTCGGCGCTAATCTCGACGCCGCGGTTCATCGGACCGGGATGCATGACCAGCGCCTCGTCGCTCAGCATGGATGCGCGAGCGCTGTCCAGGCCCCACAGCCGCGAGTACTCGCGCAGTGAGGGCACGTACCCGGCCTTCTGTCGCTCGAGCTGCATGCGAAGCAGATACACGACATCGGCCTTGGGCAGGACCGCGTCGAGGTCGGTGGTGACGGTCACACCCCAATGCTCGGCCTGCGGCGGGATCAGCGTCGGCGGGCCGACCAGCGTCACCTCGGCGCCCATCGTGGCCAGTGCCTGCACGTCGCTTCGCGCGACGCGGCTGTGCGTGACGTCGCCGACGATCGCGACGCGAAGGCCTTCGAAGGACGGGAAGTGCTGGCGGATCGTGAACAGGTCGAGCAGCGCCTGCGTCGGATGCTGGTGCATGCCGTCGCCGGCGTTGATCACGTGTGCGTCCACCCACTGGGCCAGGCGGTGCGGCGCGCCCGAGGCCTTGTGACGGATCACGATCGCGTCCACGCCCATCGCCATGATGGTTTGCGCGGTGTCCTTGAGCGACTCGCCTTTCTCGACGGCCGAGCCGGAGACCGCGAAGTTGACCACGTCGGCGCTCAGCCGCTTGGCGGCGAGCTCGAACGAGGTACGCGTGCGCGTCGAGGACTCGTAGAACAGGTTCACGACCGTGCGGTTGCGAAGCGCCGGATACTTGCGGATCGCACCCCCGTCGGGCTGGAGGTTCGCGGCGGTCTCGAGGATGCGCTCGATGCCGTCGCGGTCCAGGTCGGTGATGTCGAGCAGATGCTTGATCATGATTCCTCCCGCTCGGCCACCAGGACGGCGTCCTCGCCGTCGGCCTCGGCGACACGCACCACGATCTCCTCGCCGTGCGCGGTCGGGATGTTCTTGCCGACGTAGTCGGCCCGGATCGGAAGCTCGCGATGGCCGCGGTCCACCAAGACCGCGAGCTGAACGGCCTTGGGCCGGCCCACATCCATGAGCGCGTCCAGCGCTGCTCGGACGCTGCGGCCGGTGTAGAGCACGTCGTCGACCAGCACGACGATCTTGTCGTCGATCGGCGGGATGTGGTCGGTCTTGAGCTCGGCGGGCGCGCGCAGGCCGATGTCATCGCGGTACAGGCCGATGTCGAGGGACCCGGTCGGGACCTTGACGCCCTCGATGTCGGCGATCCGCTCGGCGAGGCGCTGGGCGATGATCTCGCCCCGGGACAGCAGGCCGACCAGCACCAGATGCTCGGCGCCCTTGTTTCGCTCGAGGATCTCGTGGGCGATGCGCGCCAGCGCCCGGGACAGGTCCCCGGCGTCCATCGGCGCGGCCTTCGGCTTGCCGCTCAGCGGGCTCGCCTCCCCCACCGCGGCGACCCGGAGGGGGGAAGGGAGATGGAAAAAAGAAAAGCCCGCGCCGATGCGCAGGCCGACCCGTGCTGCTTCAAGGCGTTCTCTCTCCCTTCCGGGCCTCACAGGACCCGCCCTTAAAGGGTGTGTGGGGTCGAGTATAGCGGCGGCGCGGCCGGGCTTCAATGCGATGGACGTGGAACCCCGGCTGCGCCGCGCCGTCTCAATGCTTTCGTCGCCGAAGCGTGGATGCGAGGGCGGCCGCTCCCGACACCGCCACAAGCCCGGCCGGGATCGCGGACCCGACACCCGTGGCGGGCAGCGCGGTCCGTGCGCCGCGCACGACGGCGGGTTTCGGAGCAGGCTTTGGAGCGGGCTCGGCCGAGGCTTGCTTGAATGCCTTGGCACGCGTGACCTTCGGTGTGCGCACCCCGAGCACGTCGAGGCCGCGGACCGCGTCGCTCACGTAGACGATGACCTCGCCGGGATCGTCGGGGTTGCGTCCGGCGGCCCAAGCCTGGATCGCCATCGAGCCGGCGGGAACGGTCGAGGCAACCTCTTCGAAGCCGATCGTCGCCGGCGAGGTGGTCAGGTCGAGCGTGTAGCGGAAGACGCTGGTTCCGGCGTGATACCAGGCGAAGGCCAGCAGGTTTTCGTCGGCAAACTCTTGCCCGTAATGCGAGGTGCACGACACGGACTGTCCGAACGGCGGGGGCGGGCTTGAGGCGGTGCGGAACATGCCGGGGCTACCGTCGCTGCGCTTCATCAGCTTCGGCTTGGTCTCGTCGCGGATGTCGTAGAACCAGATCCCGCCGCCGGGACAGCCCTGGACGTTGGCCAGGCCGCCGCCGCGTTCGTCGGTGATCAGCATGGTGGTTCCGTCCCCGATGACCTCGGCTTGGTGGGCAATCTCGATGTCCTGCTCGGCGGGCTTGGTGTTGTCGTGCTGGATCCAGGACACCAGCCGGATGTCCATCGGACGGGCCTTGGCCGCGATGAACTGTTCCGGCGTCCAGGCCATGCAGTCGGTGATTTTCACGCCGGGAGCGCGCACGGCGTCGATGACCGGACAGCCGTTGTTGTCGGTGAGCTTGGTGCCGGTCAGCCGGCCGTCCGCTCCGACCATCCCGGAGATGTCCAGGATCAGCGTGGTGTTCACGGCGGCGCAGTAGACGCGGTCGCCGCGGAACCGAACGTCGTGGCAGCCG
>DATLFO010000319.1:0-11653 GCA_035541035.1 Actinomycetota bacterium
ATCTGGTACGGCCAGTCCGAGGACTGCAGCAGGAGAAGCTCACGGACCATCTGGTCGCGCACCGGCCCGATTCGGCCGAGCAGCGGGATCGCACGGGCCTCGGCGTCCCGGGCGCGCTCGAACAGCGTGTCGGTCCGGCCGGACTGCCAGTTCCGGAAGTCGGAGCCCGCGCCCCACGACGACGCCGCGGGCGCCGCACGCGCGGCGCCCGCGTGGCTCGCGGCGATCTCACCGAGCGTCGCCGGCACGACCGACGGATGGACCGCGAGCGCCGATAGCACCTCCTCGAGCCAGACCGGCCCTTCGAACCACCAATGGCCGAACAGCTCGGTGTCGAACGCAACGACCAGATCGCTGCGTCCGGTCTCGTCGAAGCGCCGCTCGACGGCCGCGACGAAGTGGCGCGCGTCCTCCGTCGCGGCCCGCCGCGCGGCCGCGGGCTCGTAGGGCTGCTTGTCGCCGAGCGTGGCTCCGGGCGCCGTCACCCGCCAGTTCTTGAATCCGCCGACGGTGTCGTGGTGGCCGAAGTCGCGGTACCACTCGCCGGACGGATAGCCGTCCATCGCCCAGACCAGATCGGTCAACACACGGTCGCGCGGCACCAGCAGCACCTCGGTGTCTGCCGCGCGCACCGGCTCGGCCGCGCCGCCGGCCGCCGCGGGATCCACCACCGAATAGGCGACGTTCGCGGCGGCGAGGCAGGTCTCAACACCCGGCGCGACGGCGCACTCGGGGATCCACGCCCCCGACGCCCGTCCGCCGAACACGCGCTCGTGCTCGGCGGCCCCGACCGTCATCTGGAGCCGCCGCGTGATCTCGGAGGAAAGCAGCGGCAGCAACGGATGCGTCGCCGGCCCGCCGAGGATCTCGATCAGCCCGTCGCGTGCGAAGGCCGCGAACGCGCGCGCCATGCCGTCACCGCAGCGCGCAAGGCGTGCCGCCGCGTCGCGGCCCGCGCGGGCGTAGACGGCGGCGAGGTCCTTGACCTCCCGCTCGTGGATCAGCCGGTAGTTGGCGACCTGCCGGAGCGCCCGAAGCTCGATCCGGGCGAGATAGGCCTCGAGCTCGCGCAGCATGTGCGCGTCCTGCATCTGATGCGCCAGCACCGGTGTGATGCCGATCGTCAGCGCGCTGTGCATCCCCCGGTCGGCGAGCCGTTCCAGCACGCCCAGCAGCGGAAGGTAGGACTCGCTCGCGACCTGATGGAACATGTCCTCGCCCGCGGGCCACACGCCGTTGCGCCGCACGTAGGGTACGTGCGAGTGAAGGACGAGGGCGAGCCGGCGCACGGTCGCCTCAGCGGCGGCCGACGGCGATGAGGTCGAGGCTGCGGTCCAGGTTCTCGCCGCGGATGCGGAAGTCCCGCGTGGTGATGCGCGCGACGGCGGCACGGAGCCGCGGCGACCAGCTCGGCACCGGCGTCTCGATCAGCCGCTCCGGGAAGGACTGGCGCGTGGCGATCTCGCCGGCGCGGATCCGCCCGGCGTGGAAGGTGCCGAGCATCTCGACGACCGTGAAGTGACGGCCGAGCGTGCCGCGAAGCTCGTCCGGCGAGAACTCAACGGTGTGGAACGGGTTGCGGATGCCCTCGGGCGAGAAGGTGAGCCGGTTGGGCGTGGCGCACAGGAACTCGCCGCCCGGACGCAGCACGCGCGCGACCTCGCTGCAGAACTCGATGGGCGAGCGCATGTGCTCGATCACCTGCAGCGACACGACCGCGTCGAAGGATGCGTCGGGATAGGGGAGCGCCTCCAGGTCGGCGGGCTCGAACCGAGCCGACGGATATCGGGCGGCGGCGCGCTCGACGACGCCGGCCTCCAGGTCCACCCCGACCACCTCGGCGGCCTTCGCGGCCAGGATCTGCGTTCCGTATCCCTCGCCACAGCCGGCGTCCAGGACGCGCTTGCCGGCAGCCCGCGCGGCCGCCCATTCGTAGGCGATGACGTGGCGCTGGAACCAATAGTTCTCCTCGGGGATGCCGGGCGCGGTGCGCTCACCGGTCAGGGGGATCGCGTCGTCGAAGACGTATTCGGGCTCGGTCGGCATCGGGGCGCATCATACCCGCCCGGACCGCCCTGACCGGCGGCGCGAGGCGCGTCCGGCCCCGCTTCCTGCCTGCTGCGCGAAGCCAACCGTCCACCCGTACAATGTCCCGCCATGGCCAAGCCTTGGGACCAACGCAGCGCCGCCGAGCAGCGGCGTGTTCAGAACGGCCTCGTCAACGCGACGCTCGTTCAGATGGCGCTCGCGCACGTGCCGTTCGTTCGCGCGAAGCTTCAGAAGGCCGGGGTGGACGCGCGGCTGATCCGCCGCGTGGAGGACCTCAAGAAGGTGCCCCTGTCGATGCGCCGCGATGTGGTCGATCCGGTCCGCAACCCCGAAGGGCCCGGCGCGTTCGTGCTCAAAGGCACCGCCGAAGGGGTGAAGCGCTTCAGCGACCGGAGCGTGCTGTGGCGTGTGGCGCTGTCACGGCTGTTCGGTGGGGAGGAAGTCCAGGCGCTGGCCATCGAGGCGGCGAGCCGCAGCGTTCACCTGCACCTGTCGCCGGGGCCCGGCGGGCCGATCCCGGTCTCCTACACCCGCGACGACCTCGATCTGCTGGCGCGGGCCGGCTCGCGCCTGGCCGCCGTGGCCGGCGTGGACCGCGAGGACCGGCTGCTGAACCTGGTTCCGTTCGGGTCGACGCTCGACTTCTGGGGCGTGTTCTACATGGCCCACGGCGTCGGCATGACCGCGCTGCACACGCGCCGCGAAGGCGCCGACCTCGCGCAGGCGCTCGCGACCGGCTTCGCGTCCGAGCCGGCAACCGCGGTCGCGGTGCCCGCCGACGAAGCCGTGTCGTTCCCCGGCGCGGCCGCCGCGGCCGGCGTGCCGCTCGACTCGCTCGGCTTGATGCTTGCGGTCGGCCGCTCGCTCACGCGCTCGGAGCGCGAGCGACTCGGCGAGGAGTTCGCCAAGGCGGGCGCGCCGAACGTTCGCATCGCGGCGGCCTACGGTCCGGCCGAAGGGCGGGTGCTGTGGGGTGAGTGCGCGGTCCCGGCCGGGACCGTCGAGACCTTCGGCTTCCATACCTATCCGGATCTGGACATTGTCGAGATCGCCCAGCCCGACACCGGCGACGTGCTTCCCGACGAGACGCCCGGCGAGATCGTGGTCACGCCGCTCGGGTTTCGCGGGGGCGGCGCGCCGCGCTGGCGCACCGGCGATCTCGCGCTCGGCGGCGTCACGCAGCGGCCCTGCCCGAACTGCGGCCGGCAGGTGCCCCGGGTCGGCCCGAGCGTCCGGCGCAATGCGTGGATGCGACGAATCGTGCTCGGCGGGCGGCGCGTGCGCTTCGACTTCCGCGATGCGGCGAGCGCGCTCGCGGGCGCGAAGGACTGGCAGATCGAGCTCAAGGCCGCCGACAAGGAGCACGAGCTGTTCGTGTACGTGGTGGGCAGCGAGTCCGACGTCGGTCCAGTCATCTCCCTGTACGAGGCGATGGAGCGATGGGGCGTTCCTCCGACACAGATCGTGCTTGCGTCCGAGCAAGAAATAGCCGAGAAGAAGAAGGCGATCGAATCTTCTTGGCCTCGATTCGCCGAAATCTAGGGACAGAAGCCGAAATCTGGGCATGCACCCTGCTTGACCCCGCAACGCCCGGCTCGTAGTCTGCCCGAGGTTCCGATCGAGCCGCCAACCACCATGCAGATGAGATCACCTTCCCCGAAGCGGTTCGCATTGCGCGCCGTTACCCTCGCTCTGTCCGGGCTGCTCTCTTCGCTTGCTTTCGTCGCCGCGCCGGTTTCGGCCGAGCCCGAGCACGCAGCAACGCAAGCCAAGGACGTGACGATTCAGTCCGCCGCCACTCGCTTCATGGCCGGCACGTTCGCGCTGCCGATCCGCGCGAACATGATCGGGCTGACCTACCGCGGCAGCGGCGCCGAGATCGAGATGCGCATTCACCGTCCCGGACAGGGATGGGGTCCGTGGGAGGAGATCGACTCCAGCGACATCGCGCCCGACCGCTGGACCGGCGAAGGAAACGACCGCAGCGCGACCGAGCCCGTCTGGGCCGGCACCGCCGATTCGGTGATGGTCCGCATGAAGGGCGAGACCGGCAACGTGCGCGACGTGCGCTTGCACGCGATCAACACGCTCGGCGACGCGGAGCCGAAGACATGGTGGAAGCGCTTGTTCGCCTTCCTGGGCTCCGCGCCCGCGTCGCTCGCTCCGCGCACGCAAGCGGCCGAAGCGGTTCCGGCCGTGCCCGAGATCGTCAGCCGCGCGCAGTGGGGCGCCGACGAGCGGTGGCGCCGCTGTTGCCCGCGCTACGCGCCGACCGTCGAGGTGATGATGATTCACCACACGGTCAACCCGAACAACTACTCCTGGGATGAGGCGCCGGCGATGCTCCGGGCGATCTATCGCTACCACCGCTTCAACCTGGACTACGACGATATCGCCTACAACTTCATCGTCGATCGCTTCGGCCGGATCTTCGAAGGACGGTTCGGCGGCGTGACCAAACCGGTCGTCGGCGCGCACACCGAAGGCATGAACACCAAGACCTCGGGCATCGCGCTGCTCGGCACGTTCTCGAACGCATACCCGAGCGGGCCGATGATGGTGTCGCTGATGCGCTTCCTGGCGTGGAAGCTCGACGTGCATCACATCCCCGGGTGGGGTCATGTGCCGATGACCTCGGGCGGGAGCAAGAAGTTCGCGCGCGGCCAAACCGTGAACATGAACCGCATCTCGGGCCATCGCGACGCGCAAGTAACCGACTGCCCGGGGACGAGGATGTACTACCAGCTTCCCCGCATCCGTGAGACGATCATGCCGTGGGGCGCGCCGAAGTTCTACATGAACTCCACGCCGCGCGAGCTGCGCGCCGACGGCGACGACAAGGACGAAGGGCCCATCGACGTCAAGGTCTGGAATTCGTCCGAGCTGAACTGGAAGATCGACTTCGCAGACGCGGCCGGCGTGGCGAAGGCGAGCTTCAGCGGCAAGGGCACGTTTGCGCAGGCGACCTGGGACGGCAAGGACCAGGTCTCTGGTGCGCTGGCGCGAAGCGGGGTCGGCACGATCACTGTAGACGCGTGGGACGACAACAACAAGCACGCGACCAAGGCCGAGATCCCGATGCGCATCGTGAACAAGCATCCCAACGGCACCGTGCTTCGGTCGGGGACGACCCGCGTCTTCATCGACGACGCGGGCGCGTCCCGGTCGATCCCGTCGGACACGGTGTATGCGTCCTGGTTCGGGCCGAACGAGATCGTAAGCACCGGCCCGGCCGAGATCCCTCGGTACACGGCCGGGCTTCCGCTCGGATTCCGCGACGGCACGCTCGCCAAGACGCCCGACGGCGCGTACCACTTCATCAACAACGGACAGCGGCGGGCGTTCGCGTCCCCGGCCGTGTTCCAGACGCTCGGCTTCCGCGACGAGGCCGCGATCCAGGTCTCGCACGCCGACGTCAACGCGCTGCCGTCGGGGCCGGTCATCGAGGACGCGACCCGGCATCCCGCGGGCAGCGTGGTCGAGGACGCCGACAAGGTCGCATGGGTCGTGCGCGACGGCACCAAGCACCGGATCCCCAACAGCGCGGTCGGGCGCTCTTGGTACCGCGACGCCGAGGTCGTGCCCGCCCTGCCGGGCGACACCGCTCTGCCCGAGGGCGAGCAGATTCAGTTTCGTTCCGGCACGCTGCTGCGCACGCCGAGCCAGCACGTGTGGATCGTGTCCAACGGCACGCGTCTGGTGTTCTTCGACGAGGAGCTGTTCGCGTTCATGGGTTACTCGACGAAGGCGATCCGCACGGTGACCTGGGGCGAGATCGGCGTGCTTCCCTACGGCGGAACCGTCAGCGGAAACGTCTGAAACGCCGGGAACCGCACGCGGTGCGGGTGCTACCCTTGATCCGATGCAGACCCCGACCTCCCTCTACCTCGACTATGCGGCGACCACGCCGCTGCTGGACGAGGCCCGCGAGGCGATGATGCCGTGGCTCGCCGGCGGCTTCGCCAACGCGAGCGGCCTGTACGCGGGAGCTCGCGAGGCGCGCAAGGCGGTCGACGAGGCGCGTGAGACGCTCGCGGCGGCCGTCGGTGCGCGGCCCGAGGAGGTCGTGTTCACCTCCGGCGGGACCGAAGCCGACAACCTCGCCGTCAAGGGCGCGGCATGGCACGGCCGCGATCAAGGCCGCGACGGCATTGTGATCTCGTCCTTCGAGCACCACGCCGTGCTCGACCCGGCGGATTGGCTGACTCGCTTCGGCTTTCGCGTCACGCGTGTTCCGGTGTCCGGGGACGGCGTCGTCGATCTCGACGCGCTGCGTGCCGCGGTGGACGACAAGACCGCGATCGTGTCGGTGATGTGGGCCAACAACGAGGCCGGCACGATCCAGCCCGTCGCCGAGGCCGCGGCGATCGCGCACGAACGCGGCGCGGTCTTCCACTCCGACGCGGTGCAGGCGCTGCCGTGGATCCCGGTCGGCATCGCCGATGCCGACATGATCTCGCTTGCCGCGCACAAGTGCCACGGGCCCAAGGGCGTCGGCGCGCTGGTGCTGCGTCGCGGCACCCGGCTGCAGCCGCTGCTGCACGGCGGCGGCCAGGAGCGCGGCCTTCGATCCTCGACCTACAACACGCCGGGCATCGCCGGCTTCGCCGCGGGGGTCGCCGCCGCGATGCGCGATCGCGACGAGGCCGCCGTGCGCGTCGCCGCGCTGCGCGACCGTCTGCAGGACGCACTGACGGGCCGCATCCCGGGTGCGCACGTCAACGCGGCCGGCGCGCCGCGCCTGCCCAACCATCTGTCCGTCAGCTTCGAGCGCATCGAAAGCGAGACGCTGCTGCTGCTGCTCGACGCCTCGGGGGTGGCGGCGTCGGCGGGAAGCGCGTGCCAGTCGGGCGCGTCCGAGCCGTCGTACGTGCTCCGCGCGATGGGGGTGCCCGACGCGCTCGCGAGCGGCGTGCTCCGCCTGACACTGGGGCGGCCGACGACGCAGGATGAGGTCGACCGGGCCGCGGACGCGATCGTGGCGGCCGTGGAGCGGCTGCGCGCATGAGCAAGGTCCTGGTTGCGATGAGCGGCGGCGTCGATTCGTCGGTCGCCGCCGCGCTGCTCGTCGAGCAGGGCCACGAGGTCACCGGCGTGCATCTGAAGCTGTCGGATTACGCCGCGCCCCAGCAGGAAGGCCGCGTGCACGGCTGCTGCAGCGTCGAGGCGGCCGACGACGCGCGACGCGTCGCACAGGTGCTCGACATGCCGTTCTACGTGTGGAACCTGGTGGAGCCGTTCCGCGCCGCCGTCGTCGACGACTTCGTCGGCGAGTACGCCGCCGGCCGCACGCCCAACCCGTGCGTGCGCTGCAACGAGCGTGTGAAGTTCGGGGCGGTGCTCGAACGCGGTCTCGCGTTGGGCTTCGACTACGTCGCCACGGGCCACTACGCGGTCGCGCGGCGCGACGGCGGGCGCGCGCGGCTGTATCGCAGCGCCGACGCGGCCAAGGATCAGTCGTACGTGCTGTCCTCGATCGGACGCGACGCGCTCGAGCGCTCGCTGTTCCCGGTCGGCCCGATGACCAAGGACCGCACCCGCGAGATCGCCCGCGACCTGTCGCTGCGCACTGCCGACAAGCCCGAATCGTTCGACATCTGCTTCGTCCCGGGCGGCGACGCGGGCGCATTCGTCGACGCCGCGATCGGCACGCGGCCCGGCCCGATCGTGACCGGCGACGGCGCGGTTGTGGGTGAGCACGGCGGGACGCACCGGTTCACCGTGGGTCAGCGCCGCGGCCTCGGCCTGGCGACCCACGAGCGGCAGTTCGTGGTGGACATCGACGCGGCGAGCAACACCATCGTCGTCGGCTCCGGCGAGCTGCTGTCGCGCCGCACGATCGAAGCGGAGCGCATCCGCTGGTTCGACGCGCCGCCGGCTTCGGGCGCCGCGGTCGCGGTGCAGATCCGCGCGCACGGCCGCGTGATCCCGGCGACGCTCGCGGCCGCCGGGGACGAGGCCGCCGAGGTCCGGCTCGACGAGCTCGAGCGCGGTGTCGCGGCGGGCCAGACGATTGCCTTCTACGATGGGGACGAGGTCCTCGGCGGCGGCATCATCTCCTCGGCTCGCTAGCATCCGAGCGCGCCGGCGTGCGCTCGTATAATCACGCGGCAGACCCCGACGCAGTGGAGGACATCGTGGACAACGTTCGCCTGCCCGACCTCGAGACGATCCGGCGCTTCTCGATCGCCGTCCGCACCGAGCACGCACCGGCCGAGGAGGTCCTCGAAGCGCTGCGCGTCGACCTGGAGCGGATCGAGCGAGCCATCGGGACCCGCCGCCCGGCGCGCTCATCGTCGTCGTCGGCGGCTCGCCGGCGCCGCTAGCGCCCGCGAGCCGCAGGCCGCGATGCGAAAGGACGAGGCACGAAAGCGCATCGAGGCGCTCCGAACCGAGATCGAGCGTCACGACTACCTCTACCACGTCCTCGACGCCCCCGAGATCAGCGACGCGGCCTACGACGAGCTGTTCCACGAGCTGAAGGCGCTCGAGGAACAGTTCCCGGAGCTCGTCACGCTCGACTCGCCGACCCAGCGCGTCGGCGGCGGCTTCAAGGGATCGCAGTTCGAGCAGGTCACCCACGGCCGGCGGATGTATTCGCTGGACAACGCCTTCGACGACGACGAGCTCGCCGCCTGGGCCGAGCGCGTCGCCAAAGGCGTCGGCGACGTCCGCTACGTGTGCGAGCTCAAGATCGACGGGCTCGCGGTCGCGCTCACCTATCAGGACGGCCGGTTCGTGCGTGGCGCGACCCGCGGCGACGGCATCGTCGGCGAAGACGTCACCGCGAATTTGCGCACCATCCGCGGCATCCCCACCAAGCTTCGCATCGCGAAGCCGCCCGCGCTGATCGAGGTGCGCGGCGAGGTCTACATGCCGACGAAAGCCTTCGCCGAGATGAACGACTCGCTCCGGGATGCCGGCAAGGAGGGGTTCGCGAATCCCCGCAACGCCGCCGCCGGCGCGCTGCGCCAGAAGGATCCCGCCGTCACCGCCTCGCGGCCGCTGACCTACTGGATCCACGGTAGCGGCGCGATCGAGGGCGTGCGCTTCGCGGCGCACCGCGAGTTCCTGGACTGGTGCAAGGAGGCGGGCATGCGCGTCGCGCCCACGACGAAGATCGTGGAGGACCTCGACGGCGTGCGCGCGTTCATCGCGCACTGGGCCGAGCACCGCCACGACCTCGAGCACGAGATCGACGGGGTCGTGGTCAAGGTGGACTCGATCGCGCAGCAGGACGAGCTCGGCTACACCGCCAAGGCACCGCGCTGGGCGATCGCCTACAAATATCCGCCCGAGGAGCGTGAAACCATCCTGAAGGGTATCCGCGTTCACGTCGGGCGCACCGGCGCCGTGACACCGTACGCGGTGCTCGAGCCGGTCTTCGTCGGCGGCGTCACGATCACCACCGCGACCCTGCACAACCAGGACGAGGTCGCGCGCAAGGACGTGCGGCCCGGCGACACCGTGATCGTGCGGCGTGCGGGCGACGTCATCCCCGAGGTGGCCGGCCCGGTCCTGTCGAAGCGTCCCAAGAACACCCGCCGCTGGAAGATGCCCGCGGCCTGTCCCTATTGCGGCAGCGAGATCCTTCGCGAGGAAGGCGAGGCCGTCGCGCACTGCACCGGCATCGACTGCCCGTCGCAGCGGGTCGAGCGGATCGCGCACTTCGCCGGCCGCGGCGCGCTCGACATCGACGGGCTGGGCTACCGTACGATCATCGAGCTGACCGACACAGGTCTGGTGTCGGACGCGGGGGACCTGTACTCGCTGACCGACGAGCAGATCCTGTCGCTGGAGGGCTTCGCGTCCGAGAAGGACAAGACGACCGGCGAGACCGTTCCCGGCAAGCGCGCCCGCAACCTGCGCGCCGCCATCGAAGCGTCGAAGGACCGGCCGCTCGCGCGGCTGCTCACCGGCCTCGGCATCCGCCACGTGGGCGGCACCGTCGCCCAGACGCTGGCCCGCCACTTCTCGTCCCTCGACGCGCTCGAGGCGGCGAGCGAAGAGGAGATCACCGCCGTCGAAGGCATCGGCCCCGTGATCGCCCACTCCGTTCACGAGTTCTTCCGCCAGCCGCGCAACGTCAAAGTTCTCGAAAAATTGCGCGCCGCCGGTCTCCGAATTGCGGACGAAAGCCCGAAGGCGGCCGCGGACGGCCCGCTGTCGGGCAAGACGGTCGTGCTCACCGGTGGCCTGGAGTCCATGACCCGCGAGCAGGCGACCGAGGCGATCGAGGCCGCGGGCGGCAAGGTCGCGAGCAGCGTCTCCAAGAAGACCTCTTACGTCGTGGCCGGAGCCAGTCCGGGCTCGAAGTACGACAAGGCCGTCCGGTTGGGGATCGAGATCATCGACGAAACAGGCCTTTCGGAACTGCTCGGCCACTGACCGTCTTGCCCGGTCACGCCCGGTCCGCGATACTTTCATGGAACGGGACAAACCAGCCGTGTCACGGCGATCTCGCTTCGGAGGGCTTTCGCATGCGCACCCGGATCTCTCGCTTCGTATCGGTCGTGGCGGCCGTGCTCGCGGTCACCGCCATCGCCGCCTTCTCACCGGTCAACGCCGGACCCAAGTCCTGTCCGCCGGGCTATACCCCGATCGAGGACTTCGGCGTCCAGGCGCAGGACGAGCGGGGCGTACTGTGCATTTCGGGCAAGCATCCCGAGTCGCTCCTGGAGATGGAGCAGCGGGACAGTCAGCGCGAGTCGGTCGCGACCGCGCCGCTGTCGCCGGGCGAGACGGTCGGTCTGTACCGCGCATCCCTCGAGGAACGCCGCTCCGTGCTCGCGCAGGGCGCGAACGGCGTGCCCGGCGCGGCCGGCACCTGGGTGCCCTACGCCAAGGGTCCGCTGCGCTCGGACGATCCCCGGTTCCAGAACACGAACGGCTTCGGTTTCGCGGAGCTCGGCGGCCGCATCGACAGCTTGGATTACGACCCGGTCAACAAGCGCCTGTTCGCGTCGATCGGGACCGGCGGCGTGTGGATGAGCGAGAACCTCGGCGAGAAGTGGGTCTCCATCGGCGACCGGCTTCCCTCGCAGATCGTGGGCGCGGTCGCCTGGTCTCCCGCCAAGGGAGGCACCCTGGTGGTCGTGAGCGGCGAGCCGATCGTAGGCGGCTATACCCGGACAGGGATCGGCGCGTTCTTCTCGCGCGACCTGGGCAAGACGTGGCATCAGTCGAAGGGCGTGCCCGACGGCGCACTCGGCTTCCAGGTCGCGGTGGACCCGACCAAGCCCGAGGTCGTCTACGCCGCCACCGGCAAAGGCCTGTATCGCTCCGCGGACGCGGGCGCGACCTTCGTGAACGTGAAGCTTCCCACAGGGCCGTGCGCCGGCAAGACGGACAACGACAAGTGCCTTCTGGCGAACCAGGTCACCGACGTGATCGTGCAGTCGCCCGACAAGTTCGGCCACAAGGGCGGCCGCGTGCTCGCGGCGGTCGGCTACCGCAGCGGACCACGCCCCTTCCCGCAGGACAAGAGCGTGATCGAATCGCCCGGCAACGGCCTGTACCGGTCCGACACCGGCCTGCCGGGCTCGTTCGCGAAGCTGGACGCGCCCGGCTTCACGCCGCAGCACCGCATCGGCCGCACCGAGCT
>DATLFO010000320.1:0-4870 GCA_035541035.1 Actinomycetota bacterium
CATCTCGCCCGGCAAGGCGAACATGGGGATCATCCCCGGAGAGATCACCGGTCCCGGTCCGATCGGGCTGCTGTCACGCTCGGGCACGCTGACGTATCAGGTGATGTACGAGATGTTCACGCGCGGCGTGGGGCAGTCCACCTGCGTCGGCATCGGCGGCGACCCGATCGTCGGCTCGAACTTCATCGACATCCTCGGCCGCTTCCAGGCCGACGACGAGACGCAGGCGATCGTGCTGATCGGCGAGATCGGCGGCGACGAGGAAGAGCAGGCCGCGCGGTTCATCGCCGACAACGTCACCAAGCCGGTCGTCGCCTACATCGCCGGCCACACCGCGCCCCCCGGCAAGCGCATGGGCCACGCGGGCGCGATCATCAGCGGCAGCAAGGGCACCGCGCAGGCCAAGAAAGAAGCGTTCGAGTCGCTCGGCATCAAGGTCGGCATCAACCCGACCGAAGTCGCCGAGCTCGCGGTCAAGAGCCTGTAGCGAGTACGAAAGCGCGAAAGAGCCGCCCGAATGTCCCGGGCGGCTCTTTCGTTCCTCGCTTCTCGACATCCCAGCCACAGCTTCCAACTGTGGAGGTCGAGCGGCGCACGAATGGATCAGTGCTCTGCGCCCAACAGTGCCCATCAGCTGGCGGCTCGGAGCCAGTCTCTCATCAGGGCCGGTCGAGTCCCATTAGCGCGTGCCGATCGTGTAGCGGACGCCGTCCTTGTCGGGCGCGCGGTCCACGTCGCTCATGACCAGCCCGGTCGCCGCGTAGGTGGTCGCGATCAGGCCCGTGAGGGTGCGGCCGGGATGCAGGATCGCATCGAGGCCGTGCGGCAGCCCGCGCAGCGGCACCCGCACCTCGACGATGTCGCCGCGGGTCGTGGGAACCAGATCGACGTACCAGGTCGTGTGGTTGTCCTTCGGGTTCATACGGATGAGAGCCTCGGCCGGGCAGGTCACCGCCAGCCGCGCGCGATCGTTTTCGGTCCGGGAGCCGTAGGTGTCGTGGACGGCGTCGGCGGTGCATGCCGTGCCCTCGAAGTGCCACGTCACCTCGAAGCTGGCGCTGCGTGCCACGGTCCCGGCCATGCGAATCAGGAACACGAGCGTCTCGGCCTCCCCGGCATCGTCGGCTTCGGTGTAGGCGGCGAACGAGCGAATGTCGGTTCCCGCGTCGGCGCTGCGGTCGAAGGCGTCCGGCAGGCGGAGCGTCTTGCCCACCACCACGACGCCCGGCGGAGGCGCGACGAGCGGCTGCACGTCGCCCTCGGCGTCCTCGGCCAGCGTGGGCGCGGCCGCGACGGCCGGCCGCTGGCGGGCCGCCATAGGCTGCTGCGCTCGGTCCGCGGACACGGACGGAATCGTGCGGACCGGGGCGATGCGCGTCGTGGCCGGCGGGGCCGCGATGGGAGCAGCGGTCTGCGCGGCGGGCAGCGATGGCGCGGCCAGCCCGGTCGCGAGCAGCAGGGCGGCGAAGGCCTCGGCGGCGTGCGACTCGGCTCCACCGAGCCGCGGCTTCACGGCCGCGATCACCTCGCGGGCGCGGCCGGCGATGGAGTGGAGCACCGGCGCCGCCCCGACCGGCAGGAGCGAATGGGCGGCCAGGGCCGTGATTTCGTCGGCGACGCTCGAGCAAGGCGAGCAGCCGGCGTGCGGCGCGGGAATGCCGTCCGATGCGGCCTTGGCGAGCCGCGACGCGCACGCGCCGTCCACGCCGTGATGCTCGGCCAGGACCCGGACGGTCTCGACGCGGAGCCGCTTGACGGCCCGATGCACCACCACGCGGGAGGCGGCCACCGAGGTTCCGAGCGTGGCGGCGATCTCCTGCGGCGAGCAATCATCGACGAACCGCAGCAGCACGGCCGCCTGGTCGCGGTCGGACAGCCGCGACATCGCCGAGGCGACGAGCGAGGCGAGGCGCTCGTCGGAGACGGCGGGCTCCTCGAAGTCCTCGACCAGCATCAGGTGCCGGCGCGCGGCGCGCTGGCGGTCGCGCACCAGGTTGAGCGCGCGGTTTCGCGCGGTGGTGAGCAGCCATGCCAGCGCGGCCTGCCGGTCGCGCGGCCCCCGCTCGAGCATGGTCAGGAAGGTCTCGGACGCGATGTCGCTCGCGTCTTCGCGGTCGCGCAGGATTCGGGCCGCGGCCCGCTCGACGGCTCCCCGGTAGCGGTGATGCGCGTCTGCGACGGTCTCCGGTGGCGTCATCTGTCTCCCCCTGGTTCGGATCTCGATACTCCCCACGTGTGAGGACACCGATGTCCGGGCTGCGTTACAGCTCGCTTGCTCGTCCGCCAATTCGACCCATGCGGAGCCCATTCCTTGCGCCGAACCCGCGAGACCGCTCGGAGTGCTGATTTCGCGTCCGCGGCCCCGGGTCCTTTCGGCCGGTATCGTTTTCTCCGCCGAATGCCGATTCCGCGGGACGAGCCGGAAGGCGGCGGCGCCGGGAGGGCAGGTCGAGCAAGAGCCCGGATGCGCGGCCATCCGAACGCTAGATCCAGCCGCGCTTTCTCTCGCGGACGCGGAGCGCCCCGGCGACGATGAGCCCCGCTGCGAGCCCGGCCTCAACCCAGAACCCGATCCACAGCGGATCGGAGCGGGATGCATGGGCCGTCAAGGCCCCGGCCGCGATGAGGCCGGTCATGACGTGAATCGCGTTGTCGCGGAACATCGCGGGCGTGCGGAAGTGGCGCACGATCACGATCACGGCCGAGGCGAAACCCGCCAGCGCGGCCGCCAGTCCGTAGCCGTACAGTCCGCCGTTGTGCACGAACGTCTCGCGCGGGGTCTGGATCCGGTACCAGTAGGGGATCAGCGCGTTGACGAACAGCAGAACGCCCGCGATCAGAACCAGCCGTTCCGCGCGAGTGATCGTCGACAGATCCACGCCCCGTCCCACGCGTCCGATTCTACGGACTGGCGCCCCTTCGAGGGCCTCGCTAGGGTTCGGCCGTGAGCCGAGCCGCGCCGCTTCGCGTCGGAGTCCTGGCGTCCGGATCCGGGACGCTGCTGCAGGCCATCATCGACGAGCAGGATGAGTCGTACTCGGTGGCGGTCGTGGTCAGCGACCGGCCGAACGTGGCGGCGCTCGAGCGCGCCGAGCGCGCGGGCATCGAGGCGGTCATCGTGGACTACGCCGGGTTCGACTCCCGGGACGCCTTCAGCGCGGCGATCGCGGCGGCCCTGCGCCATCGGTCGGTCGAGCTGGTCTGCAGCGCCGGCTTCATGCGCATCCTTTCTCCCGCGTACTTCGCCGCGGTCGGCGTGCCCACGCTCAACAGCCATCCGGCGCTCCTGCCCGCATTCCCCGGCGGGCACGGCGTCCGCGATGCGCTGGAGTGGGGGGTCAAGGTGGCCGGGACCACCATCCATTTCGTGGACGAAGAAGTCGATCACGGCCCGATCGTGGCCCAAGAAGCGATCCCGGTCTTGCCGGACGATACCGTGGATTCGCTCCACGAGCGGATCAAGGAGATTGAGCGCCGGCTCTACCCCGAGGTCATCCGTGGGTTCGCCGCCGGACGCTTCAAGGTCGAGGGCCGCCGGGTCCACGTGATCGGGTAGGATTCCGGGCCGATGCCGGACGTCATTCGAATTCAAACCGCGCTCGTTTCGGTCTCGGACCGCACGGGCCTGTCGGAGTTTTGCAAGGGCCTGGCCGAGGCCGGCGTGACGATCATCGCGACCGACTCGACCGGCCGGCACCTGGCCGAGTCGGGGATCGCGACCACGCCCGTTGCGGAGGTCACCGGGTTCCCCGAGATGCTCGGAGGCCGCGTCAAGACGCTGCACCCGAAGATCCACGGCGGGATCCTGGCCGATCGCGACGACCCCAAGCATCTGGCGCAGTTGACCGAGGCCGGGATCGCGGCGATCGACCTGGTCGTGGTCAACCTGTACCAGTTCCGCGAAGCGGTCGCGCAGGACCTGGAGTCGGCTCAGATCATCGAGCAGATCGACATTGGCGGGCCGGCGCTGATACGTGCCGCGGCCAAGAACCACACCGGCGTCGCGGTCATCGTCGATCCGGCCTCCTACGACGCGGTGCTCGAAGAGATCAGCATGACCGGCGGGCTCGAGTTCGAGACTCGCCGCGCGCTGGCCGCCGAGGCGTTCGCGCACACTGCCGCCTACGACGCTGCGATCGCGCGCTGGATGATGCGGGACGAGGCGTTCCCCGAGCACCTGTCGATCCCGATGGAACGCGTCCAGGCGTTGCGCTACGGCGAGAACCCGCATCAGGGCGGCGCGCTGTACGCCGAGGTCGGCGGCGAAGGCGGCGTCGCGCGCGCGAAGCAGCTGCACGGCAAGGACCTTTCGTTCAACAACATCTTGGACGTGGATGCCGCCTGGGAGACCGCGCAAGAGTTCGAGGAGCCCGCGGTCGCGATCATCAAGCACGGCATCCCGTGCGGCGTCGCGATCGGCGAGGACATCGCCACCGCCTACGACGGCGCGCTCGAATCCGATCGCGTGTCGGCGTTCGGGGGCGTCGTGGCGGTGAACCGGCCGCTGTCGCGCGACGCCGCGCGCAAGATCGCCGAGATCTTTATCGAATGCGTCGCGGCTCCCTCGTTCGAGCCGGGTGCGCTGGAAGTGCTGATGGAGAAGAAGAACCTGCGCATCCTCCAGGTGATCGAGCCGGGGCTCGAGCCGGCGATGCGCCGCATCAGCGGCGGCATGCTGGTTCAGGATCCCGACGTCTTCGACGACGAGCGCGGCGAGATGCGCGTGGTCACCAAGACGCAGCCGACCGACGAGCAGTGGCAGGACCTGCTGTTCGCCTGGCGCGCCTGCAAGCACGTGCGCTCCAACGCGATCGTCTTCGCGCGCGAGGGCGCGACGATCGGCATCGGCGGCGGCCAGACCAGCCGCGTG
>DATLFO010000321.1:0-28944 GCA_035541035.1 Actinomycetota bacterium
CCGGTCGCATCACCGTCCCGGTTCCCACGGGTCCGTCCGCCAGCGCCGCGGGCAGGCACGCGAGCAGGCTGAACCCGTAGAAGAGCCGCTCGAGGTCGGGGGCGTTGGGCGTGAAGGTCTCCTCGGTCTTTTCGTCCATCACTACGACCATGCCGCGATCACCGGCGAGCGATCGCGTCGCGCGCAGCACCGCTACCGGGTCGCCCATGTCGTGGAGCGCCTCCAGGATCAGCACAAGATCGAACGCACCCGACAGCGACGGATCCGCTGCGTCGCGCACCTCGAACCGAACGCGGCCGGCGAGCCCGCGTTCTTCCGCGTAACCGCGCGCCTTCGCGATCGAGTACTCATCGAGGTCGAACCCGTGCACCTCGGCGCCGGGATACGCCTCGGCGATCGCGATCGAGGACCAGCCGGTTCCGCACGCGACGTCGGCGACGCGCGCGCCCGGCTCGCTCAGCCGCGCGTGCACGTCCGGGATCTTCGGCAGCCATTCGGTCGCAAGCGAGGAGAGATACAGGTTGCGGTTCTGCGCCTCCTGCCCGTCGATCACGTCCGGCCCGTACTGCGACCACGGGACGCCGCCGCCGGTCCGAAACGCCTCGACGATCGCGGGGAGCATCACGATGCAGCCGGTGAACAGCATCGGCACGTAGCCTTGGAAGGACGGGTCAGCCGGGTCGGCGAGGAGCGCCTCGCCGCCGGCGGGGATGCGGAAGCGACGCTCGTCGGGCGCGGCGGCCGGATCGTCGACCTCGAGGAACTCGGTCGCAGCCGCGGCCTCGAGCCATTCGCGGCAATATCGTCCGGCGGTGCCGGTCGCCTTCGCGAGCTCGGCCGGCGTGGCCGATCCTGCGGCCGCGATCGCCCGGAAAAGGCCGAGCTTCTCGCCGAGATACAGGATCGTCAGATCCGTCGCCCCGAGCCCGGCGGCGAAGATCTTGTCGTTGAGCCGGTCGGTCCTCTCCTGTGCGGTCGTCCCCATCGGTGGTCTCCCTCTGTCGATCCGTCGATGTCTCTCGCCATTCGACCGCAGGGCCGCCCCCGGCGTCCAGCGCGCCCCGGCTAGCCGGTTTCCGCGGGTGAGCGGCGAAGGGCGGCGTGCGCGTCCTCGAGCGTCACGACCGGCTTGAGGTAGTTCCGCAGCGCGAAGCGATCGCAAGCCGTCTCGGCGGCGCTCTTTCGGCCGAGCACCTCGTAGAGGAACCAGTGGTACCACTCGTGGCACCACAGGAAGCGGAGCACTTCGCGCGGCTCGCGGAACGTGAGCCCTTCCGAAAGCCACACGAACCGCATCCCCTTGGCCGGCATGCGCTTGGCCCCGTAATGGACGATCTCTCCGAACGGAAAGAACGGCATCGGGACCTGCAGGGTGATCCGTTTGTGGTCGAACTCGGTGTAGGCCGACAGGTGCGGGCGGCTGCGATAGCGCAGCGGTTTGATGACGGTCTCGTAACCGAATGCCTCCGGCAGGCCGGTCAGGAAAACGAGAACGTCGTCGGGAGAGATTCCCTCAACGGTGGAGCGGATCGTCATGACGCCGTCGAGCCTACCGGCGTGGTGATACGTCAGCCGTGAAGATGGTGACCGCCGTTCGCGGGCGCGATCGGCGCGACCGGCAGCGGCTGGTTCGGTTCGAGCACGTCGAAGAACGTGACCATGCCGCGGTCGGAGTGGACCTGGACGTGGCAGTGGAGCATCCACGAGCCCGCGCCGACCGACTCCCCGGCGATCACCTGGAAGCCGAACGTCTCGGACGGCCCGATGGTGCGCACGTCGATCAGCTGCGTCTCGTCCTCTTGCGTTGCGAAGAACCCGGTTCGCGTATCGGCCCACACGTGGCCGTGCAAGTGGAAGGTATGGAACTCGTCCCCGACGCCGATCACCAGAAACTCGACGCGCTCGCCGCGCCGGGCGACGAAGCGCGGCGTGTTCGGGTAGCGCTGGAAGTTGATCGTCTGATCGGGGCCCATCACCACGACGTTGGTCGGCCGGTCGGGCTCGGGATCGCCGGGCCGGCGCACGACCAGCCCGCCGACCAGGCCGCTGCCGATGCCGCCGGTGCCGTGCGAGGTGCCGATGATGTGATCGTGGTACCACCAGTAGCCGGCGGTGCCGAGCGAGGCAACGCGTTTGCCGACGCTCACGCGCGGCGCGGCGTACCAGGTGTAGGTGCGGGACTGTCCGGGGCGCACCCACGAGTCGGTCTCGAGCGTTCCGTCGCTGTCCTGCGTGTACTTGACGCCGTGCACGTGCAGCGACACGCCGAGCGGCTGCGAGGGGTTTCCGCTGCCGAGCCGCGGATCGTCGCGCAACGCCGCCAGCGTCGCGACCGGAATGTCGTTGACGACCGTGATCGCCACGCAGTCGCCCTCGGTCAGCTCGATGGTCGGCCCGGGGATCGTCGCGGTTCCGGGCGACAGGCCCCACCCGAGCCGGATCGAGCCGTCGGCGGCATCGGGAAGCTGCTCGGCGTACAGGTGCATGCGCTTGTTGGGCTCGACGCAGCCGAGCGGCCGCGCGCGGCCCGCGGTCGCCTCGATCCGGCCGCAGGCGGACGCGACCAAGCACAGCGCGAGCAACGCGGCGGCGAGGCGAAACGGTCTCATTCCCGTCGTGGTTCGCGCCGGTGCGGCCGCATCCTTCCCGGGCTCGCTCCCCCGGTACCGCTGCATCCCGATGCGTCGCATTTGCCCCTCACCCGCCCGCCGCGTCGCGAGCGAGATCCGCGATCACGAGCGGCTCCGGGATGCCGGGAAGCCGGGTGCCGCCGCACACATAGACCGTCTCGGCGAACGACGGCCGGGTCGCGAGCGCTCCGCCGCCGGCGGCGGCGTTGCCTGAGAAGCACATGCCCGCGCCCACGCCGTCCCAGCCGAGATCGGCCACGGCCGATCCGCCGATGACGTTGCCGGAGATCCGGCCGTCGAGGCTGGGCACGCCGAACGAGGTGACCAGCACGCCGTAGTCGTGGCCGTCGATCCGGTTGTCGTCCACCAACGCGAACCAAACACCGGCGAGCCATACGCCCGACTGCACCGCGAACTCGGTCGCTGACGCGGCCGGGATCGCGGTGGTGTTTCCGGTGATGTCGTTGCCGGTGATGTGCACGCCGCGCTGCACCGTGCCGTCGCCGGTGGCGAGCGAGCGGGCGACGATTCCGGTTGCGTTCGCGGCGATCGTCGAGCGGCGCACCACCACGCTGCCCGCGTTGTCCAGCAGCACGCCGTACAAGTTCTGCATCACGGTCACGTCCTGCACGACGGTGTCGCACTCGTCGCAGCCCTGGACGGCGATGCCGGCGACGCGATGGCCGGTCGCGGCCACGTCCTCGACGGTCACGCCGCTCGCGTCGGCGACAAGCACGCCGTAGCTTCCGTTGCCGTGCGAGGCGACGTTCCTCACGCTCGCGACCGTGACGCCGCGCACCGCGATCCCCTCGGCGCGATGGCCGCGAACGGTGAGCGAACGGACCGCCGTCCCGCCCGCCGCCAGCAGAACGCCGGTTCGTCGCAGGCCTTGGCCGTCGATAACCACGTCGGACGGCGCCCCGTCGCCCTGGACGGTCACGCCGGGAGTGCGGACCGCGACCGATTCGCGGTACTCGCCGGGCGCCAGATGAACGACGCCGCCCGGCGCGATCCCGTTCAGCGCCGCGCCGATCGTCTTGTACTCGGGCGTGGGCACGTACCGGTGCTCGGTGACGGACGGCGTCGGAGTGGGGGTCGGCGACGGCGAGCCGGCGCCGACGATGATGGTCCCGCTCATCCCTCCGCCGCCGGAGCTGCCGTGAACGCGGCAGTGATAGCGGACCGTCTCTTCGGTCAGGAAGGTGAACGAGACCGACTCGCCGCGATGTATGTACCGCTGCGGGTAGAAGTTGAAGCGTCCGTTGTCCGCCTCGACGGTGTGCCCGAATTCGACCGCGGTCCAGGTGACGGTGTCGCCCGGCGCGATGTTGATGACGCGAGGTTCGAAGAAGTTCGAGCGAACCTCGACGGGGTGCGCCTGGGGAGCCGCGGCGACCGGCGCGACGCGCAGCGCGAGGGACGCGGCGGCCGCGCATGCCAGCAGCAGCGCGGTCAACGCGCGGCGATGCCAGCTCAATCCGTTCCTCTCGCCATTCATCTCGTCTGCTCCCTGATGGTCGAAAGGCTCGCCCTCGTGTGACACGGGGGCGAGCCCTTCGCAGCTCGCGCGCGGCTGCCGCTAGGTGCGGACCGCGACCCTCCGGCGACGCAGCCACGCGCCGGTCGCGGCGGTCATCGCCGCCGCGGCCACCGCGAGCAGGCCTCCGCGGCCACCCGTGCGGGCCTCACGCGACCCGGTGGCACGCATCGACGCGGGCTCGACGACGGCCGAGCCGATCGCCGCGGCCGGTCCGCTCGTGACGCCCGCGTCGGTGGAACCCGTGAGCGTCTGCTGCGGCAGCTGCACCGGTGCGATGTCGGCCGAGGCGCCCCCGAACACGGCCTCGCTGCCGACGCGAACGACGATGCCGTTCGAGACGGTGGGACCGGCTTCACCGGCGTTGGTGCGCGTCAGGAACAGGTAGTAGTAGCCGGGAATCGCGACGGCCGCGTTATCGGGCACCGCGATCTTGACGGCTCCGGACAGACGCTCCGTGATCCGAACCTCGATCGCGCGCGCGTCGGGGTCGGTCACGTGCGTGGTCGCCGGCATCTTGACCAGGATCGCCTTGTCGACCGTGGCGGCGTCGGGGGTGGTGATGCTGCGCTCGGTTCCCCACTCCATGATGCCGCTGACGTTCGAAGTGATCGACGGCCGCGGACCACGGTGCAGGTAGGGCGGCTCGAAGATCTCGAAGGACGAGTCCTTGAGGTTGTTGGCGGTCAGGCCGGTATTGTTGTGCATGTCATTGGAGGTGTAGCCCTCCTGCTCGCCCGGACCGTAGAGCGTGTTGATCGGGGCGTGACCGCCGATCAGGATGCGGCCATCGGCCAGCAGAACGGCCGAGTTGTGGTAGGTGCGGTCGCGGGCCGCCGACGCGAGCGGCACGAACTGTCCCGTCGCGACGTCGTACATCTCGGCCTGACGAACCGGCGCCTCGAAGCCGGGAGCGATGACCTCGTCCTTGTCGGCGCCGCTGAAGATCAGCGGGTCGCCGGTCGCGCCGATGACGCCTTGCGAATACCAGCGGCGGTTGTTGAGCCGCGGGCCGGGCGTGGCGGTCAGCGAGCCGTCCGCTCCGATCGTCATGACCTCGGACAGGTCGGTCGCCACGAACGCGCCCGGCGAGGTGCCGAGCACGCCGCCGGCGTGCAGGATCTTGGACTCGGCGTACGTTCCGTTCGCGTCCGGCGTGAACGGCAGCATCACCGAAACGGCGCCCGACAGCGCGCCGTAGGCGCCGACGCCGCGGTCGGTCCAGGAGTTCGTGGCCGGGTCGTAGGACTTCACCACGTTCCACAGCGCCTCGTCGACCGCCTGGCCGAACGGACCCCACATCTGACCGACGCCGTCATAGAGCACGGTGCCGTCGTGGATGACGTGCAGGCGCGGGAACAGCGGCAGCGAGGTCTCCCCGCTCGCGCCGTTCTCGGTCCACTCGCCCTGCGCCGGGGCGTAGGTGCCGTCCGCGTCGTAGGGGTCGAAGATCTCGGTTTGGTGGACGTTGAGGCCGCTGTCGTTGTAGATGAGCTGCTTGACGCCGCCGGCGACGAACAGGCGGCCGTCGGGAAGGGTCACGACCGCCGGGTACCAGCGTCCGTAGTTCATGCGCTCCGCCGGCGTCCAGGTGCCGCCGTTGCCGTCGGAGGAGAAGATGCGCGTGGCATTGTTGCCGTGCAGCTCTGTGGTGCCTTGCGGCTCGGTGATGGCGCCGTTGCTCAGCTTGACCAGATCCACCGGACCCGGCTTCCAGACCGTGCCGCCGATCGCGGCGACGGTGCCGTCGAGCAGGAGGCGCTGGTCGGCGCAGAACAGGTCGCCCTGGTCGTCGGGGTCGCCGGGGTCCTCGCCGGCGTCCTCGGGCGTGGGCACCTGGAAGATCGGGGCGCCGTTGGCGTCGAAGGCCAGCTGGCGGGAGCGGCTGCCGGGGCTGATCCGGTTCGCGTCCGTGGCGAGCGGATAGCGGTCGGACTCGAGGTTCTCCAGGCCGTTCCAGTAGACGAGCTTGCCGTTGGGCATCGCCGCCAGGCTCACCGCGGTCGGATACCTGGTGGACTCGCTCACGTTCGAAGGCGGAGCGGCATCGAAATGGCCGTTCTCGCTGAACGCGGGCAGGAACTGACCCATCGTCGAAGGGCTTGCGGCGGCGGCCGGAACGCTCCCACCTGCGATGAGCGTCCCCAGCAGCGCCAGGACTGCTGCCAGGGGCACCAGTGCGCGTCTGCGATGCATTGATCCTCCTCCCCCGGGCATGGCCCGGCCGATCGGTCCCGGGGCCGGACCCGGGGACCTTCCGTTTTCCTTCTTCGCGGGGACAGGCCCATTTCCTCTCAGCCGCCGCATTTCGTCTCATATGGGAGCGAAAAAGGTCGCCGGGCGAGCCCGTCCGGGCCGGACCCGATCCCCCCTTCGGACTATGCGCCGGGACGGCAGTCCCACCGAAAGATCGGAAGGGCCGAAAGAAAAGGAACACCGAACCATCGGGGGCCGACACCCGCTTGGCGGGCGACCGAGAGGAAGGAACACCGGATCATGGCTGCTTCGTTTGCTGCATCCCGCCGGATGCCGCTCGCCGCGACGGCGATCGTGCTCGGCATCGCGCTGCTGACGGCTCGGGCCGGCTCGGCGGGCACCGTCTGCGAGCCGGGAGGCGGCGGGACTCCTGTTCCGTCGGCATCGCCGGCCCCGACCCCCACGATCCCGCTTGGCGTGCTCGGAGGGACAGCCGCTTCGCGAGAGCAGGCGGCCTCGACCGGGACCTGCGACGCGGCGGTCGGTTTGGACGTCGCACCGGCGGGCGGCGGCGTCTGGGGCACCACCTTCGGGCTGTCCGGATCGCTGTCGTGCAACGGAAACCTGTTGGGAGGCAAGCAGGTCACCTTGCAGAAGCTCTCCGGCGGATCGTGGACGGCCGTTTCGAGCGGCCCGACGGACGACTCCGGCTACACATTCACGCAGAAGCCCTCACACAGCGGCACCTACCGGGTCGCGTTCGCGGGCGACGAGCTGTGCAGCCCGGCCGAGTCACCCGCCAAGACGGTGATCGTGCGGCCGGGGGTGGCGTTCAACGCCGCGTCGGGAGCCACGAGCCGGCGCGGCGGCACGGCGATCTTCAGCGGCTCGGTGCTGCCGGCTCACCCCGGGCACGTGGTGACGCTGCAGGTGCTGCAGAGCGGGGCGTGGCGCAACGCGGTGACGGTCAAGCTGGACTCGCAGTCGCGCTATCGCCTCGCCTACACGCGCGCATCGGGATCGGGGCCGCTGCTGTTCCGGGTCGCCTACCCCACGCAGCATGCGGATCACGGCTGGAACGTCAGCCGGAGCATCAGGGTCACCTGGAGCTAGCCCCAAGGGCGATTCCGGCCTTGAACGATGAAGGAGGCCAGGCGCGCAACGAACGCACGCACCACGCCTAGGGGACCAGAGCACTCGTCAAGTTTCTTGACGCCGTCAAATTTCTTGACGAGTCGATTGCCGGCCCTTTGTCCCACTCCTACACCCGGCGAACATGGGCTACGGGGCCGTGCTGCTAGAGCGGCGCGACCTTGATGCCGGCGGCCTCCAAGGCCGCCCGCACGCTCACCGCGTTGCGCACCGCGCCCGGCGTGTCGCCGTGCAGGCAGACGGTGTCGGCCTCGACTACCACCGATCCGTCGCCGGCCGGCACCGGCTCCCCGCGCGCCAGCGCGACCGCCTGCGCCGCCGCCCGCACCGGATCCTGGATCAGCGCGCCCGGCTCGTCCCGCGGCAGCAGGGTGCCGTCGGCCCGGTAGCCGCGATCGGCGAACGCCTCGCCCGCGACTTCGAGGCCCGCCGCGCGTCCCGCGGCGAGCATCTCACTGCCGGCCAGACCCACGAGCGTGAGCGCCGGATCGAACGCCGCGACCGCGGACGCGATCGCCCGCGCGATCGCCGCGTCGGCGGCGGCCTGGTTGTAGAGCGCGCCGTGCGGCTTGACGTGCCGGATGCGCAGCCCCGCCCGCGACACGATCCGGTCGAGCGCGGCGATCTGCTCGACCATCAGGCGCGCGATCTCCTGCGGCGGGATCGCGAGCGCGCGGCGGCCCATCGAGTCACGATCCGGATAGCCGGGATGCGCGCCGATCGCCACGCCGTGCTCGCGGGCCCGCGCGACGGCATCCCGCATCGTCTCGTCGTCGCCCGCGTGCGCGCCGCAGGCGATGTTCACCGACGTCACGATCGAATACAGCGCCGCGTCGTCGGCGCCTTCGGCGACGTCGGCGTTGAGGTCGATCGTCGGTTCACGCATCGGTCCGGCCCGCTTGCTCCGCCAGCGCGGCCCGCGCAGCGGCGGGATCGCACAGGCGGAACCTCAGCCTATCGCCCGGCCGCGCCTGCGCGAGCACCCACAGATCGGCACGGATCACCGTCGCGATCTTCGGGTAGCCGCCCGTCGCGGGCCCGTCGGGCCCGAGCACGATCGGCCGGCCGTCGCCCGGCACCTGGATCACGCCCGGCATCGCCGGCTCCGGATCGATCTCGGGCCCGCCGGGGCCGTGCGCGAGCGCCGGACCGTCCAGCCGCACCCCGACGCGATCCGCGTCCGGCGTCACCGTCCACTCCTCTTCGATGAGCCGCTCGAGCGAGTCCTCGGCCAGATCGCTGGGCCCGGCCACGACGCGGATCGCATCCGGGGTCGCATCCGGGGTCTCGGGCCGGTTCGGTCGCGGCCGCTCGGGCCCGCCGCGGCTCGCGGTCCCGGCGGGCAGACGGTCGCCGCCGGCGAGCATCAGTCCGATACCGGCCCGGGGCGAGGCGGAGCGGCTTGCGAGCACCGGCTCGGTCGCGATCCCACCGGCCACGCACAGGTAGCCGCGCGCACCGCGCGCCGCCTTGCCGATCGACAGCGTCGCGCCCGCCGCCACGGGGACGGCGATCTCGCCTTCGACGGCAGCGCCGTCGAGCGTGGCGGCGAACGGTGCCCCGGTGATCGCGACGAGCGCGGCCTTTTCGAAGACGACCTCAGGTCCGGCGAGCACGAACTCGATGCCGGCCGCATCCGGCTCGTTGCCGCACAACCGGTTGCCGCGGCGCAGCGCCCACTCGTCGAAGGCGCCGCCGCGCGGCACGCCCGACGCCCCGGGCGCGGCCCGGCCGAGGTCTTGCACCGAGGAGAACCCGGCGCGCGTGAGGCGCATCATGCCTCGGCGAAGCGCACGACATCACCGGGGGCGAGCATCGCCGGCGGCACGGCGGACGCGTCGAACAGCGAGGCGTCGGTGCGGCCGAGCAGCCGCCACCCGCCCGGCGAGGCCGACGGGTACACGCCCGCCCACACGCCGGCGATCGCGACCGCGCCGGCGGGAACGCGCGTGCGCGGCGTGGCCAGGCGCGCAGCGTACAGCGGCTCGGGCAAGCCGAGCAGATACGCGAAGCCGGGCATGAACCCGAGGAACGCAACCGTATAGGTCGCGCCGGTATGCAGCGCGACGATCTCGCGCGGCGCGAGCCCGCGCTCGGCGCCGAGCGCGACAAGATCCTCGCCGTCGTAGACGACCTCGATGCGATGCTCGCGGATCTCGCCGGCCGCGACCGGCGGCGCGGCCCGCAGCGCCGCGTCGACGGCCGCGGGATCGGCGCCGTCGTGCAGGTGCGCCAACACCGTTCGCGCGCCGGGCACCGCCGCGAGCACGTCCTCGCGCGTGGCGGCGGCGGCCGCGGCGGCGCGGGCACGCTCGTTCGCGCGGATCAACGGACCGTCGAAGCGGACGACGATCGCGGACTCACCCTGCCAGCGCCACACGGGTACAGTTTGACCGATGCCCGAGCTTCCCGAGATGCGCGCGCTCGCCGAGCGGCTCGAGGCCGTGGTCGGCGGCGCGGCGCTGGCGCGCATCGAGCCGATCCACTTCTCGGCGCTCAAGACCGTCACCCCGGACCCGTCCTCGCTCGCCGGTGCGCCCGTCGAAGGCATCGGCAGCCGTGGGAAGTACCTGCTGATGCGCGTTCCCGGCGCGCGCATCGCGATCCACCTGTCGCAAGGCGGACGCGTGGATGTGGAGGATCCGCCGAAGAGCACCCGGCCCAAAGGCGGCGTGGTGCGCTTCCGGTTCGAGCGCGCCCCGTCGATTCTGATCAAAGAGTTCGGCACCGAACGCAAGGCGGGATGGTGGGTGCTCGCCGCCGGCGACGACGGCCCCATGGCCTCGCTCGGGCCCGAGCCGTTCACCGACGAGATGCGGTCGCTGATCGTGGGCGGCGAGGACAAGCGGCGGCTGCATACGATGCTGCGCGACCAACGGACGATCGCCGGAATCGGCCGCGGCTACGCCGACGACATCCTGCACCGCGCGATGCTCTCGCCGTTCGCGTCGCTGTCGTCCCTGGACGAGGCCAAGCGAACGACGCTGCTCGACGCGGTCCACGAGGTGCTGGAGCAAGGGCTCGCCGCGGAGCGGCGCCGAACCGGCGGGCTGCCGCCCAAGCTCGGCGGCCATTGGATCGTTCACGGACGCTTCGGCGAGCCCTGCCCGCGATGCGGCGAGCGGATCGAGCGCGTCTCCTACGAGTCGCACGAGGTCGCGTACTGCCCGGCGTGCCAGACGGGCGGCAAGGTGCTCGCCGACCGGCGCATGTCCCGCCTGCTCAAGTAGCTATGCCCGCGGGTTTCCCTTGAACGCGTTGGAGTCCTTGCACGCCTTCTGCATGCGCGCGACCGCCATCGCGTAGCGCTCGACCTCCTCGGGGTCGAAGCCGTCGGCCTGCACCTGCGGCGACAGCGCGGCTTTGAGCGCCTCGCCGGCCGTGCGAACCTGCTCGTGCTTCGCTTCGGCGACGGCCTGCTCGGCGACGTTGACCCAGCCTTGCACGCTGCCGAGCGTGTCGGCGTCGGGCTCCTTGACACCGATGGTGTTGAAGCAGGTGCGAACGGTCCCCTGATCGGGAGCCGCGTCCGCGTTCGAGCAGGCGGCGAGCGCGAGCAGCGCCGTCACGGCAACGCGCCTCACGGCTGCTCCCCGAACCGCGGCGGCCGCTTCTCGCGCACGGCCGCGATGCCTTCATGCACGTCGGGTCCGGCAAAGCCCATGAACTCCAGCGCGAGGGATGCGTCGAAGGCGGGACCGGCGCTGCGCAGCCAGTTGTTGAGCGCCAGCTTGGTCCAGCGCAGCGCGGTCTGCGAGCCCGCCGCGAGCCGGCGCGCGACCGACATCGCGGTGTGCTCGAGCTCGTCGTCGGGCACGCACATCGACACCAGGCCGATGCGCTCGGCCTCCTCGCCCGACAGCGGCTCGCAGGTGAGCAGGTAGTACTTGGCCTTGGCCATGCCGGCCAGCAGCGGCCACACGATCGCGCTGTGGTCGCCCGCGGCGACGCCCAGTTTGGTGTGCCCGTCGATGATGCGCGCGGTCGTTGACGCGATCGACACGTCGGCGAGCAGTCCCACCACCAGCCCGGCGCCGACGGCGGGTCCGCGCATCGCGGACACAATCAGCTTCGAGCAGTTGATCGTGTTGTAGACCAGGTCGCGCGCTTCCTTGAGCACGCGCGCGCGGACCTCGAAGTCCTGCGCCATCTCCTTGACCAGATCCAGGTCGCCGCCGGCGCTGAACGCCTTGCCTTCACCGGTGACGATTACCACGCGCGTGTCCGGATCGCGGTCGATCTCGAGCCAGACGCCGGCGAGCTCGCGGTGCATATCGGCGCTCGCGGCGTTGAGCTTGCCGGGCGCGCTCATCACTAAACGCAGGATGTGCGGCTCGGCCTGCTCGATCCTCAGGCTCGAATAGGCGGCGTAGCGGTCGGTCATCGCGAGCGCAGGATACGTCAGCCGCGGGTCGCGCCGCCGCGACGCGTCCACGCACCGGCCGCGAGCGCGAGCCCGCCGAGCGCGATCACGAACGGAGCGGTCGCACCGACACCGGTCGCCGGCAGCGGCGCCCGCTTCTTGGCCGGCAGCACCGTGGCCGGCGCGGGCTTGTGCGTGCGCGACCACGCGAGCGCGTTCTCAAAGACCTGGTATCCGGTGTAGGTCAGCGCGTACGACGACAAGCCGAACGGGCGGTAGTGCTGCTCGCTCGCGTCGGGGAGCATCGCGCCGGCGATGCGCACCACGCCCTTGCCGAGCGGCAAGTCGCCGAGCGACACGCCCGCCCGCCACGGCGTCTGGTCGCTTGCAGGATCCGGCTGGGTGTGCACGAACGTCCTGGCTGCGACCGAGCCGCCGGCCTCGCGCCACGTCTCCTCGTCCACGATCCAGTTCGGCGAGTCGCACCGGTCGATCTGGCAGTTGTCGTTCGACGATCCGCGAGGCGAGATGTAGTAGCCGAGCGGTCCCGGCTCGCAGGTCTGATGCCGGTTGTCGTATTCGACGCCGCCGAGCGTGTCGAAGCCCTCGGACGCGCCGGGCTTGTTGACGTCCTTGGCGAGCGGATGCCGCTCATAGGTCGGCCCGTCGCCGTCGTCGAAGTCCATGTATCCGGCGTAGAAGTAGCCGCGTCCCACCTTCGCGGGCGCGATCTGCGGGTTCAGCAGCGGCAAGCCCGACAATGCCGAGTCGGTCAAAACGAGCGCGCCTCCGCCGGCGGCGAAGGCCCGCAACGCGGACGAGTAGCGCTGGCGGCCGGCGCCGTCGAAGCGCGAGCCGGGCGCGGATCCAACCGAGTCGAAGCCGTGCAGCATGCCGGGCGTCGCCAGAATCTGCTCCACCGTCACCGGCTCGAGCTTCTTGCCGGCGGGAACGTAGCGGTTGAGATCCTTGAAGAAGTCCATGCGGGATCCGTCGTAGGGCATCTGCCCGCCCGGTGTGGCGGCCCCGGGCGTGAACCGGACCGTGACCTTCGACGGCCCGATGCGGCCGTCGTCCGGCCGGATCCGGTACGGGCCCGGCTTCGGGTTGTTGATGTCCACACGCGCGCCCGCCTGGGCGTAGGTGGCCGACTGGTTCCAGTAGCGGCCCGCCTCGCGGCAGCCTTCGGGATCGTCGAAATGATCGGGCGGTCCGCAGTAGTCGATGATGAAGCCCTCGGTGAGCAGCCCGTCGGCCGACATGCTCCGCACGTTCGAGAACGTGGCCTCGACGGTCATGCCGCCGTTGAAGATGCCGTCGGACGGACCCTTGACGTCGAAGGTCACCTCGTCCGAGCCGTTCGGCATGTCGAGGGATATCGGCGGCTGCGGCTTCAGATTCGCCAGCGGGGAGGCGACCGCGGCCTTGCCCGCATTGCGGATGCGCGCCGGGTCGAACACGTAGCCGACCTTGCCCTTCGGCGCGTAGCGGACCGGCTTCTCATCGAGCAGCGACGCGATCTGCGAATAGATCAAGCCCTTGTTGCCGTCCACGTGAAGCTGCTCGATCCCCGGGTCGAAGGCCGTGTTCGGAGCCAGGTGCGAGTACGCCATCTCGTTGCTCACGCCGACCGCGTCCAGGCCGAGCGGCGAGTCCATCCAGTCACCGAACGAGCCGGTGACCTGATACCGGATCATGTCCCAGACCGTGCCCCACAGGTCGGTGCACATCGGGCCGTGTTGCCCGCCGAAGAACGGTTCGGGCAGCGGGCCGGGGCACGAGTCGTTGCGCGCGACCAGCGGCGACCAGGTCAGGCGCTCCTCCGCGTCGCGCCAGGTCGTGATCGCGGTCTGCACCGTGATCGCGTTCTTACGGTAATCGCGCTGGGCTGAGCCGAGCATCGTGAACGAGAACGCATGGCTGGTCACCATGCCGTGCAGGTCGATCGAGCCGGCAAACGCGCCCGCCGAGGTCTTGGCGCGCATCTTGCGAAGGAACTTCGCGTAGCCGCGCGTCTCGGGTTCGCTGCCGGGCGTGTACTCCGGCTGGCTGTAACCCTGCGGCGGCCAGTCACGGTTCACGTCAATGCCGTTGCCGTTGTAGCGCTGGAAGAAGACGTTTCCCTTGGTGACCTCTCCGCGCGACCACCCGTCGGGGTTCGACAGCACGAAGTAGATCACGGCCTTGTTCAGCACCTCACCGGCCGTGGGTCCTTCCGGCGGATCGAACGCGTCGAGCAGCCGCTTGGGGCGCTCGGGCGAGACGCCTTCGTTCGCGCAGGCGGGCGAGGCATCCGCGGACTTCTCGCATGCGGCCCAGGTCACCAGATCCTCGGCCGCGCGGATGCCTCCCTCGATGCCGGCACGCTCGATGCCGTGGATCGACAGGGAGTAGGCGAAATGCTTGCGGTCCTTCTCGGGCACCTTGGACGAGGCGTCGGTCACCTTGATCACGTGCAGGTCCCGCTTGGCGCGGCTCAGATCCTCCTGCGGAATCCCTGCGGACTGCAGCTCGTCTTCGAGGAAGTCGGGATCGGTGACGAACTTCTCGCGAAGGTTGATCAGCTCGATCATGCCCTCGAAGCGGGACTCCAGATAGCCGAGCCCGTCGAGCACGTCCTGCCACTGCAGGAACTGCACGGCACAGACGTTGCCCTTCGCCCACGGCCTCGCGCCGGGCAGGCCGCGCAGGCAGCCGTGCGGATCCGGGAACACGCGGCCGTACGCGAGATAGCGGGCGTCGTCGGCCGCGACCGGAAAGGCGTTCGCGGTCGGAAGCGGGGCGAGCACGCCGGCCATGGCGACCACGATCAAGGATGCGGCGGCGGCCGCCAACCGTTTAGGATCGCTCCCCTTTCGACGTGGCGGGCCGGGCTCCCTGCCGGAGCGCGGCCATCACGGAAGATACGAGATATTCTCCCGCTGCGTGAAGTTCGTCCTGCGTCCGCGCGTGCGCACCGCGGCCCGAATCGTCCTGCTGCAGCGCTTGCTGTTCGCCGGGGCAGGCTTGCTGATCGCCTGGTTCCTCGCGCCCGGCCTCGGCCGGCTCACCGACGGCGTGCTCGACGTGTGGGATCGTCTGGACGCCAGCCGCTTCGCGCGCATCGCCGAGCACGGCTACGACAACCCCGACGACCCCCACGCCGCGGCGTACTTCCCGCTGGTGCCGATGGTGATGGCCGCCGCGCGCGCGATGCGGATCGAGCCCATCGCCGGCGCGATGATCGTCAACACCGTGGCCGCCCTGGTCGCCTTCGTTTATCTGTACCGCTTGGTCGAGGAAGAGTTCGACGCCGAGACCGCGCGCCGCGCGCTGTGGTACCTGGCGTTCTTCCCGACCGCGGTGTTCCTGGTGGCGCCTTACTCGGAGCCGCTGTTCCTGGCCGGCGCCATCCCGGCGTTCTACTACGCGCGCCGGCAGCGATGGCATCTGGTCGGGCTGCCGGCCGCGATCGCCTGCACGGCCCGATTCGCCGGCGTGTTCCTTTTGATCGGCCTCATCGCCGAGTTCCTTCGCCAGCGAAGCTGGCGTCCGCGGCGCGTGGCGACCGCGGCGGTCGCGCTGGCGACCGGCGCGCTTCCGATCGCCGTATTCTTCCTGTACCTATGGCGGGTGACCGGCAGCCCGGCCCGCTTCTTCGAGGCGCAGCGCGACGGGTGGGGGCGAATCTTCGTCGGCCCGGTCCGGTCGTTCGGCACGACCTGGGAAACCTGGACCGGCTCGCACTTCTTCACCAACCAGCTCATCGCCTGGCGCGTCGAGATTGTCGCCGCCGCGCTGGGCGTCGCGCTGGTGGTGTGGGCCGCCCTCAAGCGCGAGTGGGGCTATGCCGCCTACATGGGCTCGATGCACGCGGCCTTGGTCACCAGTTCCTGGTACTACAGCATCCCGCGTGCGATGCTCACGATGTTTCCCGCAGTGATCTTCCTGGCGGCACACACCGTGCGAAAGCCGAAGCGTCACGAGCCGCTGCTCGCGGTGTTCGCATCGATCGCAATGTTCGGCGTGATCGTCTACACGCGCGGCCACTGGTTCTTCTAGACGACCAAGACCGCGATCGGCTTCGGGCCGGGGGATTCGGCGCCGCCGGCGCGGTCGGTCGCGACGACGCGGACCTCGTAGCGGCCGCGGCCCGCGGGCGCGGCCGCCGCCCACGTGCAGGAGCGCGCGCTCGCGTCCTCGCACGAAATTGTCGCGACCACGGTGACGCCCGGCGCCCCGACCGGCACGAAGGTCACCGCGACCTCGCGCAGACCGGATCGGTCGTCGGTGACGGTGCCGCGAACGAAACGCTCCATCGCCGGCGGCAGATGCGCGATCACGGCCTGATCGGGCGTGACGATGACGCTGCGCGGCGGCGCCGTATCGATCGTCCATTCGAGCCGGGCCGGCGTCGGGTCGGCGAGCCCCGACGCGTCCACGGCGCGGACCTCGAACACGTGCTCGCCGTCGGCGAGGCCGGTCAGGTTCACCGGCGACGTGCAGCGCGAGAACGCGGCCCCGCCGAGGCTGCACTCGTACATCAGCCAGTGCGGCGGCGACACAGAGTCCGAGCCGGAGAACGTGAAGCGCGCGTCGCGCGAGGCGGTAAACGCGGCGGGACCCGCGCCGAGCGTGGTCTCGGGCGGGGTGCGGTCCACGAACCAGGTGCGGCTCGCCGGCGTCGCATCCCGGTTTCCGGCGCCGTCCACCGCGCGTACCGAGAACACGAACATGCCCTCGTGCGCGAACGTATAGCTCACCGGGCTGGCGCACGCGCTGAAGGCGGCCGCGCCCAGGCGGCACTCGAACCACAGCGGCCCGGGCGCGTCGTCGGTCGCGCTGAATGCGAACGTGGCACGCTCTTCGGTGACGGGCCCGGACGGCCCGGACGTGATCACGGTCTCCGGAGCGACCGAGTCGGCGAACCAGTCGTGGGTCGCGGCGAGCGAGACGTTGCCCGCGAGATCCCGCGCGCGCACGCGGAAGGACCGGCTGCCGGTGGCGATCGCCGGGTAGGCCTTCGGCGAGACGCACGTGGCGTAGGGAGCGCCGTCGAGGCTGCACTCGTGGACGAGGACGCCGGCCGCGGTGCGATCGTCGGCGCCGTCGAAGGCGAAGACCGCCGAGCCGATCCCGCCCGGATCCGGCGGGGCCGACAGCAGGCGGACCGACGGCGCGACCGTGTCCACGATCCATGACCGTGATGCCGGAATCGGATCGGCATGACCGGCCGCATCGAGCGCGCGCACGCGCACCACGTGCGGCCCGTCCCCGAGGCCGGTCCAGCTTCGCGGGCTCACGCACGGAGCCCACGGCTCGCCGTCGAGGCTGCATTCGAACGCCGCCGCAGACGGCGACCCTGCGAAGGCCAGTGTGGCGGCCTGCTCGGACGTCCACGCGGACGGCCCGCCCGTGATCGCGGTGTCGGGCCGCGCGACCACGAAGTCGATCATGCGCCCGGCGCTCCCCGCATGATACGGCCAAGAGCGGCCGCCGGCCAGCGCCGCGTCGCGCATGCGCGTGAAAGCGGCGAGCGCTCGCGACTGCATGCCCGCTTCGGTGAACGCGTCCGCGAACGACGGCCACCAGCCGATCGCACGAACCTGCGGCCCTTCCGGCGGGTTGAACAGCCCCGGCGACCACGGGTCGTCCCAGCTCGGGTTCTCGCGGTCGATGCGCCCGGCGAGCGATGCCGCGCGGGCGGCCGGGACCAGACCGGTGTTGATCATCCAGACCTGGGCGGTCACCGACGGGTAGAACTCGCTCCAGTCCGCCGGATGCCGCACCCCGCCGGATCCGAGCGCGACGTCGTAGGCGCCGGCCGCCTCGTTCCAGAAGCTCGCGAGCGAGACCCGCATTCCGCCGATCCATTCGTCGGCGCGCGCGCGCAGCGCCGCGTCGCCGTGCACGAGCGCGAGCTCGGCCACCGCGATCCATCCCTCGTAGACCTCCGCGTTGTCCATCGCGTACATCAGGTTCCAGCCGGGCTTGGCGTACGTCAGGTAGCCGGGCGCCGCGGTTGCGAGCATCGCGTCGGTGGCGCGGCGCACCGCGGGCCAGATCGCCGCGAGCCGCTGCGCGTCACCGGTGGCTGCGTATGCCGCGCGCACCGCCGACAGGAAGGTCGCCGCGTACGCGTCGGTCGAGTCGTAGTCCCCGGTCGAAACCCAGCTCCCGCCGCTCAGCTCGTAGTCGGTGACGAAGCCGCTCGCGTCCATGTGGGCGGCGTACCAGTCGAGCCAGCGCCACGCCGCCTCGGCATAGCGAGCATCCCCCGAGGACAGCGTCGCCGACGCGAGCCCCGAGGCCGCCATGTTGGCGAAGTACGGGATGCACAAGCTGCGGGGCTCGTTCATCGCGATCAGCCCGGCGTGCGGGCCCGAGGGCACCTGAAGCGTCAGGATCCACTCCGCGTCCTCGACGACCGGATCCCCCGCGGCGGCGCGCACGCCGCTTCCCGGCATCATCGCGGCGAGCGCGAGCAGCACGGCCATGCCGCGCCTGAGCGCGGCGGACGACGGGGAGGGCCTTTTCATCGTGCACGGACAAGTTCGCCTCGCACCTCGCCGCGTCCCGTCGGCGCGGTCGGCACAAAGCGGGGAAACCGGTAGCTGCGGCCGACTCGCTATGCTTCGCGAGGTGACCGAGCAACCGAAGGATCCGACGCATCCGCACTTCGGCGAGGAGGGGCGCCGCCTGTCCTACGGCACCTATCTGAAGGTCCCCGAGCTCATCGACCTGCAGCTTCCGCTCGCCCGTCCCGAAGCCCACGACGAGCTTCTGTTCATCGTGGTGCATCAGGTCTACGAGCTGTGGTTCCGCCAGCTGCTGTTCGAGCTCGACGCGATCCGCGAGCATCTGTTCGCCGGGCGGGCGCCGCAGGCGCGCCATCTGCTCGAGCGCGTCCACGAGATCGAGCGGGTCCTGGTCGCGCAGGTCGCTGTCCTGGAGACGATGACGCCCTCGGACTTCATGGACTTTCGTCGCAATCTGGCGCCCGCGAGCGGATTCCAGTCCGTGCAGTTCCGCGAGATCGAGTTCGTGTCGGGCCTGAAAGACGAGGGCGTGATCGCGCGTTTGGATCCGCAGGCCGGCGAGGCCGCCCGCTTGAAGCGCCGGCTCGGCGAGCCGACGCTGTGGGACGCTTACTGCGAACTGCTCACCTCGCGCGGGCTGCCGATGCCGGACGACGACGCGGACCGGCGGCGCGACTCGCTGCTTCGCATGACCCGCGAACGCGACCGATTCGTGGACGAGCACGCGATCGGCGAGGCGCTGCTCACTCACGACGAGCTGTTCGCGCTGTGGCGTCACCGGCACGTGCTCATGGTCGAACGGCAGATCGGCACCAAAAGCGGCACGGGCGGATCGGCCGGCGCCCCGTACCTGCGGAGCACGCTCACGCGGCGCTTCTACCCCGAATTGTGGGACCTGCGCAGCTACCTGTAGCGGCAGGCCGCACGGATGAATGGGCCGCCGAACAGACCGGCTGGATCCGTTTGCCGCCGAGCTGGCGCTGCGCAACCACGCGTGATGCCGGATTCGTCCGCATAACGGACGGTCTTGCGACGTCGGCGAACTCCTGTCTCAAGACACGACGGACGGGGTACGATGCGAAGACCAGATGATTATCGACGGCTTCGCGCATCAGGTTCCCGACATCGATCCCGGCGAGACCGAGGAATGGCTCGCCGCGTTCGACGGAGCGCTTGACGCGCGCGGGAAGGCCCGCGCGCGGTATCTGCTCGTCAAGCTGCTTGAGCGCGCGCGTGAGCGCGGCGTCGGCTTCCCCGCGACCGTCTCCACGCACTACCTCAACACCATTCCCGCGCATCTCGAGCCGGAGTTCCCCGGCGACGAGCACATGGAGCGCCGCATCCGTGCCTTCATTCGCTGGAACGCGGCCATCATGGTTGTTCGCGCGAACCTGATCAACGCCGGCATCGGCGGGCATCTCGCCACCTACGCATCCAGCGCCGCACTCTACGAGGTCGGCTTCAACCACTTCTTCCGCGGCAAGGATGGCGGCACCTACGGCGATCAGGTCTTCATCCAAGGTCACGCATCGCCCGGCATCTATGCGCGCGCGTTCCTGGAAGGACGCCTCACCGAGGAGCAGCTCGACCACTTCCGTCGCGAGGTGAACGGCGGCGGCCTGTCGTCCTACCCGCACCCGCGGCTGATGCCCGACTTCTGGGAGTTCCCGACGGTGTCGATGGGGCTGGGGCCGCTCTCGGCGATCTATCAGGCGCGCTTCAACCGCTATCTGCTCAACCGCGGGCTCGTGGACACGAGCGCTTCGAAAGTGTGGTGCTTCGTTGGCGACGGCGAGACCGACGAGCCCGAGACGCTCGGCGCGCTTTCGATCGCGGCGCGCGAGAAGCTCGACAACCTGATCTTCGTCGTCAACTGCAACCTGCAACGGCTCGACGGCCCGGTGCGCGGCAACGGCAAGATCATCCAAGAGCTCGAGGCGGTCTTTCGCGGCGCAGGCTGGAACGTCATCAAGGTCATCTGGGGCCGCAAGTGGGACGAGCTGCTGGCCAAGGACCATGACGGCGTGCTCGTCGCCAAGATGGACTCGACCGTGGACGGCGAGTTCCAGCGCTACGCGACCGAGACCGGCGCCTACATCCGCGAGCACTTCTTCGGTCCGGACCCGCGGCTGCGCGCCATGGTCGAGCACCTGTCGGACGAGGACCTGCGCCTGCTTCCGCGTGGCGGCCACGACTATCGCAAGCTGTTCGCGGCCTACAAGCATGCGGTCGAGCACGAAGGAACGCCGACGGTTATCCTCGCCAAGACGATCAAAGGCTGGACGCTTGGCCCGGACGTCGAAGGCCGCAACGTCACGCATCAGGTCAAGAAGCTCACGCAAGAGCAGCTGTTCGAGCTGCGCGAGCGGCTGTTCCTGCACGAGGAGGTTCCCGAGTCGGCGCTGCAGCAGGAGCTTCCGCCCTACTACCGTCCCGAGCCGGAATCCGACGAGTACGCGTATTTGATGGAGCGGCGCCGTGCACTGGGCGGCTCGCTGCCCAAGCGCGTGGTGCGACCCGAGCAGGCCGAGACGCCGGCCCCCAAGGGCGAGGTCTTCGACGACCTGACCACGGGAAGCGGCACGCAAGAGGCCTCGACCACGATGGCGTTCGGCCGGCTGCTGCGCGACATGCTCCGGGACAAGGGCTTCGGCCGCTTCGTCGTGCCGATCATCCCCGACGAGGCCCGCACGTTCGGGCTCGACGCGCTGTTCCGCCAGGTCGGCATCTACGCACCGCACGGACAGCTCTACGAGCCGGTGGACGCGCATCTGCTGCTGTCCTACACCGAGTCCAAGCAGGGTCAGATCCTCGAAGAGGGCATCACCGAGGCGGGCTCGATGGCCTCGTTCATCGCGGCCGGCACGTCCTACGCGACGTGGGGTGAGCCGATGATCCCCTTCTTCATCTTCTATTCCATGTTCGGCTTCCAGCGCATCGGCGATCTGGTCTGGCAGGCGGGCGATGCTCGCGCACGCGGCTTCATGCTCGGCGCGACGGCGGGTCGCACCACGCTCAACGGCGAGGGCCTGCAGCACGAGGACGGGCACTCCTTGGTGCTCGCCTCCACCGTGCCCAACGTCATGGCCTACGACCCGGCGTTCGCCTACGAGGTCGCCACGATCATCCGCAACGGCATCGACCGGATGACCGGTAAGGACGCCGAAGACCTCATCTATTACCTCACGCTCTACAACGAGAACTATCCGCAGCCGCCGATGCCCGAGGGTGCGGCCGAGGGCGTGCTGCGCGGCCTCTACAAGTTCGCGGCCGCGCCGAACGGCGGCAAGCGACGCGCGACGATCCTGTTCTCCGGAACCGCATGGAAGGCGGCGATGGAGGCGCAACGGATCCTGTCAAAGGATTGGGACGTCGCCGCCGACTGCTACAGCGCCACCTCGTACAAGTGCCTGCGCGAGAACGCGCTGGGCGCGGAGCGCTGGAACCGTCTGCACCCGACCGAGACACCTCGCGTTCCCTACGTCACACAGGTGCTCGCCGAGGCCGCGAGCCCGACCGTGGCGGTGAGCGACTTCATGAAGGTCGTGCCCGACCAGATCGCACGGTGGGCGCCGCAGCCGTTCACGCCGCTCGGCACCGACGGCTACGGACGCTCGGACACGCGCGAGACGCTGCGCCGCCACTTCGAGACGGACGCGGCGCACGTCGTCGTCGCCACGCTGCACACCTTGGCGCAGGCCGGCGACGCGAAGCCGCAGGAAGTCATGGACGCGATCGGGCGCTACGACATCGATCCCGACGCGATCGACCCCCTGCACGCCTAGCACCACCCACCCGTTTCCGGGCGGCCCCTGCGGGTCCGGGACGCGCCGCCCGGGATTCGCCGAGTACGTTCGGACGACCCGCGCATTCTTCCCCATGCCTCACGAACGCGGGGCCTGATATCCTTTGCGCGATCCGAAGGGGAGTATCCTCACGGCACTGCCCGTCATCACGGAGCTCGCACCACGCGAGCGCCCGGGTTTGCCGGCCCGTCAGGGTGGAGAGACCTTCGGCTGAACAGCCAAACGTTCGAGCCGAAGGAGCGAGCAGCACATGCACGTCGAGCCCTGGATGTGGATCGCCTTTACTGCGTTCATCCTCGCGATGCTCGCGATCGACCTATTGATGAACCGGGACGCGCACGTCGTGTCTATGCGCGAAGCAGGCATCTGGAGCGGCGTGTGGGTCACGCTGGGCTTGTTGTTCGCAGGGCTTCTGTGGATCTGGCAGGACGGAAAGGTCGCGGGCGAGTACCTGGCCGGGTACGTGATCGAAAAGAGCCTGTCGGTCGACAACATCTTCGTCTTCGCGTTGCTGTTCTCGTATTTCTCCGTTCCGGCCAAATACCAGCATCGCGTCCTGTTCTGGGGCGTGCTCGGCGCTCTGGTCTTCCGCATCCTGTTCATCGCCGGCGGCGCCGCGCTGCTCGACAACTTCCACTGGATGATCTACGTCTTCGGCGGCTTCCTGGTGATCACGGGCATCCGGATGGCGATGCACAAGGAAACGGAGGTGCATCCCGAGAAGAACCCGGTCTTGAAGCTGATGCGCCGCGTGATCCCGATCTCGGGCTCTTACGACGGCAAGCACTTCTTCACCCGCGTCAACGGCAAGCGGCTCGCCACGCCGCTGTTCGCCGTGCTTGTGGTGGTCGAGACCACCGACATCATCTTCGCGGTCGACTCGATCCCGGCCATCTTCGCGATCACGCGCGACACCTTTATCGTCTTCACGTCGAACGCGTTCGCGATCCTGGGACTGCGGGCGATGTACTTCCTGCTCGCCGGCATGATCCGCAAGTTCCAGTATCTGAGCGTCGGGCTATCGGCGGTCCTGGTCTTCGTCGGCATCAAGATGCTGATCAGCGACGTGTATCACGTGCCGATCTGGGCCTCGCTGTCGTTCATCGCCGTGGCGATCACCGCGTCGGTGATCTACTCGCTCAGGCATCCGGCCGCGCCGGCCGAGATCCCGCATGGTGAAGGCCTGCAGGAGCTGCGCGAGGACGCTCAGGAGATGCCGCGGTAGCGTCGCACCGACGCCGGGACGAATACCAGCAGCAGCGCCGCGATCCACGCGAGCGATTTGACCGCCGGCACCAGCGCCGGACCGGCGACGAGCAGCCCGCGCATCGCGTCCACGGTGACGCTGACCGGGTTCACGCTCGCCCACGCCTGGAGCCAGCCCGGCATCGAGGCCACCGGCACGAACGCGCTCGAGGCGAACACCAGCGGGAAGACCCACACGAACGAGGCGGCCTGCGTGGACTCGACGTCGCGCACGCTCAGCCCGATGAATGCCGAGATCCACGAGAACGCGTGCCCGAATAGCACCGCGAGCAGGATCGCGGCCACGGCCGGCGCGACCCCCGTGTGGATCCGGAAGCCGACCAGCGTTCCGATCAGCAGCAGCAGCATGACCACGAACAGGTTCCGGACCGCGTCCGAGAGCGTGCGGCCGGCGAGCACCGCGCTGCGCGCCATCGGCAGGGACCGGAAGCGGTCGATCATGCCGTAGGTCAGGTCTTGGGCCAGCGCGACGCCGGTCGTGGTCGAGCCGAACACGACGACCTGGCCGAAGACGCCGGGCATCAGGTAGTCCACGTACGCGATGCCGTCGCCGGGATCGATCGCGCCGCCGAACACGTAGCGGAACAGCAGCGTGAACATCACCGGCTGGATCGTCGAGAACACCAGCAGCGTCGGCACGCGCTGATAGCGAATCAGGTTGCGCTTGGTCACGATCCACGCGTCCCACAGCATCAGCAGCGCGCGGTTGCGCGTGATGGTCATCGGCTCGCTGCTCACGCGGTCCTCTTCCGGCCACGCCCGCGCCGGCCGCCCGCCGCGACGCGTGCCTCTTCGGCCTGGGTCGCCTCGTGTCCGGTCAGCCGCAGGAACACGTCGTCAAGCGTCGGGCGCCGCACCGCGAAGTCGGCGAGCTCGATTCGCGAGCGGCCAAGGCGCTGCACGACCTCGGTGATGATCTTGGGTCCCTTCGCGGCGATCGGCAGCGTCACGCGGCGCCGGAGCGCGTCCACGAGCGGCTCGCCCGAGCCGAGGTCGGCGATGCGCTTTGCGGCGGCCTCGACCTTGGCGGCATCCTCGATGTGCAGCTCGAGCACGTCGCCGCCGACGCGGTGCTTGAGCTCGTCGCTGGTTCCTTCGGCGATCACGCGGCCGTCGTCGATGACGGCGATGCGGTGCGCGAGCCGGTCGGCCTCGTCCAGGTACTGGGTGGTGAGCAGCAGCGTCATGCCTTCGCCGACGAGCTCGTCGATCATCTCCCACAGCTCGATGCGGCTGCGCGGGTCCAGGCCCGTCGTGGGCTCGTCGAGAAACAGGATCTTCGGGCGGCCCGCCAGGCTCGCCGCGAGGTCGAGCCGGCGGCGCATGCCTCCCGAGTAGGTCTTGACGACGCGGTCGGCGGCGAAGCTCAGCGAGAAGCGCTCGAGCAGCTCGCCCGCGCGGCGCTCCGCCTCGGCGCGGCGCAGGTGATACAGCCGGCCGACCATGACGATGTTCTCGCGTCCGGTGAGCGTGTCGTCCACGGCCGCGTACTGGCCCGCAAGGCCGAAGACGTGGCGGAGCCGGTCGGCGTCGCGCACCACGTCGTAGCCGCCGACCGTGGCGCGGCCCGCGTCGGGGACGAGCAGCGTCGTCAGGATCCGCACCGTGGTGGTCTTGCCGGCGCCGTTCGGCCCGAGCAGGCCCAGCACCGATCCCGCGGCCACACGCAGATCCACGCCCTTGAGCGCCTCGACCTCACCGAACCGCTTCGCGAGCCCTTCCGCGACCACCGCCGCTTCCAACGCATCCCTCCCGCCGGCCGAACACGCGGCGAAGACTAACGCAGGCGCTCCCGGCCGGGCGCGAGAGCTTAGGCCTTCCCGGCCTTGACGGTCCCTTCGGCCTTGCTGCTGCGGGCCGCGACGTCCTCCCGCGGCGCGATGCGCCGGACTGCGGCCGAGGCGCGCTCCCAGCCGGCGAGGATCTCGGCGGCGCGCGCGCTGCCGGTGACGGCCATGTGCCGCTCGATCAGCGCCTTGACCCGCGCGAGCGCCTCGTCGCCGGGCTTGCGCACGTCCACCAGATCGGGATTGACGCGCGCGGGCAGCGACGCGTCCGGGTCGTAGACGAACGCCTCGCCGCCGGTCATGCCCGCGCCGACATTCGCGCCGGTCGGGCCGAGCACGACCACGGTGCCGCCGGTCATGTACTCGCACGCGTGATCGCCCGTGCCTTCGACGACCGCGGTCGCGCCGGAGTTGCGCACCGCGAACCGCTCGCCGGCGCGGCCGGCGACCAGCAGCGTGCCTCCGGTCGCGCCGTACAGGACGGTGTTGCCGGCCAGGTACGGATCGCCCGCGTCGTCGCCGGGCGCCACGATCGCGATCAGGCCCCCGCCCATACCTTTGCCGACGTAGTCGTTGGCCTCGCCGTACAGGATCAGCTCGACGCCGGCGGCGAGGAACGCGCCGAAGGACTGTCCGGCCTGGCCCGTCAGCTCGATGCGCGCGCGGCCCGGCGGGCCGGCGGCGCCGAACTCGCGTCCGATCATGCCGCCGAGCGTGGCGCCGACGGTGCGGTCGCCGTTGCCGATCGCGTAGCGAAGCTCGATGCGCTCGCCGGCGCGGATCGCGTCGAAGGCGTCCCCGGCGATGCGATGGCCGAGCGCGTCGCGCGGCCGCATCGTGGGAACCGGCTCGACGAAGCGTCGCGGTGTGGCGGCGGCGGTGGCGGCGGCGCCGATCAGCGGCGTCAGGTCGAGCAGCAACGCCCGCTCGCCCGCATCGGCGCGCACCCGCAGCAGGTCGGTGCGTCCGATCGCCTCGTCGAGCGAGCGCAGCCCGAGCACAGCCAGATACCGGCGCGTTTCCTCGGCGACGAAGCGAAGGTAGGCGGCGACCATCTGCGGCGTGCCCGCATACTTCGCGCGCAGCTCCGGCCGCTGCGTGGCGATGCCGACCGGACAGGTGTCCAGATGGCAGGTGCGCACCATGATGCACCCTTCGGCGAGCAGCACCGCGGTGCCGAACGAGTACTCATCGGCGCCCAGCAGCGCCGCCACGATCACGTCGCGGCCGGTCTTGAACCCGCCGTCCACCCGCAGCCGCGCGCGTGTGCGCAGGCCGTTCTCGACGAGCGCCTGCTGCGCCTCGGCCAGGCCGATCTCCCAGGGCATGCCCGCGTTCTTGATCGAGGTCAGCGGCGAGGCCCCGGTGCCGCCGTCGGCGCCGGAGATATGAACGATGTCCGCGAGGCCTTTGATCACACCCGCGGCGATCGTGCCCACGCCCGCCTCGGCGACGAGCTTGACCGACACGTCGGCGGCCGGGTTCGCCTGCTTCAGGTCGAAGATGAGCTGCGCGAGATCCTCGATGGAATAGATGTCGTGGTGCGGCGGCGGCGAGATCAGCGCGACGCCGGGCTGCGTGTGCCGCAGCCGTGCGATCTCCTCGGTCGCCTTGTGGCCGGGAAGCTGTCCGCCCTCGCCCGGCTTGGAGCCTTGCGCGATCTTGATCTGGATCTCCTCGGCGAAGGCGAGATACTCGGGCGTCACACCGAACCGGCCCGAGGCAACCTGCTTGATCGCGGAGTTCTTGCTCGTGCGGTAGCGCGCCGGGTCCTCGCCGCCCTCGCCGGTGTTGGCGCGGCCGCCGATCAGGTGCATCGCCTCGGCGAGCGTCTCGTGCGCCTCCTTGCTGATCGCGCCGTGGCTGATCGCGCCGGTCGAGAAGCGCCGCAGGATCGCCTCGGCGGGCTCGACCTCCTCCAGCGGGACGGACTCGGGCGCGGCGACCAGATCGAGCAGGTCGCGCGGCGCGGCGGGCGGACGTGCGTTGACCATCGCGGCGAAGCGTTCGTAGAGCTCCGCGTTCGGCTCGCCGCGCACCGCGGCCTGCAGGGTCTTGGCCGCGATCTCGTCCTCGCCCGGCGCGTCGTCGCCGTCCTCGCCCGATTGCGTCGAGGTCAGGATCTCGCCGGTCGGATCGACCGTGCGGTGCAGCGCGCGCACGACCGACGGGCTGTTGGTGTGCTGCTCGCCTTTGCTCGAGAACTTCACGAAGCCGGGGTTGGCGAGCACGGGCTTCTTGTCGTGGGCGCCGTACGCGGCCGCGTGCCGCTCGAGCACGTCGGCCTGGATCTCGTCGAAGCCGATGCCACCCAGCGGCGAGACCGTGCCCTCGAAGCACAGCTCGATCACCCCGGCACCCACGCCGAGCGCGTCGAAGATCGCGGCGCCGCGGTAGGAGTCCACGGTCGAGATCCCCATCTTCGACAGGACCTTGAGCACGCCCTCCTCGATCGCGATCTTGAACTGGCGCATCGCCTCGTCGGGTGAGCCGACGTCGCGTGCCCGTCCCGACGACGCCAGGCTCGCAACCGTCGCCAGCGCAAGCCTCGGATAGATCGCCTCGGCGCCGTAGCCCAGCAGGCACGCGAAGTGATGCGACTCGCGCGCGTCGTCGGTCTGCACCACGATCGAGCAGCGCGTGCGATGGCCGCTGCGCAGCAGCGCGGTGTTGACCGCGCCGGTGGCGAGTAGCGACGGGATCGGCGCGCGCGACGGCCCGGCGGCCGCGTCGCTCACGACCAGGATGCCGCTGCCGCTGGAGGCGGCGCGCACCGCGGCCGCCGCAATCCGCTCGAGCGCGCCGCGCAGCGCGCCCGGCCCCTCGTTGGGATCGAACGTCGCGTCGATCACGGCGCCGCCCGGCGGCTTGAACAGCAGGAAGGAGTCGTACTCCAGATGCGCGCACGCCTCGGGCCGCTCCCACAGCAGCGGATCCTGCGGGCCGATCAGGGTGCGCAGGCTCATGACCGCGCGCTCGCGCAGATGGTCGATCGCCGGGTTGGTGACCTGCGCGAAGCGTTGCTTGAAGTAGCCGTAGAGCGTGCGGCGATGCGACGCGATCGCGGCCATCGCCGTGTCGTCGCCCATCGAGAACGTCGGCTCCTTGCCGTTGGCCGCCACCGGACGAAGGATCAGGCTCGTCTCCTCACGCGTGTAGCCGTGCGCGACCTGCCGGCGCACCAGGTCCTCGGGAACTTCGATCACGGCGTCGCCGGGGGACTGCACCGTCCGGTACTCGCTCAGCCACGCGCCGTAGGGCTGCCGGCCGGCGATGCGCCGGATCGGGTCGGTCTGGAACCCGCCGTCGGCCGGATCGACGAAGACCATCTCGCCGGGTCCGATCTTTCCGCGCTTGACGCGTCCGTGGCCGCTCACGTCGATGGCCCCGGCCTCGCTGCAGACCGCGACGAAGCCGTCCTCGCACACGTGCGTGCGCAGGGGCCGCAGCCCGTTGCGGTCCAGCGCCGCGCCCACGCGCACGCCGTCGGTGAAGATCAGCCCGGCCGGCCCGTCCCACGGCTCCATCAGCGAGGCGTGCCAGCGGTAGAAGTCACGGACCTCCCGGAGCATCGACGCGTTCTGCTCCCATGCGGCCGGCACCAGCATCGCGACGGCGTGGCGGATGTCGCGGCTCTCGCCAGGGTATTGCCCTTCGCGGGCGAGAAGCTCGAGCACGTTGTCGAGCAT
>DATLFO010000322.1:0-2191 GCA_035541035.1 Actinomycetota bacterium
ATCATGTCGCTGGGCGCGACGACGTCGGCGCCCGCGGCGGCCTGCGCGGCGGCGGCGCGAGCGATCAGCTCGACGCTGGCGTCGTTGTCCACCTCGCCGTCGCGAAGCACGCCGCAGTGGCCCGTATCGGTGAAGCTGCACAGGCACGTGTCGGCGAACACGGCCAGGTCGGGCGCGGATTCCTTGATCGCGGCGACCGCGCGCTGCGCCGGCCCGTCAGCGGCGTACGCGCGTGACGCGGCCGCGTCCTTGCGGTCGGGAATGCCGAAGATCAGCACCGCCGGGATGCCGGCGGCCGCGGCCTCTTTCGCGGGCGTTGCCGCCTGCTCGGGCGCCCAGCGGCGATGCCCGGGCAATGCCTCGATCGACGCGGGATCGGCGAGTCCGTCCTGAACGAACAGCGGCAGCACGAAGCGGCTCGCATCCAGGCGCGTCTCGGCAAGCAGCCGGCGCACGGCATCGGATCCGCGGAGCCTTCGCAGCCGGGTCACGATGCCCTCCCGTGCCGCTGTTCGGGCAGCGACTCCAACGCGTGCAGGATGCCATCCACGGTGTGTCGCTCGGCCTCGGCGTCCACGCGAAGCCCCGCGTGCCGCGCGGCCGCCGCCGTTGCCGGTCCGATGCAGCAGACCGGCGGAACGGTCGCCGAGCCCGCCGCCGACGCGAACGATTGCGCGATCGAGGCGCTGGTCAACAGCACCGCGTTCACGCCGCCGTGCAATGCCGCGCGGATCGCGTCGTGGTTCGTCTCGACGGTCCGGTAGGCGTCGATGCGCCGGACGCGCATGCCGCGGTCTCGCAGACGCCGGTCGAGCTCGTTGCCGGCCGCTTCGGCGCGGACCAACAGCACTTCGCCGCGCGCATCGGGAAGCTCTTCCGCGAGCGCGTCGGTGGTGTAGACGGGGGGCGTCCAGACCTCGCCGTAGCCTGAGCCGTGCAGCGCACGGGCGGTTCCCGGCCCGATCGCGCCGATGTGCGCGGGATCGAACGGCACGTCCAGCTCGTGAACGCGATCCATCACGATGCGCACGCCGTTGACGCTGGTGAAGACCGCCCATTCGAACGTGGTGGCATCACGGATGGCGGCGTCGATGTCGACGCTGTTTTCGGGTGCCTGGATCTCGATCGCGGGCACCACGACCGGCTCGGCGCCGCGTTCGCGCAGCAGGCCGGCGAGCGCATCGGCCTGGTCGCGAGGACGCAGCACCAGCACCGATCGTCCGGACAGGTTCATGCGATCACCTCCAGCGCGCCGGCCGCGATCAGCGCGGCGGCGATCTTCGTGCCGGCCACGACCGGATCGTCGTCGTCGACGGACTCGTCGATGCGAACCACCCGGCGTCCGTCGGCCGAGACGGCGCCGCCGCGCACCCGCATCACGCGATCGTCGCCGGCTTCGGCAAGGATCCCGACCGGCAGCATGCAGCCGCCGCCCAACTCGCGCAGCGCGGCGCGTTCGGTCTCGGCGCATCGTCGCGTCGCCGGGTCGTCGATCGCGGCCACCAGCGCGGCGACCTCGTGATCGTCGTCGCGGATCTCGACGGCGAGCGCCCCTTGCGCGGGCGCGGGCAGCATGTCGCGGGCGTCGATGATCTCGTCGGGCTCGATGCCCAAACGAATCAGCCCGGCCGCGGCCAGCAAGGCCGCGTCGTAGTCGCCGCCACGGACCTTGGCCACGCGCGTGTCTACGTTGCCGCGGATGGAGGTTGGAATCACGTCGGGCCGCACCGCCAGAAGCTGCGCGGCGCGGCGCGGGCTGGACGTGCCCACGCGCGCGCCCGCCGGCAAGGCCGCCAGGGTCGAGCCCACCAGCGCCTCACGCGGATCGGTGCGGACCGGCACCGCCGCGACGCGCAGTCCGTCCACCGGCTCGGTCGGAACGTCTTTGAACGAGTGCACGGCGATGTCGATCCGGCCGGCGCGCAACGCCTCCTGAAGTTCCTTGACGAACAGGCCGTCACCGGCCGGCGCGCTGATGCTCGTGTCCCCGTGCGTCCGGATCAGCCGCTCGTCGATGCGTGTGCCGGGCGCCGCGATGCGCAGCCGTGCGATGACCGAGCCGGTCTGCGTTCGTGCCAGCGCGCTGCCGCGCGTGCCCGCGATCAGCGTCCTCATTCCTGCTCCAACTCGAAGATGCGCCGCACCGTGCGCTCGGTGGTTTCGTCGCCGTCGCGCATCGCCAGGGTCGGTC
>DATLFO010000323.1:0-3456 GCA_035541035.1 Actinomycetota bacterium
GGCGGGATCTATTCCTACTTCTTCTGCCTCGGACGCCAGAAGGGCAACGGCTGCGATCAGCCCTATCTCTCGATGGACGTCGTCGAAGAGCAGGTCGCCGAGTTTTACCGGACGCACAAACTTGAGCCCGAACTAGGAGAACGGCTTCGCCACGAGTTTCGAGCCGAACTCCACGCCGGCCGGAAGCGCCTTGAGGAGGAAGCTCAACGTCAGGCGATTCGGCTGGAGAATTTGAAGGATCAGCGCAAGAAGATTCTCTACCTGCATTACAACGACGCCATCGCCATGGAGCTGTTCGAAGAAGAACAGACCCGCATCACCAATGAGATCGCCAAGGCCAAGGAGATCATCGGCAAGGCCGAAGAAGAGTTCGCGGTCGTCGAGGAAGGGTTTGACCGGGTATTCGACATCCTCGAAGACTTCGAACGCATCTACCGCCTTTGCGATGACGCCGGCAAGCGCCGCCTCAACCGGGCGTTCTGGTCGAGGATCTACGTCGATGACGAAAAGAAGGTTGCTGTCCAGGTAGCGGACCCGGCGGACCCGATTGAGCTCGCGCCGTTCTACGCCGCCGTCGAGGAAGATCCTTCGTTGCCGATTACAGCCGCCGAGCGAACGGCTATCAAGGCTCTCAGAAAGGCAAAGAACCCGGCCCTGATTTCTTCAGGTCCGGGTTCGAACGTTGCCATTCTGGTGGATGTGAACGGATTCGAACCTTCGCGGCGAAGTCAGCCGCCGGACATGGCTCCGACAACCATAAACGGCTCTTCCCCTCGCACGACTTTCTCCGGTAGCGGCTCATCGGGTGAGTCGTGCGAGAGGTCTTCGTTGCAGGCGAAGAAGCGGACGTAGGCGCGGCGGCGGAGAGTGCCGTGCTCGCGGATGGTGCCGCGCAGCATTGGATACTGCGCCTCCACTGCATCCAGCACGGACCGCGGGGTCGGCGTGCCGTCGACGTCGACCTCAACCTCTCCCTGGATGCGCGCGAGCATCCGCAGGTGGGCCGGCAGCACGACGCGGATCATGGGAGTGTCTGCACCTCGACCGAGAGCACGGCCGGCAGGTCCTGCACGATCGATGACCACGAATCCCCGCCGTCGGGCGAGACGTAGACCGCCCCGCCGGTCGTGCCGAAATACACGCCGCACGGATCCATCGCATCGACGGCCATCGCGTCGCGGAGCACGTTGACGTAACAATTGCTCTGCGGCAGGCCCTTCGTGAGCGGCTCCCATTCTTCGCCGCCGCTGCGGCTGCGATACACGCGCAGCTTGCCCTCGGGCGGATAGTGCTCGGAGTCGCTCTTGATCGGCACGACGAAGATCGTCTCGGGATCGTTGGCGTCCACGTCGATGACGAACCCGAAGTCGGTCGGCAGGTTGCCGCTGACCTCGCGCCAGGTCTCGCCCGCGTCGTCGCTGCGCATGATGTCCCAATGCTTCTGCATGAACAACGTCGCGGGACGCGACGGATGCATCGCCATGTGATGCACGCAGTGACCGACCTCGGCCTCCGGATCGGGGATGCCCTCTGACTGCAGTCCCCTGTTCATCGGTCGCCAGGTCTTGCCGGCGTCGTCGGTGCCGAACACGCCGGCGGCCGAGATAGCGATGCGGATGCGCTCTTCGTCGGTCGGGTCGATGATGATCGTGTGCAGGCACAGCCCGCCGGCGCCCGGCTGCCACTGGTGCACGGTGTCCTGCGCGCGCAGGCCGGCGACCTCTTGCCAGGTCGTGCCGCCGTCGGCCGAGCGGAACAGCGCGGCGTCCTCGACGCCGGCGTACACCAGGTCGGGATCGGACGGCGAGGGCTCGATGTGCCAGACGCGCGCGAACTCCCACGGATGCGGCGTGCCGTCATACCACTGGTGCGTGCCCGGATCGCCTTCGTAGGCGAACTCGTTGCCCACCGGCTGCCAGGTCGCGCCGCCGTCGTCGGACCGCTGGACCAGCTGGCCGAACCAGCTCGTCGATTGCGAGGCATAGATGCGGTTCGGGTCGGCCGGCGATCCCTTGAGGTGATACATCTCCCAGCCGCCGAACAGCGGGCCCTCGACCTTCCAATCCTGGCGAGCACCGTCCGCCGTCAGGATGAACGCGCCTTTGCGCGTCCCCACCAAAACCCGCACTCCGCTCATCGCGCCGCCTTTCGCTTTTTGGATGTTCGCGGGCACCATATCGCCGGGCGCCGACGGCGGGCTAGACGGCGGCCAGGAAGCGGAGGACCCGTTCCATCACCAGCTTGGCAGCAGCTTCGTCGAACGCCGCGATGCTGCGATCGGTAAACAGATGCCAGTCTCCCGGATACAGGAACAGCTCGGCGCCATCGACGGCCTCGGCAAGCGCGCGCGCTTCGGCCACGTCGCCCATCTCGTCGTCCTGCATCGTGTGGATCTGCAACGGCACGCCGGACGGCCAGGCGTCGCCGAACTCGCGAGCGGCACGGCGGAACAGAAAGATCTCGGCCGTGCCGGGCACCCTACTCCCGAAACGGTGGAAGGGCGGCCACTCGGCCGCCCTTCCGTGGTGAACTGAAACGCTTAGTGGAACGAATCGCCGCAGGCGCAGGAGCTCTGCGCGTTCGGGTTGTCGATGGTGAACCCGGACTGCTGCAGCGAGTCGATGTAGTCGATGGTGGCGCCCGACAGATACGGGGCGCTCATCTTGTCGACGACGACCTTCACACCGTGCTCTTCGATCGTTTGGTCCTTGTCGCTGACCGCGTCGTCGAAGTAGAGGGCGTACCGAAGGCCCGAGCATCCGCCGGGCTGCACCGCGATACGCAGCGCCATCGGCTGCTCCGGCGCCTCGCGTTCGAGCAGCTCCCTGACCTTGGTCGCTGCGGACTCGGAAACCTTGATCGTCATCGATCCTCCTAAAGCTGGAAACCGGCTTCTTCAGTATACGGCCGCAAAGGGGGCCGGGAATAGATCAACGCCCTGACCAGGCCGAATGTTCCCTCTTCCGGGGGACCTATTCGGCGACGTCGGCGGCCGCGGCGCCGGTGGCCTTCTGCAGCGCGTTCGGCTCGACGGCGAACACCGTCGTCGGTGTGCCGGCCGCCACCCAGACCTCGGGCAAAGCGAGCAACGTCGGGTCGATGAAGAAGCGAATCGAGCGGGAATGTCCGAACGGCGGCGTTCCGCCTACCGCGAACCCGGTCGCCTCGCGTGCTTCCTCGGCGGTGGCGCGGCGAGCCTCGGCGGCTCCGGCCGCGGCCGCGAGCTTGGCGGGGTCCACCCGGTTCGCGCCGCTGACCATCGCGATGACCGGCTCGCCGTCGGCGATCCAGACCAAGGTCTTCACGATCGCGGCGACGTCGCTGCCGACCGCGCGCGCGGCATCGCCGGCCGTGCGAGTGCCGTCCGGGAACTCGCGGACGTCGGCGGCGATGCCGGCCGCGGCTGCGGCTTCCACGACGCGCTGGACCTTCGGGTGCGTGGTCATGCACGAATCC
>DATLFO010000324.1:0-5298 GCA_035541035.1 Actinomycetota bacterium
ATCAGCGGCTGCGGCTTGACGGCCGGCTTCGGGACCGGCGCTTTGGGAGCGCCGCGGCCCGACCTCGACCGGCGGCGGGACTTCGACTTGATCGCCACGTCGCTACTTCCTCATCACGAAACGAATCACCAGGATGGAGACCTCGTAAAGGATATACAGCGGCAGGGCCATCAGAAGCATCGAGTACGGATCCTGCGAGGGCGTCGCGACCGCCGCGACGATCGCCGAGGCGAAGATCGCCTGCCGGCGCCACTTCGACAGCTTCTTCGACGAGATCATGCCCATGCCGGCCAGGAACATCAGCAGCAGCGGGAACTCGAAGGAGATCCCGAACGCAAGCACCATGAACGACACGAACGACAGGTACTGGTCGACGAAGATCAGCGGCTTGAGGGGCGCCTGCGCGAACTGCAGCAGGAAGCCGATCGCTTGCGGCAGCACGAGGAAGGCGACGAACACGCCGACGCCGAACAGGCCCAGCGAGCCCGCCACGAAGAAGACACCGTACTTTCGCTCGTTGCCCTTGAGCCCCGGGACGATGAATCGCCAGAGCTGCCACAGGATGACGGGAAGGGCGAAGATCAGCCCGAAGAAGATCGAGACCTTCAAGCGGACGAGGAAACCGGTGACGATGCCGCCGACGTTGAGCCCTTCGACGGTCACGCCGCCGATCCGGCCGCCTTCGTCCAAGGGCGCCATGAGCAGCTCGAGCAGCGACGAGTACAACGTCCACGCGATTGCGGATCCGACGACGAACGCGAGGAACGCTTTGACGATGCGGGAGCGGAACTCTTCGAGATGCTCGATGACGGTCATCCGCCCGTCGGGATTCGTGGGGCGGCGACGCAAACGCATCATCGGAGGTGGGACAAGCGAGCGGACTGCCTAGCCGTCCGAGGATTCCTTCGCCTTGGTCCGCTGCGGTTCGGCGTCGTCCTCCATGCCTTCGCGGACGTCGTCGCCGAGACCCTTGACGCCCGTCTTGAACTCACGGATGCCCTTGCCCAGCGATTTTCCGATCTCGGGCAGCCGCTTGGCGCCGAACAGGAAGAGGGCGACGGCCAGGATGATCAGGATCTCGGGCATCCCTATTTGCTGGAAGATCGCGAGGACGTTCACGGTGGGCCTCCTTCGCCGCGCGAAGCGCACGACTGTTCAAGTCTACCATCCGGCCTTCGTCGCTCTGGGACGCGGAAACGAGCCGGTCGATTTCACCAGTCTTTCCAGGCGGGGTCCCCGCCCTCGACGGACTTGTTCCCGATGCGGGCCATGCTCTCCTGCATCTTTTCCATCTCGGAACGTGTCGATTCAAGCGCCGCGGTCAGCATTCGCTGGGACAGCTCGAGCGACTCGAAGAGCTCACGGAAGGCCGCGAACAGCATGACGAGCACGCGAGCGATGATCAGGAAGCCGGCGAGCGCGAAGCCCGCGAGCACGTACCAGACCCAGTTGGGAAGCCCCCAGATGACCGCCACACCGGCATTCTAGTGCCGCGCGCCGCCGACGACGGCGGAGCCTAGGAAGCGACGCTGGCGAGACGCTCGAACCAGTCGGGCTGGTCGAGCAGCAGGTGGAAGTCGAGCAGGTCGTCGTGGGTGAGCGGCGGCCCTTCAGGACGCTCGGACACCTCGGCCGGGTACTCCCACACGACCGCGTGCACGCCGCCGGAGATCAGCAGCTGGATGACCCGGTCGTCGGCCGGCTTGCGCACGGCCACGAAGCACATCGGGCACTCGAAGGTGTAGTAGGACGCAGGGGCGAAGTTGCAGACGCGCAGCTCGATGTCGTCCGGCGTGAGCTCGACTTCACCGCAAGTGGGGCAGGTCGCCTTAATAGTTGTCACCGCGTCCTCCATGCCTTTGTTCTTCGCCGGGTGTATCGGCATCGCGAGCGCCGGACCTTGAGATGTTCCTTCGTTCGCGGATGCCGTTCGGTTTCATCACTCCAACGAAGGGGATTCGCGGCAGGTTCCGGGCGCGTTATGGAAATACCGGACTTTGCGTCGGTGATAAAACGCCCAGTGCGGCGCGGCCGGGCCAATGCCGCGATCTCGTGGTTTCGCTTTGCTCCGAAGGCCGGGAACCGCAGGTCAGACCGGCTGCGGGACGCACGCAGCCCGCCGGCCTAGATGTGGTTGAAGATCGCGAGCGCCTGACGGCCCCAGCGGGCGCCGCACGGCGGGCAATACGTCCGGGATGCGGCGGCGAAGCGTCCGTGGCGCAGCGAGCGATACGCGGACCCGAGCGCTTTGGTGAAGCGCTCGATCGCGACGCTCCACGACGGCCACCGGGCCTTGCCGGAGTTCCAGCCCCAGGCGTTGTAGCCGTTCGAGTACCTTCCATAGGTCGATTCGACGCCGGAGATCGCCACGATGACGCGCGGATCGACCCCGTAGCGGATGCCGGACGAGACGATCACGCGGGCGTAGTCGGCCATCGGCGAGCGCTGGCGGACGAGGAAGGCCCGGATCCGCTCGGCCGTGATGCGCTCGCCATCGGTGCCGACGTACACCGGATCCTTCGAGGCGCGTTCCAGGGACAGGATCTCGACGTCGGCGGAGCGGACGTCGGCCGCCGCGGTCTTGGGAGCCGGCGGCGCCGGCGGCCGCCCCGACTTGATCGGGACCGCGATTCCGGCAAGCACGAGCGCGCCGGCGATCAGCGCGGCGATTCTCGCTGCCGGACCCTGGTTGTGCGACGGCGCGACGGGGAGCGTGACGCTTGTGCACATATCGGACACGAGGCGCCACTTTGGGGGGCGGGGGGTGTTTCTGTCAACTTGGCCTAATCACGAATTCACGAGCGCTGAAAGAGCGCCCGCCGACGTCAAATTCGGGCAGAGTTGGCCCGTCCGCCGCCGAAGACACCCTCCGCACGTCAAGACGGCCCCCTCCCCGTGCCGATATTCAAGCGGATCAGGGACGGCCGACGACGTGGAGGACGGCGATGGAGACGCGGCAGCGCCGCGAGACGATGATCGAGCGTGCGCGCTGGCACCTGTGGGCCGTCACCTTCGTGATCATCAGCGCCTTGGTCGCCGCGGTCGTGTACGTGAGCGGCAACGAGGCCGCCGAGATCTCGACGCTTCTGCCCGGTGGACGGCTTCGACTGGCGCTGGGCCTGCTCATCATCGGGTTCCTCGCCTACGTGCTGGACCGCGAGCGAAACCTCCGCCGCCTCCAAGAGCGGCTCACCGAGGAGCGGGTCGAATCCACCCGGCTCGTGACGCGCCTCGAATATCTCACCGAGCTGCAGCGCGAGCGTGATGCGAACGCGGCCTTGCTCGAAGGCGCCGCCGACGGCGTGGCCGTGGTCGATACCGACCTGCGGCTCCTTCGCTTCAACGCCGCGATGCAGGACCTGACCGGGGTCGCCGCCGCCCACGCCGTCGGTGCCTACGCACCGGCGATCCTTCGCTTCGCCTCTCCCAACGGGGTCGCGCTGAGCGACTCCGCCTATCCGCTGCGCCGCGGCTTCGACGACGGCGATGCCGTCGCCGGCATGGAACTTCGGATGCAGGTCTCGGACGGGAGCGAGCGGTGGGTCAGCGGAACCTTCTCTCCCCTCCGGGACGGCGACGGCGGCCGTCCGGCACTGCTGCTGGCCGTCCTTCGGGACATCACCGAGGCCAAGGAGATGCAGGCGCTGCAGCGGGATTTCGTCTCGATCGTCTCTCACGAGCTGCGCGCCCCGCTGACCGCCATCAAAGGGTTCGCCAAGACCTTGCTTCAGCGAGGAGAGGCTCTCCCGCCCGAGACGCGGGCCAACTTCCTGACCACGGTCAACGCCCAGGCCGACCGGCTCGCCCGGCTCGTGGACGATCTGCTGCAGGTCTCACGCATCGACGCGCGCCGTCTGCGGATGGACCTTCAGCCGGTGTGTGCGTCCGAGATGGTCGAGAGCCTGCTCGAGCAGTTCTCGGGCAAATGGTCGCGGCCGGTATCCGTGGAGATCCCGGACCGGCTGCCGCTGGTGTCGGCCGACCGGCCCAAGCTCGAGGAGATCCTGATCAACCTGATCGACAACGCGATCAAGTACTCCCCGCCCGACACGCCGGTGCGCGTCGCGGCCCGCGAGGGCGAGGGCGAGGTCGAATTCGCGGTCGAGGACCGCGGCTTCGGCATCACGGCCGAGGACGCCGCCAAGCTGTTCCAGAAGTTCCAGCGCCTGTCTACGCCGGCCACGCGCGACGTCGGCGGAACCGGTCTCGGGCTCTACATCGTCAAGGGCCTGGTCGACGCCATGGGCGGCCGGGTCTGGGTCGAGTCCGCCCCCGGAGACGGCTCGACGTTCGCCTTCACCGTGCCCGTGGCCGGCGAGGCCGCCGGGGAGCGGATCGAGAAGGTAGGCGCATGATCCGTTCGAAGCGAAACGACGACCCGTCGGCGCCTCGCACGGCGCGATCGCGGTCGCGCAGCCGCGACTTCGAGGCGCTGCTCGAGGCCTCGCGCGCGGCCAACCGCGCCGCCGGAAACCTGGAGCGCGCGCTGACCACGATCCTTGACCTGGCCATCGATCTGGTGGGCGCCGACGAAGGCTCGGTCATGCTCGTCGAAGAGCCGGCCGCGACGATGCGCATCGTCGCGGCACGGGGCCTGCCGGCCAGCGTCCGACGCGACACCCGGATCGTGATCGGGCGCGGCATCGCGGGCTCGGTCGCGCAAGCGGGCCGGCCGACGCTGCTTCGCACGCCGCTGGACGTGTCCCGCTTCGAGGGCTACGTCGAGAAAGCCCGTCCGATCCATTCGGCGTTGTCGGTTCCGATGCGCGCCCGCGAGCGCGTCATCGGCGTGCTCAACCTCAATCGCATGACGCCCGAGGGACAGCTCGACGAAGAGGACCTTCAGATCGCGACCTTGTTCGCCGAGCATGCCGCGCTCGCCGTGACCGCCGCGGCGTCGCTCGCCTCGTCGCAGCGAACCGCCGGCGAGCTGGAGTCGCTCCGTGCGGCCACCGCCCGGCTCGGGCGCAGCCTCGATCTGGACACCGTGGCCGACGCCGCGCTGACCGAAGCGCTCGCGATCGCCGGAACGCCCTCCGGCCTGCTCGTGCTCGGCAACGACACGCGGGTCGATTTGGCCCGCTATCGCGGCATGTCCCGCGACGGCATCCGGGCCGCCCTTCGCACGCCCGGCTTCGCCGCACGGCTCGCCGCCACGGAGCCGCTGGTGGTGCGCAGCCTCCCGGCCGACCCGGTCTTCGCCCCGCTCGCGGCGGACCTGGGCGCGCACGCGCTGGCCGTCGCGCCGCTGATCGGACCCGACGGCGCCGCCGGCGGCGCCGTCGGGTCCGATCAGCG
>DATLFO010000325.1:0-3316 GCA_035541035.1 Actinomycetota bacterium
GGCGTGCTGTGCGGGCTCAACGCCGTGCTCCGCGTGCCCGGCGCCATCGGCGGCGCGTCGCTGGTGTTCGTTCTTCCCATCGTGGCGGGCGCGGTGTTCGGTCCCGCGTTCGGCTTCCTGCTCGGCGCGTTGTCGTTCGCGGCGTCGGGTCTGGTCACGGCCGGCATCGGGCCGTGGCTACCGTTCCAGATGTTCGCGGCCGGATGGATCGGCGCCGGCGCGGGCCTGCTGCGGCCCGCCGTCGAGCGAGTCCGCCCCGTCGTCGCGGTGGCGATCCTGTGCGCGTACGGCTACGCGGCCGGCTTCTTCTTCGGCGTGGTGACGAACCTGTGGTTCTGGCCCTCCCTCGCGGCGGGCGACGCCTCGATCGGATGGCGTCCGGGAATGGGCGCCGCCGAGGCGGCCGGCGCCTTCCGCCGCTTCTATCTGCTGACCTCGCTCGCATGGGACGCAGGCCGGGCCGTCGGCAACGTGGTCCTGATCGCCCTTCTCGGCGCGCCGGCGCTGCGCTTGCTCCGCCGCTGGCGCGACCGGATGTGGACGCCACCCACGTCGTAGCCGTCGTCCGCGTGGTAGCGGCCGCCGTTCGATACGCTGGAACCCATGAGCGTCCAAGACGTAACCGACGCGGCCTTCGCGGCCGATGTGCTCGAGCGATCCAAGACCACACCGGTCGTGGTGGATTTCTGGGCCACCTGGTGCGGCCCGTGCCGTCAGCTTTCCCCCACCATCGAGCGGGTCGCCGACGACTTCCGCGACACGGTCGTCGCGTTGAAGATGGACGTGGACGCGAACCCGCAGACCGCGGGCATGCTCGGCATCCAGTCGATCCCAACCGTGGTTGCGTTCAAGGACGGTAAGCCGGTGGATGCGTTTCTCGGCGCGCAGCCCGAGAACATGGTGCGCGACTTCTTCGCGCGGCTCGCTCCGTCCGAGGACGACCGCGTCGTCGAAGAAACAGCGGCGCTGCCGGACGACGAAGCCGAGCCGGTCCTTCGCGGGGTGCTCTCACGCGACCCCGGTCATCGCGGCGCCGTGCTCCGGCTCGCGGCCATCGTCGGGATGCGCGGCGAGACCGCCGAGGCGAAGGCCTTGCTTGCCCGCATCCCCGAGGACGAGGACGTGCGCCGCGTCGCCGCTCAGGTCGAGATGGCCTCGGTGTCGAGCGCCGACCTCGGCTCGCTCGCGGCCGCGGCCGCTTCGGACGTCACCGCGCGGATCGAGTACGGCCGGGCGCTGGCTGCCGCCGGCCGTCACGCCGAGGCGCTCGAGCAGCTCATGAGCGCGTTCCACGACGGCGAGCGCGATCCGGCACGTGAGGCCATGCTCGACGTGTTCGCCCTGCTCGGCGACGCCGACCCGCTGGTCGTGCGCTACCGCCGGGAGCTGGCGAGCGCTTTGTTCTAAAAGGCAACCCCCGCAGGATCCGCGAGCGGCGCGGGTCGCGCGGAGGTACTCTTGGCGGGCTCATGACCGAGATCCGCAACGTTGCTTTGGTGGCGCACGTCGACCACGGGAAGACCACCCTGGTCGATGCGATGCTGCGCGCCTCGGGCGTGTTGCGCGCGAACACGACCGCGCCGGACCGGGTCATGGACTCCAACGACCTCGAGCGCGAGAAGGGCATCACGATCTTCGCCAAAGCCGCACAGATCCCGTGGAAGGGCATCACGATCAATCTGGTGGACACGCCCGGCCACGCCGACTTCGGAGGAGAGGTCGAGCGAGCCCTGGCGATGGTGGACGGCATCATCCTGATCGTGGACGCGGCCGAAGGGCCGCTGCCGCAGACCCGCTACGTGCTGCAGAAGGCGCTGCACCGCGGGCTGCCCTCGATCGTGCTCGTCAACAAGATCGACCGCAAGGACGCGCGCGCCGAAGAGGTGCTCGACGAGATCTACCAGCTCTACTTCGACCTCGAGGCCCAAGACCATCACATCGACTTTCCGGTCTTCAGCGCGATCGCCCGCGACGGCAAGGTCGTCAAGGACATCGCCGAGCCGCCCGAGGACGCCGACCTGTCGCCGCTGCTCGACGCGATCGTGGAACGCATTCCCGCGCCGTCGGGCGACTCGACCGCGCCGCTGCAGGCGCTGGTGACGAACCTGGACGCGAGCGACTATCTCGGCCGCCTCGCGATCGGACGCGTTGTGCAAGGGACGCTGCGCGTGGACGACTCGATCGCGCTGTGCCGCGACGACGGGTCGACCGAGCGTCGCAAGCTGACCGCGCTCGAACGGTTCGAAGGCTTGAGCCGCGTGCGCGTCGACGAGATCTACGCGGGCGACCTGTTCGTAGCCGCGGGCCTGCCCGACGTCGAGATCGGCGACACGCTCGCCGACCCGGACGCGCCGGTCGCACTCGGACGGCTGATCGTGGACGAGCCCGTGCTGCGCATGACCTTCGGCGTGAGCACCAGCCCGATGTCGGGCCGCGAAGGCAAGTTCCTGACGAGCCGGCATCTGAAGGAGCGGCTCGACCGCGAGGTGCTCGGCAACGTGAGCATTCGCGTCACGCCGACCGACTCGCCCGAGGTCATCGAGGTCGCCGGCCGCGGTGAGCTGCAGCTCGCCGTTCTGATCGAGACGATGCGGCGCGAAGGCTACGAGTTCCAGGTGTCGCGTCCCGAGGTGATCACGCGCGAGATCGAAGGAGTGCTGCACGAGCCGCTGGAGCGCGGGATCGTGGACGTGCCCGACGAGCACGTCGGCACGGTGTCGCAGAACCTCGCGCCACGTAAGGGCAAGGTCGTTGATATCCGTCCGGGCGATGCGGGCCGCTCGATCGTCACCTTCGAGGCGCCGGCGCGCGGGTTGATCGGCTTCCGCACGCTGCTGCTGACGGCGACCCGCGGCACCGCGCTCCTGCATCTGCACGCCGCGGGCTACATCCCGTGGGTGGGCGACCTGCCGCACCGGCAGGGTGGCGCGATGGTGGCAGACCGGATCGGCAAGTCCACCGCCTATGCGCTCGACTCGTTGCAGCCGCGCGGCGTGCTGCTGATCGGGCCCGGCGAAGAAGTCTACGAAGGAATGGTGGTCGGGGAGCATTCGCGGCCAGACGAGCTCGTCGTCAACGTCACGCGCGAGAAGCAGAAGACCAACATCCGCACGCACGCTTCGGACGAGGCGATCAAGCTGGAGCCGCCGCGCCAGCTGACCGTCGAGACGGCGATCGAGTTCATCGCCGGCGACGAGCTGGTCGAGGTCACGCCGCAGTCGCTTCGGGTCCGCAAACGCCATCTGGACCGCCGCGTGCGCGAGCGGGCCGCCAAGGCCCAGCCCCACTAACCGCCGCGAGCGGGCCGCCAAGGCCC
>DATLFO010000326.1:0-5970 GCA_035541035.1 Actinomycetota bacterium
AATCGCGCGACCGCCGGGATGATGTTGTTGTTGCGGTTCAGGATCAGCAGGTAGTCCACCGTGCCGGCCTCGCGCGCGTCCTGGAACCAGCCGAGCGCCTCCATGCCGAACACCGCGCGGCCGTTCTGCGTGAACGACTCGTTGAAGAAGTCCAGATCGCCGTCCTCAGTCTGGAACACGTTCTCCAGGTAGGACTTCGGCTGCGTGACCGCGCCGTAGATCGTGGGCTCGTACTCCTTCGAAAGCGCGAACGTCTTTGCGAAGCAGCCGTTCTCGGTGCCGTGGACCTTGCCGCCCGGCATCAGCGCGATGAAGTCGTCCTGCACGGGCTTGGAGTCGTTCTGCCGCGTGAAGGTCGTCGTGGTCTTGCCGGTGCCCGACAGACCCACGATCAGGAACGTCTTGTCGCCCTCCTCGGTCGGAACCGTCTTGCAGCCCGCGTGCATCGGCAGGCCGCCGCGGTCCACGACGATGCGGTTCCACATGCGCAGGCCGCCCTTCTTGGACTCGCCGAAGTAGTCCGAGTTGAGCACGCGCGTCAGGCCGTTGTCCAGGTCCACGGCGATCAGGCGATCGTTTGGATAGCCCGCGGCGGGAAGGTTCGGCGTGTAGATGACGGTCACGGCCGGCTGATGGTCGGCGGGAACGCCCTCCTTGAAGTAGAGCAGGTCTTGCATGCCGGCGATGTTGGCGTTGGCCTGCTCGATGATCAGGCGCGCGGGAACCTTGAACTCCGGGTCGTTGCCGATGAAGCCGTCGATGACGACCATGTCCTGGTCGCGAATGAAGTCGTCCTGCAGCCCTGCGATGCGGGAGAACTCTTCGCGGGAGATCGTGGCGTGACCCTCGTGTGCGGCCGGGTCGTCGGTGGCGATGAAGGTGGACTTCGACGAGCGAGAGTCCACACGGGTGGTGACGTTGACGTTGCCGTACTTCGTCGGCTTGGCGTTCGGCATCTTCAATGCCAGCGCCATCAGATCGTCCTGCGACGGGTTCTGCAGGAACGACCGCGCCTCCAGAACGTATGCAGGGCCTTCGAGCTTCTGGGTCACGAGAATGCGCCTCCCGGAGAGTTCGTGAAAGCTTTCACAAGGATGATACTCCCCGAATCGGGCGCGGTAAAACTGCCCGGAGCGCGGACCCGGAATCGCGTTTAGCGGCTGGGCTCGACCTCGAAATACAGGCGCACCGAGGTGCGGTATTCGAGGATCGAATCCTCGCGGACGGAGCAGCTCGTCTCGAGCACGTCCATCTTCACGATGTGGCGGATCGTCTTGGCGGCCTCGCGAAGCGCCTCGCGTGCGGCCGCGCCCCACGACTCGTCCGAGACGCCTTCCAGCTCGATCGTGTTCAGGACGCCCATCGACTGCCTCCCGTGCCCCCGCCGTCTTCGCCAACGGGCCGCATTCTTGCGCCTGAACGGCCCGGGGGCAAGGTGCCGCGGTGTTTTTCCGGCTTCCGAGGGCCGTATGCTGCCGGAAATGGATGGCAAGGCAGTCTCCGATCTCGGGGAGTTCGGCCTGATCGAGCGGCTGCGCCGGCGGCTCGCCGACGCCGCGGCCGCCGGGGTCGAGATCGGCCCGGGGGACGACGCGGCCGCAGTGGATACCGGCCCGTCCACGCTGCTGGCGGCCGACATGCTCGTCGAGGGCATCCACTTTGATCTTGCCTTCTCCTCACTCGCCGACGCCGGATACAAGGCCGTCGCCGTGAACGTCTCGGATATCGCGGCGATGGGCGGGATGCCGCGGTACCTGCTGGTGTCCCTCGGCCTGCCCGAAGGCGTCTCGGTCACCGCCGTCGATGCCCTCTACGACGGCATGCTCGAGGCCGCGGGCGAGACCGGCTGCGCGATCGTCGGCGGGGACGTGACCGGCGCGCCTCAGATCGTGGTGTCGGTCTCGGTCGCGGGCGAGCCGGGCCCGGCCGGGGTGCTGCGCCGGTCCGGGGCGCAGGAGGGCGACGTGCTCTGCGTGACCGGGGCGCTGGGCGTCGCCGGCGCCGGCCTCGCGCTGATGCGCGCGGCCGCCGATCCCAGGGCCGTGGCGCTCCTGGACGCCTACCCCGCGCTCGCCGCGGCCCATCGGCGGCCCCTGCCGCGCGTGGCGGCCGGACCCGCGGCCGCCGAGGCGGGCGCGCACGCGATGATCGACGTCTCGGACGGCTTCGCCCGTGACGCCGCGCACATCGCGGAGGAGTCGGGGCTGGGGCTCGTCGTCGACGGCGCGTCGCTGCCGGTCACGGCCGGGGTCTCCGACGCGGCCGGGTTCCTGGGCGTCGAGGCCGCGGTGCTGGCAGCATCGGGCGGAGACGACTACGAGCTCGCGATCGCGGTGCCGCCGGACCGGGTCGAAGCCGTGCGCTCCGCGATCGCTCCGCTCCCGCTGACGGTGGCCGGCGCGTTCGGCGGAACCGACCGCGTCTTCGTGCACGCCCGGGAGCGCATCCCGCTGCGCGAGCTCGGATGGGAGCACTTCGCGTGACCGAGGTCGCGCTGAGCATTGCGGGCTCCGATTCCGGCGGGGGAGCGGGGATCCAGCAGGACCTGAAGGTCTTCGAGGCACTCGGCGTCTGGGGGGCGACCGCCGTGACGGCGATCACGGTGCAGGACACCCACGGCGTCCGCGACGTTCACTCCGTGCCGTGGGAGCTCGTGGCCGCGCAGATCGACGCGGTCGCCGCGGATTTGCGGCCGTCCGCCGCCAAGACCGGCATGCTGCCCGACGGCGCCTGCGTCCGGGGGGTCTGCGACGCGATCGAGCGTCACCGGCTCGGCCCGCTGGTCGTGGATCCGGTCCTGGCGGCGAGCGACGGCACCGGGCTGATGGATCCGGCCGCTCTCGATCTCGTGCGCGAGCGGCTGGTGCCGCTCGCCGCGGTGATCACGCCGAACCTGGCCGAGGCCGCTGTGCTCACCGGCCTGGCCGTCGACTCGCCCGGCTCGCAGGAAACCGCCGCCCGAGCGCTGGTCGAGCTGGGGGCGGCCGCGGCGCTCGTGACCGGCGGCCACCTCGAGGGCGACGCGATCGACATCCTGTTCGACGGCGAGACCGTCACGGCGTTCCCGGGGCCGCGAATCCCCGGCGGGCCCGTGCACGGCACCGGCTGCGTCCTGTCGGCGGCGATCACCGCGGGCCTGGCCCGGGGACGGCCGCTGCGGTCCGCCGTCGGCGAGGCCAAGGAGCTCGTCACCGGCGCGATCGAGCGAGCCCGCTCGATCGGCGGCGGAGCGCGCGTGGCCGACGCCGCCTGGCGAAGCAGGCCTCCCCATCACTGAAATGTCCAACCACGTCCGTGAAACGAAAAACGCCGCCCGGAGGCGGCGGGTAGCCACGAGGATGAGGTCAGCCGGCGCGCTGGATCTTGCCGGCCTTGATGCAGCGCGTGCAGACGTTGAGCCGCTTGGTCGCGCCGTTCACCTTCGCGCGCACCCGCTGGATGTTCGGGTTCCAGCGCTTGGGGCTGCGGCGATGGGAATGCGAAACCTGCATCCCGAAGCCGGGACCACGCTTGCAGATCTCGCACACGGCAGCCATAGCCCGCGCATTGTAGCGACGGACCTCCGGGCGGACAACCCGATGAATCGGAATCGACCGGGTGCGGCCGCCCCGGTCCGTTGCCGGCGTCGGGATTGTCCGCATTCCCGGCCGTGAGGGCCGGTCGGCCCGCCCCGTTAGGATTCCGGCCGTGACCTTCGGGCCGAATGAGTTCAAACGAGCGATCGTCGCGGCGCTCGGGTCGCTTCGTGCCCATCAGGCCTCGATCGACGAGGCGAACGTCTTCCCCGTCCCCGACGGCGACACCGGCACGAACATGCTGCTCACCATGTCGGCCGCGGCCGAAGCGCTCGGTTCGCCGGACCCTTTCGCTGCTGCGCCGCGCGCCGCTCTGGTCGGGGCCCGCGGCAACTCCGGCGTCGTACTGGCCCAGTGGTTGCGCGGGTTCTGCGAGACGGCCGGCCCCGGCGACCCGGCCGCGGTCGTTCGCGGGCTGCGGCGAGCCGCCGAGCTTGCCTACACCGCAGTGCTCGAGCCCGTCGAGGGAACGATCCTGACGGCGGCCCGCGCCGCGGCGGATGCGGCCGGCGGACCGACGGCCGCCGAGATCTTCGAGTCGGCCGCGGCCGGCGCCCGCGCGGCGGTCGATCGCACCCCGGATCTGCTTCCGGTCTTGAAGCAGGCCGGCGTGGTGGACGCCGGCGCACTCGGCCTCTGGATCGTGCTCGATGCGTTCGGCGCATCGCTTTCCGGCCGCGAACCGGCCGCGGCGCCCGGCCTCGCGAGCAGCGCGGCGCCGCGGGCGATGGCCCGCGAATCCGGCTCCAGCCGGTTCGGCTACGAGGTGCAGTACTTGCTCGAGGCGGCCGACGAGGTGATCGAGCCGCTGCGGGCGGAGCTGGGCCGGATCGGTGATTCGGTCGTGGTGTCCGGCGGGGGCGGGCTGTGGAACGTGCACGTGCACACCAACGACACCGGCGAGGCCGTGGAGATCGGCCGCGCCGTCGGCACGGTACGGACCGCGTCGGTGACCGCGTTCGCCGATCGGACCGGCGGGCCGCGCTCGATCCCGGTCGCACGCGCCGCGGCGCCGGTCTCGGTCGTGGCGGTCGTCGCCGGCGAAGGCTTCGCGCGGCTGTTCGCCGAACTGGGAGCCGGCGTGGTGATCGACGGCGGCTCGACGGTGAACCCGTCGGTCGGTGAGATCGCCGACGCGATCCGGCGTTGCCCGGCGGCCGATGTGATCGTGCTGCCGAACAACGACGACGCCATCCCGGCCGCGATGCAGGCGTGCGAGCTCGTCACGGACCGGCGCGCCGTGGTGGTCGGCACTCACGACCTCGCGCACGGCGTCACGACGATGCTCGCCTACGGCGATGCGCGGGACCTCGAGACCAACGCCGCGCAGATGCGCCAGGCGGCCTCGGTGGCCGCCAGCGCGAAGGTGATCGTCGCGGCCCGGGATGCCACGACGCCCGCGGGCACCGTTCGTGCCGGCCAGGCGATCGCGTTCTGCGGCGCCGATGTCGCGGCGATCGAGCAGGATCCGGTCTCGGCCGTGGTGCGCGTGGTGACGACGATGGACGACGAGGAGCCGATCGAGGTCGTGACGGTCTTCGCGGGTGCGACCGCTCCCGCCGGCGAGCGATCCGCGCTCGAGAAAGCGCTTCGCGACACGCTGCCCGGCGTAGACGTGGACGTGCGCGACGGCGGGCAGCCCGTCGAGCGTTATCTGATCGCGGTCGAATGAGCATGCCAACGGCCGATGCGTCGGCGGGTCCGCTGGACCGACCGCTCTCGCTCGCGCGCCTGAGCGGCCTGAGCGGTCCGGCGACGCGCAAGCTCGCCGCGAAAGGCATCGTGACGATCCGCGACTTGATCGAGCAGGTTCCGCGCCGCTACGTGGACCTCTCGCGCACGAAGCCGATCGGGGACCTCAAGCTCGGCGAGGAGGCGACGATCGTCGGACGCATCTATAGGGTCGACGGCCGCTACATCCGCGGGTCGAAGCGCCACATGCTCGTGGCCAAGATCGGCGACGGCACCGGCTTCGTCGAAGCGGTGTGGTGGAACCAGCCGTTCCGGGCCAAGCAGATCCTCGAGGGCATCGACGTCGCGGTGGCGGGCCGCTTCGAGCGCCGCCAAGGCCGTCTGCAGGTGACCGGCGCGTTTTTCGTCGAGCGCCTCGGCGGCCCCGGCGAGAGCGTGCACACCGGACGGATCATCCCGGTGCATCCCGCGACCGAAGGCGTCTCGCCGGCGATGCTGCGCCGGGCCATCCACGACGCCCTCGCCGCGTTCGGCCCCGAGATCGACGACCCGCTGCCGGAGGAGCTGCTCGACCGGCTCGACCTTGCCTCCCGCAACGAGGCCTTCCGGCAGATCCACTTCCCCGACTCGCTCGCCGCCAAGAACGCCGCGCGCCGCCGTCTGGCGTTCGAGGAGCTGTTCGTTCTTTCGTCCGGCCTGGCGA
>DATLFO010000327.1:0-3092 GCA_035541035.1 Actinomycetota bacterium
CCGTCGGCGCCGCGGGCGTGGTGAGCGTCGCGGGCCACCTGGCCGGCAACCGGATCGCTGAGATGATCGCCGCGCACGACAAGGGACAGATCGACGTCGCCGCGCAGATCAACCGGGATCTCGTGCCGCTGGTCGACGCGCTGTTCTGCACCACGAGCCCGATCCCGCTGAAAGCGGCGCTCGCGATGGTCGGCCTTCCCGGAGGACCGGTGCGTCTGCCGCTCGTCGACGCGACCGAGCGCGAGACGTCCATCATGCGGGCTGCGTTGGAAAAACTCGGCATACTGTAGGGACCGGCGCGAGCCGGTGGTTGCGGGCTGCTTGCGGTCCGCTGATCGATCTCCGCACATCGAGGCAGCGAAACGAAGCCGGGAGGCTCGGTGGCCAAGAAGAAGCGGGGGCGATCGCCTGGGGGCAAGACCCGCTCTTCGAAGTCGAAGGGCGGCGGGATCGGAGCGCGGCTCAAGGCCGTTTCCGATGCGTTGTCGCGCGCGTTCGGACCGCACCTGTCCGACGCGTACGGCATCGGCTTGGCGCTGCTCGCCGTCCTGTGCGTGCTCGGCATCTGGCTTCACAAAGCCGGTCCGGTCGGCGCGTTCCTCGAGCTGACCGCGCGTGGGCTGTTCGGTCGCGGCGGATTCCTGGCGCCGGTCCTTCTCGGCTATCTCGCCTACGCGTTCTTCACCACAAGGCCCGGCCCCGACCGTCCTCGCGTCGTCGTCGGGCTGTCGCTCGTGGCCTTGGGCGCGCTCGGCTTGTGGCATCTCGCGCAAGGCACGCCCGACGTGACCGCAGGCGCCGAGACGCTGCGCGACGCCGGCGGTCTCGTCGGAGCGCTCGTCGCCGGCCCGCTGCGCCGGCTCGTCGCGCCGCCGGGCGCGGCGATCACGTTGCTCGCCGTCCTCGGGTTCGGGGTTTTGGTGCTCACCCGGACGCCGGTCCGCCGGATCGGCGAGACGCTCGCCGCCGTGCGCGCGAACCTCGCAGGGCGCGTGCGAGCCAAGGCCGCGGCGCTGGCCGCGCGCCGGGCCGAGGCCCGTCCGCCGCGAGCGGCCGAGCCCGAACCCGAACGCGGGCCGGAACCCGAGCTCGAGCCGGAGCCGCAGCCCATCGTTCCGGCTGCGCCGCCGCTGCCGACCGAGCCGATCATCCAGGTCCTCCTGCCCGACGACGACGTCCAGGGCGACGACGTCCAGGGCGACGGCGACGAGCACGACGGGGGCGAGCCGGCGGCGATGGCCCGTCGGAGCGGACAGTACCGGCGGCCGTCGATCGATCTGCTGCGAAAGTCCGCCGCGCCGGCGCCGGCCGGCAAGTCCGTCAACGACACGATCCGCGCGATCGAGCAGACGCTTCGCCAGTTCGACGTGGACGCCTCGGTCGCTCGTCACACACGCGGCCCGACGGTTACCCGCTTCGAGGTCGAGCTCGGCGAAGGCGTGAAGGTCAACCGGGTCGTGAGCCTCGCCAACGACATCGCCTACGCGCTGGCGACGCCCGACGTGCGCATCATCGCCCCGATCCCCGGCCGCAGCGCGATCGGGATCGAGGTTCCCAACCTCGAGCGCGAGGTCGTCGCGCTGCGCGAGCTGCTCACGTGCACGAAGGCCAAGACCGACGATCATCCGCTGATCGTGGGCCTCGGCAAGGACATCAGCGGCGAGCCGATCGTGATCAACCTCGCCAAGATGCCGCACCTTCTGATCGCCGGCGCGACCGGCTCGGGCAAGTCCACGTGCATCAACACGATGCTGGTGTCGATCCTGATGCGGGCCAAGCCGGAGGAGCTGCGCATGATCCTGGTCGATCCCAAGCGCGTCGAGCTGACCCACTACAACGGCATGCCGCATCTGCTGTCTCCGGTCATCACGCATCCCAAACGCGCGGCGGAGGCGCTCAACTGGGTGGTCAAGGAGATGGAGAACCGCTACGACGATCTCGCCGCGAGCGGCCACCGGCAGGTGGACTCCTACAACCAGGCCGTGCGCGAAGGGCGCGTCAAGAAGCACGGCCTGCCCGTCACCGAGACGATGCCCTACATCCTGGTCGTCATCGACGAGCTCGCAGACCTGATGATGGTGGCGCCGCGCGACGTCGAGGACTCGATCTGCCGCATCGCGCAGATGGCCCGCGCGGTCGGCATCCATCTGCTGGTCGCAACCCAGCGCCCCAGTGTTGACGTGGTCACCGGCCTGATCAAGGCCAACATTCCCAGCCGGATCGCGTTCGCGACCTCCTCGCAGGCCGATAGCCGCGTGATCCTGGATCAGGTCGGCGCGGACAAGCTCATCGGCTTCGGCGACATGCTCTTCCTTCCGGCCGCGATGTCCAAGCCGATGCGCGTGCAGGGCGCGTTCGTGTCGGATCCCGAGGTCGAGGCCGTCGCGACGCACTGTCGCCGCGAGTCCGATCCCGACTACGTCGAGGGTGTCGTGTCGGTGACGACGAGTCAGGCCTCGTCCGAGGGTGAAGGCGACGACGACGACTTGATGACGCAGGCGATGGAGCTGGTCGTGCGCAGCGGCCTCGGATCCACGAGCATGCTGCAGCGAAAGCTCAAGGTCGGGTTCGCGCGTGCGGGCCGCATCATGGATCTGCTCGAGGAGCGCGGCGTCGTCGGTCCGTCGGTCGGCTCGAAGCCGCGCGAGGTGCTGATGTCGATCGAGGAGCTGGAGGAGCAGCGCGCCGGCGCGACCGCCTGAGCCGGGCGGACAATCGCGCCCCTGAGCGTCGAAGCGGCACCAACGAACCTTCGTCCGAAAGGGAGCGGGTCGGGACGCATCGAAACGCTGTGTCCATGCGCATACCTGCCGTGATCCTGGCCCTGCTCCTCGCCGTCGCCGTGCCCGCGAGCGCGGAGGAGCCCTACCGCCAGCAGGCGCTGTTCGAGTGGGACCGGCTCGTGATCGACGTGCTGGTGCTGCCGCCCGGTCACGGCCAGATCGCCAACGACGGCGGCGTGCTGCCGGCCGGCACCGCGGACCTTCACCCGCTGGCGAACTCCTACAGCCGCGCGGCCGAGCGAGGCATCGCGCTGTGGCCCGCCGCGATCCGGGCTCACGGGCCCGCCTGGCTCGCCGAGGGCCTTCGGC
>DATLFO010000328.1:0-2961 GCA_035541035.1 Actinomycetota bacterium
ACTTCGACCGCAGCGGGCGCGTCACCACCTACTGCGCGGACATGTACGGCGAGCGGGTGTCGGGCGTCGACATGACCCGACTCTGCGACCAGCCGTTCCCGACCGCGCCGTATCACGTCGCGTCGCTTTCCATCGTGCCCGGCGGCGACGTGTTCGCCGGCGGTCTGGGTCTGTTCCGGTTCTCCCGCGGCGGCTGGTACCGGGAGCCGAACGCGAACGGATACCTGATCTCGATCTCGATGGGCTCGAACAACGAAGGATTCGTCGCTTCGTCCGGACGTTCGCTGGGCGCGGGCGGCATGATCCGCTCCAGCTCAACCACGATCGGCCACTGGACGGCATCGCCGAAGCGGTCCGCGATCTCGCGCTGGGCGCAGCCGCAGAACCGGCTTCTTCGCGGCATGGCCTTGGCCGAGGACGGATCCGGACGTGCGATCGCGGTCGGCGCCTACGGCTCCGGCATCATCTTTAGCGGGGCTGCGTGGGACAGCATCGACTCGGTGACCGGCCAGGTGCTCAATGCCGCCGCGTGGCCGGCCGGCGCCGAGCCCTGGGCCTTCGGCTCCTCCGGCATCATCTTGCGTCTGCGCAACCTGCGCTGGCAGGTGACGGACTCGCCGACCACGTCCAGCCTGTATTCGGCCGCGTTCCGCAGCCCGGCCGAAGGCGTCGCCGTCGGGCTCGGCGGCACGATCCTGGTCTATCAGGGCGGCCGTTGGCGCGACGACTCGAATGACGCCATCGCGAGCGACCTGTACTCGGTGATCACCACGCCGTCCGGCTACCTCGCCGTCGGATCCGACGGCGCGGTGGTCGAAGGACGGCCGGGAAGCTGGAAGCGGCGCGCCGAGGCCCGGACGCTGCTCAAGCGTCAGGACAGCCCGGTTGCGCCGACGCTGTACACCGCGACGCGGCTCGGCAACCGGATCGTGATGGGCGGACAGGACTCGGCGTTGATCGTGCGCGAGGCGGACGGACGCATCGCGCCGTTCGAGGCGCCGCTGCAGGGAACCGTGATGTCGCTGTCGAGCGCGGGCTCCTCGCTGTACGCCAGCGTGACGCCCGGCGAGGAGAAGTGGCGCGGCGAGGCGGCCGCGGCCCAGCGCGGAACCGTCATGCGCTACGCCGGCGGCCGTTGGGCCGACATCGGGCTCGAGCGCCGCACGACGCTGCTTCGCGACGAGGTGGACCCGAGCCGTTTCGAAGACCCGATCTACGATCTGAGGATGGCGTCCGAGAGCGCCGGCTGGGGCGCGGGCGGCTCGCCGGCCGATTTCAAGGATCTGGTCGAAGGTCACTTCCGCAGCGAGGAGACCTCGGCCATCTACAAGATCGCCGTCGGCGGCGACCCTCGCCAGCCTGCCTCCTCGGCGCCGCTCGACCCGCCCAAGCCCGGCGTGACGTTCGCCGCCTTCGGCGAGTCGTGGTGCGGCGTCGGCCTGTGCTCGTCCGCGGTTGGGACCGGCACCATGGCCGACGAGGTCTCGCTGCAGATCCGCGACGAGATCAACAAGGCCGCCGCGCAGCCGGGCGGACCCAAGTTCGTGCTGTTCACCGGCAACATGCGGCGCGTCGGCATTCCCGAGGAGCTCGAGCAGTTCCGCAACTACCTCAAGGGATTCGACGTTCCGGTCTTCGTGGCGCCGGGCAATCGCGATCGGTTCGCCGGGTTCGAGGTCGTGCTGCCCACGGGCGGGCGTACCCAGAACGGATCGCACGACTATTGGAAGAACGTCTTCGCCAAGCAGCCGGCACCGTGGGGTCACGCCGCGTCGCCGCGAAACATCGCGCCGGTCTCGATCGGCAACGCCGAGCCGATCCGCGACGCGGCGCGCACGCACTACGCCTTCGACTACATGGAAGGCGGGAAGCGGATGATGCGCGTGGTCGTGGTGGACTCGTCCACGCGCTCCTACGGCACCTTCGAGCAGCAGAACCCGCCGGAGGATCAAGAGACCTGGCTGCCGACGGTGCTCGCCGAAGCGCAGGACGTTCTGCGAATCCCCACGGTCGTGCTCACCAACCAGGCGCCCTTCATCCCGTCCGAGCAGCAGGTGCCGAACTGGTCGAACCAGGGCCACCAGCAGCACTTCGAGGCCACCGTGGCCGCGACGCGCGTGAGCGCGGTCATCACCGGCGGCCCGCGCATGAACGCCCGGGACACGATCAAGGGCGTCGTGCCGCTCTACGTCGTCGGCGGCGGCGGCGCGCCGCTCGGCCGCGACCTCGACCTGCAGCAGGGCTCGGTCCAGCTGGATCCGCCGTCGAAGGAGCCGAGCGACGGCTACTATCACGCCTGGCACCTGTTCCGCATCGATCCGCAGGATCGCAACCCGATCACGCAACAGGCCCGTGTCCAGTCGCAGGCGTTCCCCGTGGTCGAGTCGCTCGCCATGCACTCGTTCGCCGGCGCCCAGATCCCGGCCGGGCAGACCACCACCATCACCGCGATGGCGCGCATGATCGCCGGCGGCTTCTCGGATCCGGATCAGGCCAAGGCCCAGACGCTCGAGCACGGAACGTTAAAGTTCTTCTGCGGCTACAAGGGCCAGGGCAACGGCCAGTGCATCCCGGACTCGACGGTCCTTCCGCGCTTCCGCTTCTACAGCGAGGATCCGACGATCGCCGACTTCCTCGAGCGTGACGAGCTGTATCCGAGCGCGCCCAAGTCGATGGGGGCCGGGTTCGCGCGCGACCCCGACGGCGAGGACGGCCTGCTGTGCGTGTTCAAGCTCGGCAAGGTCGGCATCAACGCCGTGGCCGGCATGCATCGCGCGCGCATCGAGATCGAAGGCATTCCCGGCAACGGGCCTTGTGTCGAGAAGGAGGTGCTCGGAAAGAAAATCATCCAGCCGGTCTTCCCGCGCGTCCCCGAACAGGTCCCCGCCGCGAAGCAGCAAGGCTTCAGCCGCACCCCGCCGCACAACGGCGAGCTCGTTCTGCGGCGGGGTGCGGCTGAAG
>DATLFO010000329.1:0-8353 GCA_035541035.1 Actinomycetota bacterium
TGCCGCACTCCGGGCAGGTGAACGAGTGCGTCAGGTCCCCGTCGTTGCGGTGGCCGTGGCGGTGACGGTCGGGGATGGGCTCTCGGTCGGAGACGGTTCCGTCGTCTCGGGACCGGTCTCGGTGGGTGACGGCTCCGGGGAGCCCGGCGTCACGGTCGGCGTGGGGATCGCCGACGGTGGACGGTCGCCGTCCCGGTCGATCTTGGGCATCGACACGATCGCCGTCGCGAGCGCGAGCGCGATGAGCGCGGCGAGCAAGCCCACGGCCTTGCGGTCGTGTGGCTGCGTCCCGGGCTGCTGAGGCCCGCCGATCATGCGAGGTCCTTCATAGGGGAAGTCGGTCCGGCATAGGGGAAGTCGGTCCGGCCGGGCAATGCTACGGCACCCCGGCGGCGGGGCCCCGAAGGGAAGAAGACGAAGGGATCGAGCCCCGCGAGTATCTATTTATCCCGATTGTTCGCGAGCCTGTCGCGAGCCCGAGGGGAGCGTCATTCCCTCGTTGTATGGTGCCTTCGAAGGGACGAATTGACGATTGTGGAGGTGTGCTACCCTGAGTCGCTCGCCGGCCGGATAACCGGCGAGTGCAGTCTCACCCCTGCCCGAACCGTATCCGTTCAAAAGGGACGAATACGGAGGGCCGCCTAGACCAGAGGAGGTGAGGATGGCGGACCGGCGCCGTTACGAACTCATGCTCATTTTGGATCCTCGTCTCGAGGAATCCGCGATCCAGACCACCGTCGACCGCTATCTCGGGTTCGTCAAGGACCAGGGTGGCGAGGTGGCCAAGGTGGATCACTGGGGCCGCAAGCGGTTCGCGTTCGAGATCAACCATCTCGACGAGGGCTACTACGTGCTCGCGGATCTCGACACGGATCCGGCCACCGTCGCCGAGCTCGACCGTCAGATGCGTCTGGCCGACGAGCTCGTGCGCCACAAATTCGTTCGTCCCGGAAAGGACTAGCCCAAGCACGTCCTTCCCCGGGAGGTGAAGACAATGGCCAACGGAAACACGGTCACGCTGGTCGGAAACCTGACCGACGACCCCGAGCTGCGGTACACGCCGCAGGGAGCGGCCGTCGCCAACTTCCGCATCGCCGTGAACCACCGCTTCAAAGACCAGGCCGGCAACTGGCAGGACGGCGAGACGAGCTACTTCCGCATCAACTGCTGGCGGCAGCTCGCCGAGAACATCGCCGAATCGCTCACGCGCGGAACCCGCGTCGTGATCACCGGCCGCCTGAAGATGCGCCAGTGGGAGACCCAGGAGGGCGAGAAGCGCTCCGTCGTCGAGGTCGAAGCCGACGAGATCGGCCCGTCGCTGCGGTTCGCGACCGCCAAGGTCGAGCGGACCTCGAAGGGAAGCGGCGGAGGCGGCGGCGGCGACTGGGACGCGGGCGCCCCGATGGACGAGGAAGTGCCGATCTAACGATCGGCCCGCAGAAGTGGGTCGGACCGCGCACCTGCTCCGGGTGCGCGGACGCGGCGGCCGCACGGCCGTCGCGCCGCCGAGTCCGGCCCGGTCGAACAGACGGAGGACATCGAAGTGCCGAGAGATAGAGACAGGGACCGCAAGGGCGGCCGCAGCCGCCGCGATACGGAAGGAAAGGGCGGCTTCGGACGCCGGCAGAAGCGCAAGGTCTGTCAGTTCTGCCGCGAGAAGTCCGACTGGGTGGACTACAAGGACGTGCAGCTTCTCCGGAAGTTCGTCTCGGACCGCGGCAAGATTCGCGCCCGCCGCGTGACGGGAACGTGCGCGCAGCACCAGGCGGACGTCGCCACCGCCGTCAAGAACGCCCGTGAGATGGGCCTGATCCCCTACGCGGTCCGATGAAAGTCATCCTGACGCAGGAGGTGCGCGCGCTCGGCGCACCCGGCGATGTGATCGATGTCGCCGACGGCTACGGGCGCAACTATCTGATCCCTCGCGGGCTGGCGCGGCTTGCGACGAAGGGATCGCTCAAGCAGGTCGAGATGATCCGCAAGACCCGCGAGCTTCGCGAGGTCGCAAGCCGCGAGAAGGCCGAGGACGTGCGCAACCACCTGCAGTCACTGAAGGTGCGCGTCAAGGCCAAGTCCGGCGACGGCGGACGGCTCTTCGGTCAGGTCACCCCGGCCGCGATCGCCGAGGCGATCGTCAAGGCCGGCGGCCCGAAGGTGGACAAGCGCCGCCTTCACCTGGACCAGCCGATCAAGTCGCTCGGCATGCACACCGTGCATCTGCGTGTGCACGCCGAAGTCGAAGCCGCCATCAACGTCGAAGTCCAGCGCGGCTAGAACGGATCGTCGAAGCGAAGCGCCCGTCTCGTTTTCAGAGGCGGGCGCTTTCCTTTCGGCTACCAGATCGTCCGGATGTCGCGCCGCTGGGCGGCGAGGCGATGGATCGCGCGGTCGCGGGTGATCAGCGGAAGGCGAAGGTCTGCGGCGGTTGCATACAGCAGCCGGTCGATCGGATCGCCCGGGAACGTCTCGGGGAGCCCGGCCGCGGCGACCGCCGCTTCCGGCGTGGTGGATGCCGGCTCGACGCGTTCTTGCTCGAACAGGGCGCGCGTCCACAGGGATGGATCGTCCGCGAGCCGGACGCGGCCTCGGTTCACGAGGCGTGCGACCTCCCAGCAGCTGAGCGGGCTGACGTACAGACGCGAAGCACTTTTGATCGCCGACCGGGCTCGTTTCGACAGAAGAGGGCTGCCTGCCGCCCACCACAAGACCGCGTGGGTGTCCAACAGCAGTCCTGCGCTAGTGATCTTCGGTCTCCCAGGCGTCGCCCGCCGAGTAGTAGTCCTCAGGGCGGTCCGACACCAGCGTCACCGACCCGAAGAACGCCGAGGCGGAGCGATCCTCGACCGGAACCAGCCGGGCGACCGGCCGCCCGTGCTTGGTGACCACGATTGCCCGGCCCGACCGCGAGACGTCGTCGAGCAGCGCCAGGCAATGCTGCTTGAAATCCGTCGCCGCCACGATGCGCGCCCGCTCCATGCGCCCAGAATAGAACCCGGGCAAGAATCTGTCCATAAAAACTGTCCAGTTTGCCGCGCTCGTCTTGCTCGGGGCTTCCGCCGGCCGTATCGTGGGTCGCGTGACGCGACGATCGGGTGCCTCGACCGGCTTTTGGGCGGCCTCGGTGGCCGCCGTCATCGCCGTCGCGATCCTGCTGGCCCTCGACGTGCGAATCACGTCCACGCAGTCGCGGTGGATCGCCGGGGCTGCGGCAATCACCGTCGCCTCCGCGCTGCGTTTCCTCGTGTCGCCTCGCGGTGCGGTGGCCATCGACGCGACCGCGGCCGCTGGTCTGGCGGCCGTCGCCATCGCGACCTCTGCGGTCGGCGGTCTGGCCTTCTTCATCGCGGTGGTGTTTCTCGTGACCGCCGTACTGGCGGGTGCTCGCTCCGAGCGATCGACTCACCGGCCGATCGTGGCGAAGAGCGTTCTCGTTGCGGCGCTCGTCCTGCTTCCTCTGGCCTTGCTGTCGCCGGGTGGAGCGATCTTCGTGGTGGGCCCGGTGAGCATTCCGTTCATCGCTTGGGCGGTCTGGTCGCTTCGCCGCATGCCGGCCGGCGCCTAACGGGAACGATCCCGGCATGAACGAACTCATCGAAGGCTTCGGCGCGAAGGATTAGGCGCGCTGCAGCGCGTAACGGAGCAGCGCGGCAGCGTGAAGCGCCTGCACGATCTCGCCGTCGTCGATCATCTGCGGGATGTCGCGGACCGGCATGAAGTGGATGCGCAGATCTTCGGTCGGTTCGTGATCGGGCTCGGCGATGCGCTCGACGCCTTCGGCCAGAAAGGTGTGCGTCCAGTTGCTGGCCAGACTCGGGTTCGCGCAGATGCGCATGAACGGCGACCACGCTCCTCCGCCGAAGCCGGTCTCTTGCAGAAGCTCGGTACGCGCGGACTCTTCCGGCGTGCCATGGTCGGCGACGCCGCCGGGCAGCTCGTAATGAACTTGGCCGATCCCGTGTCGGTATTGGCGCACCATCACGATCCGGTCGTCCGGCGTCACCGCGATCACGTTGCACCAGGCTTCGTATTCGTTGACCCAATAGCGCTCGATCTGGACGCCGTTGGGCAACGCGACGCGGTCTTCGCGTACGACCAGCCACGGCGGCTCTTGATGCAGGTAGCGTGACGCAAGCACCTGCCACGGCTTCGGATCGTCGCTCATCGCGGGGCGATGCTACCGGATGTGCGGGACCGGTTTTCTCTCCTTGACCGGCCCGGGCGGTTCGGGTTTAATCGCGCCTCGCACCACATGGCCGTGCCCATCTTCGGGCCGGCCATGACGCTTGTTGGGGGGCTTGTGGACAAACCTGGGGACGGTCGGGGGACGACGCCTGTGAACAGCGAGAACAGCCCTGAACAGGCTGTGGACGGCTCGTTGTCGGCGGCCGCGTCTACGGTGAGGGGACGACGATGGCCATTGACCTGACCCGGGACCGCGAGGCCAACCAGGTTTCCCGCGTTCCACCGCACAGCCTCGACGCCGAGCAGAGCGTGCTCGGCGCGATGATGCTGTCCAAGACCGCGATCTCGGAAGTGCTCGAGATCCTCCAGCCCGACGACTTCTATCGAAGCGCCCACCAGCAGATCGCGACCGCGATGCGCGATCTGTTCGCCTCCGGCGAAGCGGTCGATGCGATCACGGTCGTGGAAGAGATGCGGCGCAAAGGCACGCTGGAGTCCGCGGGCGGCGCGCCCTACATCCACACGCTGCTCGCCGGCGTGCCGACGGCGGCCAATGCCGCGTTCTACGCGCAGATCATCGTCGAGCACTCGACGCTGCGACGGCTCATCGACGCCTCGACGCGTATCGCGCAAGAGTGCTACGACATCCCGCCCGACATCGACGAGGCAATCAACCGCGCCGGCGAGGCGATCTACAAGGTCGCCGCGCGGCGCATCCACTCGGACTTCCGTCCGATTCGCGAGCTGCTCGCCGAGTCGATGGAGCAGCTCGAGATGCTCGCCTCGCGCGACAGCGACATCACTGGCGTATCGACCGGCTTCCGCGACATCGACGACCGTCTGTCGGGCCTGCAGCGGCAGAACCTGATCATCGTCGCCGCGAGGCCCGCCATGGGAAAGACCTCGTTCGTGCTCAACGTCGCGCACAACGCCGCGATGAAGTCGAATGTGCCGGTCGTGATCTTTTCGCTCGAGATGAGCCAGAACGAGATCGTGCAGCGTCTGATCTCGTCCGAGTCGCATGTCGACTCGAGCCGCCTGCGCACCGGGCATCTGTCCGAGGCCGACTGGACACGGGTGTCCAACGCCGTCGGCAAGCTCGACACCGCCCCGCTCTACATCGACGACAGCGCCTCGATTTCGATGATGGAGATCCGTGCGAAGTGTCAGCGGCTGAAGCAGCAGCAGGATCTCGGGCTCGTGATCGTGGACTACATCCAGCTGATGCAAGGATCGCGCCGCACCGAAAGCCGCGTGCAAGAGGTCAGCGAGATCTCGCGCGGCCTCAAGATCCTCGCCAAGGAGATGGACGTTCCTGTCGTCGCCGTCTCGCAGTTGTCGCGCCAGCCCGAGCAAGGCGGCGGCGAACGCCGCCCCCAGCTGTCGCATCTGAGGGAATGCGTGACCGGCGACACGCTTGTCTGCCTAGCCGACGGACGCCGACTGCCAATCGAAGCGCTTGTCGGCACAACGCCGATGGTGCTCGCCATGGACGATCGCGGCCGGATCGTCGAATCCGCCTCGGACATGGTTTGGAAAGTCGGCCGGCGTCCGGTCTTCAGCGTCCGGCTCGCCAGCGGCCGCTCCATCCGCGCCACGGCGAAGCACCGCCTGTTCGGTTTCGACGGGTGGGTGCGAGTCGGGATGCTGGCAGCCGGAGATCGCATCGCGATCTCTCGCACGCTCACGCAGCCGGGGAAGGTCGAGGCGTGGCCGGCGGGGCGACCGGCCTTCAACGCCGTGGTATCGGGAACTTCCGGCCAGCGAATCTTCCGACGGCGCATCGGCGCGTTCGGTCCCCGCGTCGCTCAGGCGACGGCGTTGACCGAGTACTTGGTGGATCGGCCTTCCAATACGAACGTCGACACGATCCCGGCGGCTGTTTTCGATCGCGTGCGGATGCAGATGCAGCAGCGAGGAATCTCCCAGCAGGCGATGGCGCTCGCTCGAGGTCCCGCCTACGGTGGAACGTCGCATTGGCGGTTCGGTCCATCGCGGCTCGTCTTGGCCGAGAATGCCGACATCCTCGACGACCCAGTCCTAGCTGAGTTGGCGTCGAACGATCTGTTTTGGGACAAAGTCATCGCGGTTGAGCCGGCAGGCGAGGAGGATGTATACGACTTGACCGTTCCTGGGCCGGCGTCGTGGCTTGCAGACGGGATCGTGAGCCACAACTCGGGCGCGATCGAGCAGGACGCGGACGTGGTGATGTTCGTGTACCGCGACGAGTACTACAACAAAGAATCGGAAGCCAAGGGCGAAGCCGAGATCATCGTCGCAAAGCACCGTAACGGGCCCGTCGGCACCGAGAAACTGGCCTTCCTGGGTCAGTACACGAAGTTCGCGGATCTGGCGCGCGAGTAGCGCAGGAGTTTCGTGGGTATCTCTCCTCGTGAGGAGGGACATATGAACATCATCTGGTGGCTCATCGTGGGGTTCATCGCCGGTCTGCTGGCCCGCGCCCTGGTTCCCGGCGATGACAGCATGGGCATCGTGGGAACCACCGTGCTCGGCCTCGTCGGCTCGCTCGTGGGTGGATTCCTCGGCAACCTCGTCTCCGACAGCGACGGCTTCAGCCCTTCCGGGCTGATCGGCTCGATCATCGGGGCGATCATCGCACTGCTGATCTGGCGCGCCATGGACCGGCGCGCGCATGCGTAGACGGCTTTGCCGGCGCGTACACTCGCCGGCATGGCCCAAGCAGCATCCGACCGGGAGCGCGCGCGTGAGATCGTGCGACGACTCGCGCGCGCGTACCGGTCGGGACACCCTGCCCGGCCCGACACCTCTGTTGTCGGGTCCGTCGTCAAGCCGCCGCTCGACGAGCTGATCTTCACGCTGCTGTCGCAGCACACCTCCGACCTGAATCGCGATCGCGCCTGGGTTTCGCTGCGCGAACGGTTCCCGGCCTGGGAGCAGGTCGCGTCGGCCCGCACGAAATCCATCGCGGACGCGATTCGCATCGGCGGACTCGCCGATTCGAAGGCGCCTCGCATCAAGGCCGTCTTGCGCGAGGTTCGCGAGCGCGAAGGGTCCTACGGCCTCGAGCGTTTGCGGCGCATGAGCGATGACGACGTGCGGCACTACTTGCTGTCGCTGCCGGGAATCGGGCCCAAGACGGCGGCCTGTGTGCTTGCCTTCTCGCTCGCGCGTCCTGCGCTTCCCGTTGACACCCACGTCCATCGTCTGGCGATCCGGCTCGGCTTCGCCGGGCCCAAGGCGGACGCGGCGGCCACGCAGCAGATCCTCGAGTCGCTCGTTCCCGGGCGCAGCCGGCTCGCGACACACGTGCGTCTGATCGCCCACGGCCGCATGATCTGCACCGCGCGGCGGCCGAAATGCGGCGAGTGCGTCTTGGCCGATCTGTGTCCGAGCGCGGCCCGGCTAGCATAGCGGCACGATGCGCTCCCGGACGCAAGCCGGATACCTCGAGCTCGTTCTTCTCGGCGTGCTCTGGGGCTCCATCGGCGTGATCATCGAACCGATCCGCGTGGGCGCGGCGGGGATCGCGCTCGTGCGAACCGCGACCGGATGCCTGCTCGCCCTCGCCTACATGCTGCTGCGCCGACGAGTTGCGCGTCTGCGCCTTCGGCGAAGTGCCTGGCTGCTGATCGCCGACGGCGTGCTGCTGGCCGTTCACTGGACACTGATGTTCGAGGCGTTCAAGCGTCTGTCGGTCGGCACCGCCATCCTGCTCGTGTTCATCGGCCCGGTGCTCGTCGCCGTCGGGGCATGGCCCCTGCTGCGCGAGCGGGTCGAGACCCGGACGATCGGGGCGCTGGCGGTCTCGCTCGGCGGCATGGCGCTGATCGCGATTCCCGCGTGGGAGGTGCAGGATCCCGCCGGTGTCGTCTATGCGTTGTTGTCGGCCGTTGCCTTCGCGATGGTCGTGCTCGCCAATAAGCGGCTCACCGCGATCTACGAGCCCGCGACGATCCTGGTCTGGCAGCTCGGCGTCGCCGCGCTCGCGGTCGCCCCGGTGGCGCTAACCGGAACGCTCGACGGGTTCGGCGAGGCGCTGCCGCGGCTGCTGATGCTCGGGGCGCTGCACACCGCCGCCGCCGGCTTCATCTACTTCGCCGCGGTCAGGGTGGTCAAAGTACAGCACGTCGGCGTCCTGACCTACCTCGAGCCCGCGACCGCGATCGCCTACGCGTGGATCTTCCTGTCC
>DATLFO010000330.1:0-11218 GCA_035541035.1 Actinomycetota bacterium
ACCCGAAGTGGCGCTTCGAGCCGAAGATGGACGGCATCCGCGCGCTCGCCACGGTGACCACGGACGCGACGAAGCTGATCAGCCGCAACGGCCGCGACCTGACCGTGCACTATCCCGAGCTCGCGAACCTGGCGCAGTACGTCAACGCGATCAACGCGATCGTGGACGGCGAGATCGTCGCCGCCGACGAGCAGGGCCGGCCGTCCTTCGAGCGCCTGCAGCAGCGCATGGGCCTGACCAGCCCGCGGGACGTGGACCGCATGCGCAGGAAGATCCCCGTCACCTTCTTCGCCTTCGACCTGCTGTTCTTCGACGGCCGGGATCTCACGCGCGAACCGCTCGAGGCGCGCCGCGAGATGCTCGCGCACATCGTGACCGAGACGGAGCGGATCACGCTCACGCTCACGCTCGACGAGCACGGATCGCGCTTGTTCGAAGCGGCCAAGCAGCTCGGGTTCGAGGGCGTGGTCGCCAAGCGTCTCGGGTCGGTGTATCAGCCCGGGCGGCGCAGCAAGGAGTGGCTCAAGATCAAGGCGGTCAACCGCGCCGATTGCGTGATCATCGGCTGGACGACGGGCGAAGGATCGCGGTCGAAAGGCTTCGGCTCGCTGCTGCTGGGCGCCTACCGCGACGGTGAAGGAATCTGGATCGGCCAGGTCGGCACCGGCTTCACCGATGCGATGGTCGCCGAGTACCGCGACAGGCTCGAGGCGATCGAAATCGAACGGCCGCCGTTCGACGACCCGGAGCTGCGAGGCGTCAAGGGGGCGCGCTGGGTCCGTCCCGAGCTCGTCTGCGACGTCGAGTATCTGCAGATGACCGAGGCGGGCAAGCTGCGCGCGCCGTCATTCAAAGGATTGCGGCCCGACAAGACGCCGGAGGACTGTACGATTCCGGACTGATGAGAACGACCGAGATGGCCGCCCGCGTGCGGCAAGGCAACCTCGACGCGTGGCGCACGCTCGCGAAAGCGACCGGCCGCGAGTTGGTCGACGACCGCGGGATGCTCACGTACTTCAGCCTGGCGCCCGCGCCCAACTTCAACCCCACCATCGTCTACGAGCCGCTCGCCGATCCGGATGCGTCGATCGCCGCGCGCGCGGCCGCCTACGAGGCGCGCGGCCTGGCATTCGGGTTCGAGATACCCGAGGGGCTTGACGAGCGCTGCGAGGCTGCCGCCCGCGCGCGCGGCATGACGCTGCGATCCACGCAGCCGGCGATGGTGCTCCATCCGGTCGGCGCGCTGCCCGACCCGGACCCGCGCGTGCGTGTGGTATCGATCGACGATTTCGACGAGCATCTTCAGGTCGCCGCGGCCGGGTTCGGCGACACCCCGGATGCGCTCCGGGTCTTCTCGCCGCTGTCGATGCTCGAGGCCTGCCTCGCGTTCACCGCCTACGACGAGGACGGCACGCCGGCCGCGACCGCGCTCACGTGCGTCACCGGCCGCGACGCGGGCGTGTTCGGCGTGGCCACGCTGCCCGCGTACCGTCGGCGGGGTCTGGGCACGGCCGCGACGCTCGCCGCGATCCGCGCGGCCGCCGCGGCGGGCGCCGAGCTGGTTTGGCTGCATGCGAGCGAGATGGGCGAGCCGGTCTACGAGCGGCTCGGCTTCGTCACGGTCGATCTGCAGCGAATCTACGCGCCGGTGCCCTCTTCGGCGTCCTGAACCTCGACCGGTTCGAGGGGGCGGGTGGCCGGACCGTCGAGCACGCGGCCGGTGGGGTCGAAGCGCGAGCCGTGGCAGGGGCAGTCCCAGGTGCGCTCGGCGTCGTTGAACCGGACGATACATCCCAGGTGGGTGCAGCGGGCGCTCACGCCGTGCAGCGCTCCCGCGTCGTCGCGGTAGACGGCCACCGTCCGGCCGTCGTGGCGAACGACGTCACCGCTGCCCGCCTCGATCCGTGTGACGCCGGGTGCGGCGAAGGCGTCGATGCGGTCCTTGACGAGCCCGCCCATGGTGGCGAGGCCTTGCGAGGCGACCAGCCGGGCGGAGCGGGCGGCGTCGATTCGGGTCGAGTCGAACGCGGCACGCCACGGGTTGTCGCGGCCGGCGATCTCGTCGGCGATGAGCATCGCCGCGACCGTGCCGTTGGTCATGCCCCACTTCGCGTAGCCGGTCGCGACGAACACGCGACGGGACCGTCCGGTGACCGGGCCGATGAAGGGCACGCCGTCGGCGGCCACGAAGTCCTGCGCGGACCACGACCACCGCGGGTTCATGCCGAAGCGCTCGGACGCCCACGCAAGAAGCTGCTCCTCGTGCGCGCCCTCGTCGCCGCGGCCCGTGGGGTGGCCGCCGCCACCGATGATGAGCAGGTTTCCGGCGTCGGAGCGATGGGGCCGGATCGAGCGGACGGGATCGGCGGCGCTGATGTACATGCCCTCGGGCGCGTCGTCGCGCGGCTCGGCGAGCGCGTAGGAGCGCACCGGCTCGGTACGCGCGAAGAACAGGCCCCGCTCGACGAAGGGGATCTGCGTTGCGAGCACCACGGCTTCCGCGCGGACCGGCCCCGCCTCGGTCACGAGTTCGCATCCGTCGTCGTCCTCGCGCACGCCGGTTGCGCGGACGCCTTCTACGATCGTGCCGCCGCGCGCCGTCACGGCGCCGGCCAGCCCGAAGCAGTAGCGGCGCGGATGGAACAGGAGCTGCTCGTCGAAGCGCAGCGCCCCGGCCACCGGCCAGGGCAGCCCGATGTCTCCCTCGACGATTGCCGCGTCGAGGCCGAGCTCGGTCGCGGCCACGAGCTCGGCGTCGAGATCGGCGATGCGGGTGCCGTCGTCGTCGTACACGTACGACGACGCGGTGTGGAGATCGCAGTCGATGCCTTCGTCGCGCGCGATGTCTTCGATCCGCGTCATCGCCGCGCTCTGCGCTCGGGCGTAGGCGGTGGCGCGGTCGGGGCCGTGCGCCGCGAGCATCCGCGCATAGATGAGGCGATGCTGGGCGGTGACCTTGCCGGTCGTCATGCCGGTCGTGCCGGAGGCGACGGCGGAGGCTTCGATCACCGCGACGTCGGCTCCCTGCGATGCGAGGAGGTAAGCCGTGGTCAGGCCGGTGATGCCGGCGCCGACCACCGCGACGCCGGTGCGTCGCGGCAGCGCGGCCGCCTCGGGGAAGGATGCGGGCGTATCGTCGAACCAGGGTGCGGATCGGTGCGGCTCGAAAGACCGTGGGGGCATATCCGGGAGTTACCCCGCCGTGCAATCCGTCAATCGGTGTTGCCGGACCGCGCAACGTGGAAGCGCACCGAGGTGCCCGCCCGGCTGCTGCGGAGTTGCACGAGATCGCACAGCTGGTTCGCGAGCCAGATGCCTCGTCCGCCCTCCACGTCCACGGAGGGACGGATGCGGCCGGTCAACGGGTCGGCGATGAGCCCGCGATCGCGCACCTCGCCGATGAGGGCCGTGGGCGTGATCCAAGCGTCGATCGTTCCGCCGCCGCCGCCGTGGACGACGCTGTTGATCGCTAGCTCGTGAGCGGTGAGCGCAAAGTTGGCCGATGCGACGGCGTCCAGCCCCGCTCGCTGCGCGATTTCGGTCGCGAAGCGGCGGACCGATCGCGCGGTCTCGTTGTCGTAGTCGAGTCGTTCCGCCGATGCGGGCGGGACGGGAAGCTGCTCTGCGAACAGGCCGGCGGCGTCCTCGACGCCCGCGTACGAGATGAGTGGCGTTCCGCCGGCGAGCGGGTGCGTGCGATGCGCGTCCTCGAGCACGGGGGCGTCGAGCGAGGACCCGTCGTAGGGGCAGGCGAGCCAGAAGCCGTCGCTGCCGCGAAAGGCGAGATTGATCAGCGACTCGTGCAGCCGGCATTCCTCGAGCTCGTCCGGGCTTCGTCCGGCCCAGGCGGGCTCGCCGACGCCCCGTACGCTGCGACCGGAGTGCTCCTCGGCGAAGGCCTGCCACGCCGGGATGATCCGCGCGGGGTTTCGCCCGACACCGGTCATGTCCTCGAAGCGAACGCGTGCCGCATCGTCGCCGAGGTAGCGTCGAAGCGTGTCGATGCGGTCCGGGGGCGTCATGACGAGCACCGGCTCGTCGGCGGCCAGCGCATCAGCGACGAACGGACCGACGACACCGGCAAACGCATCCGGGCCGTCGTAGACGAGGGCCTCGTGCCGGAATCGATCCTCGCGCGGCCGCGATTGGTTCGTTGTCAGGTCCACGGTAGCTCCGCCTAACGTTACGCCTTTTCCCCCACCAGGTTGTTGCTCAGCCTCGCGGGCCTTAAACCATCCTGTGCTTGGTCTCCCAAGCGAGTGCTATGCTCGCGGCCGTGGACTCCCGGGACGAAGGGTCGCTCAAGGGGCTGGGCTCCTTCATCCGAAGCCAGCGCCGGCTCGCCAACATGTCCCTTCGGCAGCTCGAGCGGCTCACGCAGGTCAGCAACCCCTATCTGTCACAGATCGAACGGGGTATCTATCGGCCGTCCGCGCAGGTGCTGAAGTCGATCGCGGAGGCGCTGCAGATTTCGGCCGAGACGCTCTATGCCCGCGCAGGCCTGATGGAACAGCGTCCGGAGCCGGCGGCCGCGGGCGTCGAGCAGGCCATCGCCGCGGACGAGCGGCTGACCGACGATCAGAAGGAAGCGCTGCTGGGTGTCTACCGGGGCTTCGTCGCGAAGACCGATCACCCGCGCTGACCTGCGGTTTTCCGGCCGGGCTTGACAGGACCAAGCAGATGCTTGGTAGACTTAGCACACTTGATCGGACCCGCCCACAGGAGGATCACCCAGATGGCATACACCGCAGGAGCAGAGAAGGCAGCCGACCGTGTCCTGTCCGGCGTCAAGCAGGCCCAGGACATGACCGTGAACGCGGTCTCGACCGTGACCGGCCTCGTCGGTAGCTTCCTTCCCGAGATGCCCTCGCTCCCGTTCGCCGCAAAGCTTCCCCGGCCCGAGGCCGTCGTGAAGACCGGCTTCGGCATCGCAGAGAGCGTGCTCAAGACCAACAAGCAGTACGCCCTCGGCCTGGTCCAAGCTTTCGAGCCGATCACCGGCAAGGTGCTTCCGGCCAAGCAGGCCGCCCGGAAAACCGCTTCCAAGTAGTTCAACATCATGGGAAGACCCCCGGCGTGACCGGGGGTTTTCCCATTTTCACCCTCGAAATCCGGCATGGGATTCCATGAAACTTCCATTAAGCCGCGGGTGAATCGTGCCGATACCTACCAAGCGAACCGCACGGAACGGTTGGAGCCGGACGGTTGGCGTGGGAGGGATAGAAGCGTGACGCTTCGCGCTCGGCTTTCGCTTTTCTTCGTCTTGATCGTGGTCGTCCCGCTTGCCGGCGCGATCGCGGCCGTGGCGATCTTCGTTCCGCGTGAGCTCGATCAGCGATCGGTCGAGCGGCTCCGGGGAGCGTCGGCCGGCGCGGTAACGCTGCGCAGCGAACGCCTGGAGCGGGCCGGCCGCGACGTGGCTCGCATCGCGCGCGGCCTCAAGACCGCTCCTCAGGAGGCGCTCGGGGCCCGAATCGAAGCGGCACGGCTCGAGTCAGGCCTCGACTTCCTCGTTCTCGGCTCGCTTTCGAGCATGCGCTCACCGTCGTTCGTGTCCGCCGGCGATCCGATCGCGCGCATCAAGGCAGACGTGCCCATCGGGCTGGAGCGTGCCTCGGCGATCATCCCGGGCCGCGGCGTTCTGTACGGCGGCTGGTTCACCGACTCGTCCTATGCCAAGCGTCTCGCCGTGCAGACCGGCGTCTCGGTAGCCTTCCGCCACGGGGACGAGCTGCTCGCGGCAAGCTCGAGCGCAGCCGCCGCAGCGGCGGCACGAGCGCCGGCGACCGGAGCGTTCGACGCCGACGGCCAGCGCGGCGTCGTGCTGCCCGTCGCCGATTCTCCGGCCTCGCTGATCGTGATGTCGCCTGCCGCCGCAGGCATCGGCGAGGTGACCGGCGTGCTCGGCCTGATCGGCGCGGCGGGGCTGCTGATGGCACTCGCGCTCGGGGTGATGATCGCGGGCGCGATCGCCCGGCCGCTGGCCGAACTCGCGCGCGGCGCGAACGCGATGGCCGCGGGCGATCTATCGGTCCGGGTCCGCGGCGGCGGGCACGACGAGATCGCGCGCGTCGGCGCCGCGTTCAACACCATGGCCGCATCCGTTCAGTCCTACGTCAACGAGCTTCGCGACTCTCGCGACGAGCTCCGGCGAACGCTCGAGCGCCTGGGCGCGACGCTTCGCTCGACGCGCGGCATGCAAGAGATGATGACCGCGCTGCTCGAGGCGGCGGTCGCCACGCTCGGAGCACAGGGAGGTGCGCTCTACCGGATCGCACCCGACGGTGAGCTTCAGCTCGCCGCATCGCAAGGGCTCGAGGCGCCGACCGCCACGCGCGAGCCGGCGTGGGAGGCGACGCGGTCGGGACGCCCGGTGCTGTTGCCGAGCCTGGGCGGAGACGACCCGCTCGGCCGCACCGTTGCGGCCGCCCCGCTCCATCGGGGGACCGAGATCGTCGGCGCGATCGCGCTCACGAGCGCCGGCATCGGTCCGTTCGACGAGCGCGATCTTGCGACGCTCGCCTCGTTCGCGGCCCAGGCCAGCGTCGCCATCGACAATGTCTATCTGCGTGAGGAAGCGGAGGCGATGGCGCGAACCGACGCGCTGACGGGGATCCCCAACCGCCGCACCCTCGAGGCCGTGCTCACGTCCGAGGTCGAGCGCGGCCGGCGGTACCGCACGATCACGTCCGTGCTGATGATCGACCTCGATCATTTCAAGCGCATCAACGACACATGCGGGCATCTGGACGGCGACCGCGTGCTGGTCGAGGCCGTCCGTCGCACCGCCGCCGTGATTCGCCGCGACGTGGACGTGCTCGCGCGCTACGGCGGAGAGGAGTTCGTTCTGATCCTGCCTGAGACGCCGCCGGCGGGCGCGCTCGTCGTCGCGGAGAAGATCCGCGAAGCAATCGAAGTCACGCCGTTCCCCGTCGCCGGCGGCGTCCGGGTGACCGCGAGCATCGGCGTCGCCGCCCCGCCGAGCGTGGCGGCGACGCCGATGCTCGCGGTCACCCGGACGCCGCCACGCTCGGCGGGGCGCTCGACGCAGACGGACTGTTGCACGCCGCGGACCTGGCGCTCTACGGAGCCAAGGAGCAGGGCCGCAACCGAGTCGTCGTCTCCGGAACCGCTACGCAAGGAGCCTCGTCATGAGCTCGACCCCGTCCCCCGCGGCACGCGGAACCGTCACGCTGAGCGTGGGAACGCTCGCGATGCTGCTGGCGCTGGTCGCCGTGGGCGCGCGTGCGATCGACACGACCCCCTGGATGGCTCCGCATCTGGACGGGCCGTCGCGTTCGGTGGCCGGACCGTCCCTCGATCGTCCCGGGACGATCAAAGCCGTCGACGATCTCCTGAATCCGGCCGTTGCGCGGGTCGCGGGCGTGTCGGTCGGCGGGCCCGGGTCGGGATCCGCTCTCTTCGACTTCGCTCCCGTCGCGGTTGCGCGTCCGCTGCCGCCGGCCGGCGGAAAGCCGGCGCCGGCCCAACCGAAGCAGCCCCGGCCGAACCCCGAGCCCGTGCAGCCCGGGGGCGGCGGTGGCTCGGGTGGTGGCGGAGGTGCGCCTCCCTCGACGATGGTGCCGGGCAGCGGCTCGCCAGGAAGCGGAACGCCCGATGGTGGCAGTCCCGGCAGCGAGCCACCGAGCCGCGGCTCTCCCCCTCAGGCCTCGCCCGGTGGCGGTTCGCCGGGTGGCGGTTCGCCGGGTGGCGGTTCGCCGCCTCCTGATGACGATGACGATGACGACACGTCCGACGGCAAGGAGAAGAAGAGCAAGAAGGACGACGGCGACAAGAAGACGGGCGGCGAGAAGAAGACGGGCGACGACAAGAAGACGGGCGACGACAAGAAGAAGAAGGATGACGGCGAAAAGAAGGGCGACGGGGACGGGAGCGGATCGGCCAAGAGCGGCTCAAAGGGCAAGAGCGACGACGATGACGACGACTAACGCGACGCGGGCGCGCTTTGGAGCGTGTCGGTGAACGACGCCTTGTAGCGAGTGATCTCGTAGGGCACATCGATCTCGACGGCCAGCCGCAGGAACGTGCGCGAGCGCTCGTCGATCCACATCGTGATCGCGATCGAGGCGGGCCGGTCGCCCGTCGTGGTCAGGGTCGACTCCACCTTCCGGGCCGGTTGCTGCCGCCCTTGCGCGTTGATCGTCTCGCGGCCGGCGACCTTTCGCGTGAAGCGCCCCGCTGTGTCTCCGTCGCGGAACGACCGTGACACCTCCTCGCCCTCGCGCAGCGGGAATGAAAGCAGCGGGATCGCCGGGCTCGGGCGCACCGAGCCGCTTCGGGTAATTCCCGACTCGCTGAACTCGGCCTCGATGTGCTCCACGAGCACGTCGGTCTGTGAGGAGGCGGCCTTCACGCGCACCGTTCGGCCCTGGGCGATGTCCATCGTGATGTCGAGCCGGTGCGCATCCGGCCGTCCCGCGATCCGGCCGCCGTAGCGAAGGGTCACGGTCATCGTGGACGGCAGCGGCCGCGGGGTGCTGCATGCGGCCGTCGAGCAAAACGTCTCGGAGCCCTGCTGCGCGTACAGGTAGGTGCCGGGGCGGGGGAGCGGCCCATCCTCCGGCGGTGGAATCGGGGCCGGCAAGACGGACACGGACGGCGCGCGTGTGGGGGCATCGCTCGCCGGCGAGGAAGCGAGCGGGTTCGTCGCGGCCGGCGCGCCCGATCCCTGTGACGGAGCGACCGAGCCGCCGGGAACCGCATCCGAAGAGCACGCCGAAACGGCGAATGCGAGCGCGAGCAGCAGCGAAACCCTCCGAGGGGCCATGCGCAGATGATAGGGGGTCCGCGGCCGGCGCGCGTCAGACCGCGGGGCCGGACTCGCGTACCTCTTGCACGCTCTCGAGCGCCTCGCGAAGCTCGTCGAGCACTCCTTCTGCTTGGCGCCGACCAGCCGAACGCACCTGCGGGCGATGCCCGCGTCCACAAGGCGTCTCCAAGACCTTGCGTTCCTTCATTGAACGGGGCGGGCTACAGGAGGGCGGGAAGCGCCGCCGCGAGTCGCTCGTAGTCGGATTCGATGTTGTAGAGGTGAGCCGACAGGCGGAGGAGCGCCTGCCCGGCGGCGACGTTGACGGGCACCTCGATGCGATGCTCGTCATAGAGGCGGCGAGTGAGGGCCGATGCGGCCGCCCTGGTCGGTGCGACGCCCGCGGGAAGCGGCACCACGGTCATCGCGGCGTGCATGTCGGGCGGGGCGATCCGCGGGGCCCCGATCGCGTGCGCCACGATCGCGCGGCCGCGCTCGGCCATCTCGACGTTGCGGGCGCGAACACGATCCCAGCCGGCGCCGTCGAAGAAGTCGATCGCGGCCGGGACGGCGAGCCACGCGGTCGGGTCGAACGTGCCGGTCCAGTCGAAGCGCTGATGCACGGTCTCCAGATGTGGGTGGGATGTCACGAGCGGACGGAAGCCGGCCCGATGCTCCTGGGTGACCCACAGAGCCGCCGAGCCTTTCGGCGCGCACACCCACTTGTGGAAGTTGCCGCACCAGTAGTCGGCGCCGAGGGCATCGACATCCACCTCGGTCATGCCGGGGCCGTGTGCGGCGTCCACCAGGACCGGCACGCCGCGCGACCGGCAATGACGGACGATCTCGGCGATCGGATAGACGAGCGCTCCGGGCGAGGTCACGTGATCGGCGATCACCAGGCGGGTCGCGCCCGTGATCGCGCCGGCGATTGCACCGGTCACGGCGGAGGCGCCGGAAACGGGAAGGTGCACCGGCGCGACGCGTGCCTGCGCGCCGGTACGCTCGCAGATCCGGTCGATGATTCCGCGCACGGCGCCGTAGACCTGATCGGTCGTGACGATCTCGTCGCCGTCAGCGAACGGGATCGACGCGAGCACGGTGCTCACGGCGGTCGTGGTGTTCGGCACGAACACGAGCCCGTCCGGGTCCGCGCGAAGGAAGCGGGCCGCGCGTGCGCGGGCGCCGGCCAGCAGCCCGTCGATCTCACGATCCAGAAACAGGACCGGCTCGCGCTCCATGCGCGCGCGCCACTCCGCTTGCGCGCGCAGTACCGGCTCGGGGCAGGCGCCGAAGGATCCGTGGTTGAGGAACGCGACGGCCGGGTCCAGCGTCCAGGCGGCGCGAAGGTCTTCCATCGCCGCGCTAGTAGCCCAGCTCCGGATCGACCAGGCCGTCGAGCGGAGCGCCGGCCGCAAACGCGCGCACGTTGCGCTCGACCATCTCCGCGAGCGCCGGCAGGGCCATGAGGCGGGTGTTGGCCGTGTGCGAGGTGATGATGACGTCCGGCATGCGCCAAAGAGGATGATCCGGCGGCAGCGGCTCGGGGTCCGTGACGTCGAGCGCGGCGCCGCCGAGCCGGCCGTGCTCGAGCGCGGCCACGAGCGCGGCCGTATCGACGAGCCCGCCGCGTGCGACGTTGGTCAGCCAAGCGCCCGGGCGGATCGCATCGAAGACCGCGGAACCGATCAGGCCGCGGGTTTCCGCGGTGAGCGCCGCCGCGACGACGAGCCAGTCGCACTCGGCCGCGAGCGCGGGCAGATCGCCGGGTGTCGCGGTTCGCCGCGCCCACCCGGCGGGACGGCCGCTGCGCGAGATCGCGTCGATCTCCACGCCGAGCGGCTCGAGGTAGGTGGCCAGGGCCGCCCCGATGCCGCCGGTACCCACGACCAGTGCGCGCGTGCCGCGCAGGGTTCGCATCGGCGGGTCGGTGTCGCCGGTCCACTCGGTGGCCCGCGTGTGCTCGTGCAGACGGCGTGCGGCCACGAGCATGAGCGCGAGCGCGTGCTCGGCGGTTGCCGGGCCGTAGATGCCCTTCGCGCAAGTCCAGATGCGGCTCGGATCGATAACGCCGGCCTCGAAGAACGATTCGATGCCCGCGAACGGAAGCTGGATCCATCGTGCGGGCCACGACGGCAGCGCCGTGGCCAACGCCGTCGCGCCGGCCGGATCCGTCCATACGATCGCGTCGGCCTCTTCCGGCGCGGCGATCATGCCACCTGCGCGTTCGATCGCCTCGATCGCCAGCGGGATCGGTGCCGGGACGACGGCGACCGTGGGAGTGACATCGCGAGCGCTCATGACCGCCGATCCTATCGGGCCGGAAAAGCACCGAGCCTCCCGGGGGGAGTGGGAGGCTCGGTGCTTTTCCGGCCCGATAGGATCGGCGGTCATGAGCGCTCGCGATGTCACTCCCACGGTCGCCGTCGTCCCGGCACCGATCCCGCT
>DATLFO010000331.1:0-15426 GCA_035541035.1 Actinomycetota bacterium
CAACGAGGCCTCCGGATTCGGTGGCTCCTACGGCGGCTACGGCAGCTACGGCGATCCGTTCGCCGGCATCGACGACGCCTACGACCTCGACGACACCGACGAGCCGGTGCGGCCGCGCTCACGCTCGCCGAAGGATCCCGAAGGCAAGCCGGTCAAGAAGCAGAAAGGTCCACCGAAGAAGACGGTGGCGGCGAGGCCGTCGGCGCGCGAACGGCGCCTCGACGCCGAAGCGGCCGCCGCACCCAAGGCGAAGGCACGGGGAACGACGCCCAAGCCGAAGCCGCGGGGCGCTTCGGGCAACGCGGGCGCAAAAGGACGCGTCACCCCTGCGCCCGCCAAGCGCGCGAGCGCAACCCCTTCGCGTCCGGCTCGTTCCAACGCACAGAAGACCGGACGAGGCGGCAGCACCGGAGCGAAGCGGAAGCCCGCATCCGGAACCGCACGGCCTCGCAGGAGCGACGACCTGTTCTGATGCGAATCGTTCAGCTGACACGCGACTTCCCTCCCGCCGCGAGCGGGATCGGCGACCACGTCGCCCGCACCTCGGCCGCGCTGGCCGGAGGCGGCGATGAGGTCGCCGTCGTGTGCTCGGCTCCGGCCGATCCGTGGCCGGGCATCGACGTTCGGCCCGTGATCGAGCACTGGGACGCCGCGGGCGTCGCCGCGATCGTCGCCGCGGTGCGCGAGGCACGTCCCGACGCGATCGTGTGGCACTACAACCCGTTTCAGATCGGCCGCCGCGGCCTCGCGCCCTGGGCGGGAAAACTCGCCGCGGCACTGTCGCGCGTGGCGCCGCTCACGGTCGTCGCGCACGAGCTTTGGTATCCGTGGGGACGGAGCGGTCTTCGCGGATTGATCTGGGCGGCCGGCCAGCGCCGGCAGTTCCGCGGCGTCGCCGCCGCGGCGCGCGCGCTCGTCGCCACCACCGAGGCCCGCCGCGCGCATCTGGCGAAGCGCTATCCGGCGACGCCGGTATCCGTCGTCGCGGCCGGAGCGACCGTCGACCCTCATCCCGACGCGCCCGGCCGCGAAGCATTCCGTTCCTCCCTGGGCATTCCCGGGTCCGCGTTCGTCGTGGCGCACCTCGGCGCGATCGGCGAAGGCCGCGATCTCCGGCCCGCGCTCGCGGCGATTCGCCGTCTTCGTCGCGACGGCACCGATGCGCGGCTTCTGCTCGCCGGCCGGACCGGCGTGGCTCCGCCCGCCGGGGACGGTATCCACGTCACCGGTCCCCGCAACCATGCGCTTCTTTCAGCGGCCCTCGGATCGGCCGACTGCTATCTGTTCGCCGAGCCGACCGGTCCCGTCGCGCGCAAGACCAGCCTGCTGTCCGCGCTCGCGCACGGCCTCGCCGTGGTCTCCTACACCGGCGCGGCCGCCGAGGCCTTCTTCCGCGACGGGGAGACGGTCCTGCTCGTTGAACCTTCCGAGGAGCGCGTCGCCGGTGCGCTGTCCCGCCTGATCGCCGACCCGTCGCTTCGCCGGCGGCTCGGGGACGCGGGCGCGGCACTTCATGCGCAGCGATTCTCTTGGGCCGCGATCGCGGAAGGCATCCGCTCCGCGGCATCGACCGACGTGACCCACGAGCCACACGCGACCTAGACGATATGGACACGCAGCTGTATCCGCCTCCGGCGCTCGAGCTTCCCGAGCGGCGAACGATGCCGCCCTGGATCTGGAGCGTCGTCATGCTGCTGGGCGCGCTGTTCCTGGGCAACCAGGTCGTGTCCGGTGGTCCGCTGCTTCGTATCGTCGCCGCCCTGTCGATGGTCTTCATCTTCGCCGTGCCGGCGGTGTCGAACCCCAAGCGCGCGATGGCGATGATGTTCGGCTTCCTGCCGTTCCTGGGCATCATGCGGCGCGCGCTCGTGCCGGCCACCGGCTTCAGCGCGCTCGACCCGTTGCTGCTGGTCTCCTCGGCGGTCATCTTCGTGATCCTTCTGACTTTGATCATCGGCGGCAAGGCGAACCTGGGCGGCACGGTGCTGTCCCGCATGGTCTTCTGGCTGCTGCTGATCGGGCTGCTGCAGGTCTTCAATCCCGCGCAGGGCAACCTGTTCGTCGGCCTGACCGGCGTCATGTTCGTGCTCGTGCCGATGATGTGCTTCTTCATCGGACGCAGCGTCGCCGATCGCGAGATGATCGCCAAGATGCAGCGCTGGATGATCTTCGTCGGCGTGGTGTCGGGCGCCTACGGGCTCTATCAGGTGCTGGTCGGTTTCCCCGGCTTCGAGCAGGCGTATCTTGCTCGCGCCGGCTTCGGTGGCCTCTACGTTGGCTCGGCGATCCGTCCGTTCTCGACCTTCGTCAACCCGCTCGAGTACGCCACGTACCTGAACTTCGCGGTGATGACCGCGCTGGCCTATCTCGTGTACCGCAAGGGTATCCAGCGCTACTGGATCTACGGCGCGCTGGCGTTCATGGTCTACGCGGGCTATCTGATCGGATCCCGTGGGTTCATCGTGCTCGCCGTCATCGGCGCGATCGTGCTGATCGGCATGCGCGCCCGGCGCGCGATCGTGGGGCTGTCGCTGATCGGGCTGATGATCGGCTCGATTCTGCTCTTCACCTCTACGCGCAGCGGTGGCGAGATCGAGGCCGACGAGACGTCCACGGCCGCCGAGCAGCTGCAAGAGCGAAACCGCGTCGCCCTGCTCGACCCGCTCGACGAGGATCGCTCCACGCTCAAGCATCACTACCGAGGGGTCAAGGACGGCTTGATCTTCGCCTTCACCCAGCAGCCGTTCGGGCTGGGGACGGGCGCCACCGGCCGTGGCTCTCAGAAGTTCGGCGACGGCCGCTCGTCGTCCACCGAGCTGGACCTGTCCGATGCGACGATCGCGTTCGGCGTCGTCGGCGGCACGCTGTATCTGATGATCATTCCGCTCGCGATGCTGCAGCTGATCCGGATCCGGGTCTGGCTTCCCGGACCGATGTTCCCCGCGATCCTGGGCATGGGGCTGGTCTCGTTCGGACAGTGGCTCAACGGCGGAAACTACGCGGTTGCGCCGCTGATCTGGTTCATGATGGGATTCGCCGACAACTTCTACATGCGAGCTCGCGATGCGCGCGCCCGGGGACAAAATCCCGAGGACGTCGTCGACGCAGAGGCGATGAACCCGGTCTGATGCGCGTCCTTCTGTCCGCCACCGACTTTCCGCCCACCCGAGGCGGCATCCAGACGTTGCTGCGGGAGTTCTGCCTGCGCACCACCGCCGAGGTGCGCGTGATCGCACCCGCCGACCTCGGCCACGAGGCCGTGGATTCGGCCCTTTCTGCTCCGGTCCGCCGCGTCCGCTCCGCAGGGGGGAGCGGACGGCGCGGATACCTTCCGGGCATCGCGCTCGCCACGCTGCGCGACGCGCGTGCCTTCCGTCCCGATGTGTATTTCGCGGGGCACGTCCTGGCGGCGCCGGCCGGGGTGTGGCTGCGCAAGCGTCACCGCATCCCGATGGTGATCGGCACCTACGGCGTCGAGCTGGTCGCCCCCTGGGGACGCCGCGTCGCCGCGCAGGTGCTCCCGCACGCCGATCGCACGCTCGCGGTCAGCCGCTTCACGATGGACAAGGCCCGCGAGCTCGGCGCCCGCGACGGCGAGGTGATCCCGGTGGGCGCGCCCGAGCCGCGCGAGGTTTCCGCCGAGCGGCTCGCCGCGCTCCGCGAGCGCTTCGGCCTGCACGGATCGCGCGTCCTTCTGACCGTGGCCCGCCTGGAGCCGCACAAGGGCATCGACGTCGTCACGCGCGCGCTTGCGTCCCTTCCGTCCGATGTGCGCTATCTCGTGGTGGGATCGGGCTCGTCGCGCGCGCACTTCGAGCGCGTCGCCCGCGAGGCGGACGTGGCGGACCGCGTCGTTTTCGCCGGCGGGCTGTCCGATGAGGATCTCGCGGCCGCATTCCGCATCGCCGACGCCTTCGTGCTCGCCTCACGCTCGCTCGACGGCGGGCGCGGCGGCGTCGAAGGCTGTCCGGTATCGCTGCTCGAAGCTTGCGCCTACGGCCTGCCGATCGTCGCCGGCCGCACGGGCGGCATCGCCGACGCGATCGAGGACGGCGTCACCGGCTTGCTCGCCGATCCGGAGAACAATGCGGACATCGCGGCGGCCCTGAATCGGGCACTCGACCCATCGCAGGCAAAGGCGCTCGCGGAGGCGGCGGAAAAGACGGCAAAGGCGGAGCGGAATTGGTCCACGGTCGTTGAACGAATGCAGCGGCTTCTCGAGGAAGCCGCCCGCATTCGGGCTCAACGATGAAGATAGCGATCGTTCACGATTACCTGGTCAACCGCGGCGGCGCCGAACGGGTCGTCGCCGTTCTGCATCGCATCTTTCCCGACGCGCCGATCTTCACGGGCTTGTACGCGCCCGAGGCGACCTATCCCGAGTTCGCCGCCGCCGACATCCGCCCGTCGAAGCTGCAGCGGCTCCTGCGGGATCCCGAAGACTTTCGCCGGCTCGCGCCGCTGATGCCGCGCACCTTCCGGAAGATGAAGATCGAAGGCTTCGACGTGGTTCTGTCCTCGACGTCCGGTTTCGCCCACGGGGTCAAGCCGAAGAACGGTTGTCACATCGCCTACACCTATACACCGCCGCGATTCCTGTGGGACGACGGCTACGAGCGCGCCAACGCCGTGTCCGCGCCGCTGCGTCCGCTCAGCGGCCTTGCCGTGCGGGCGATGCGCCGCGCCGACCGCCGCGCCGCCGAGCGTCCGCACTTCACGGTCGCGATCAGCACGGTCGCCGCCGAGCGGGTCCGCGCGATCTACGGGCGGGAGGCAACGATCATCCACCCGCCGGTCGAGACCGGCATGTTCGGCATCGCGCCCAACACCAAGGACGAGTTCCTGCTCGTGTCGCGGCTGCTGACCTATAAGAACGTGGACGTCGCGATCCGCGCCTTCAACCAGCTCGGCCGCACGCTGATCATCGTCGGTGACGGACCGGCGCGCGCCGATCTCGAAGCGATCGCCGGGCCCACCATCGAGTTCCGCGGCGTGGTCGAGGACGCCGAGCTGGTCCGGCTCTACGGACGCTGCCGCGGCACCATCCTCGCCGCGTCCGAAGACTTCGGCCTCACCCCGCTCGAGGCGAATGCCAGCGGCCGGCCGGTCGTCGCGCTGCGCTCCGGCGGCGCCGAGGAGACCGTGATCGACGGCACCACCGGCGTCTTCTTCTCGCCGGCCAACCCGCTCGCGCTCGCTGATGCCGTCAACCGCGCCGTACACACGGTCTTCGACCCGGTCGTGCTGCGCGCGCATGCCGAGCAGTTCGGCGTGGAGGCCTTCGAAGCCAAGATTCGCGGGTTCATCGAGCAGTCGCGCCGCGCCTGCATGACCTGCCACCGCGAGCGCCGCGCCGGAAAGGTCCGGCATCTGCGCACCGTCGCTCCCGGCACGCGCGACGAGGGCACCGGCCGGGCGGAGGCCAAGGCGCCGTGATCCGGGTCGCGTTCGTCGCCCCCAGCTTCGGCGAAGCCGAAGGGCAAGGGCGGGTGAACCTGGAGATCGCCCGCCGCTTGATCGAGCGCGGCGCACGCCTGGACGTCTACACGAGCCGCCTGCCCACCGGCGGACTGCCCGGCGCGCGCGTGCGCCTGGCGCCGCGGCCGTTTCCGATCGAGCTTCTCAATCAGCTTCTGTTCGTCGCCTGGGCGACGCTGGCCGTCGCGCGCCGCCGCTACGACGTGGTGCATGCCGACGGCGCCTCGCTGCTGTCGCGCGCCGATGCCGTCGCCGCGCACATGCTGCATTCGGTGTGGCGCGAGATCGCCCGCGGACGCGAGCCCGGCCTGCGCGGCCTCTATCGCTCGTTGTCGAACGCGATCAACGTCCGCCTGGAGCGCCGCGCCTACCGCCGCGCGCGTCTCGTGCTCGCCAACAGTGAGCGAACCGCCGACGATCTGGTCCGAGCGATCGGCGTGGCGCGCGACCGGATCCGCGTGATCCCCCTCGGCGTGGACGCGGCTCGCTTCCACCTTCCGTCCGCTGCCGAGCGCGCGAACGCCCGGGCGCGGCTCGGAGCCGGACCCGACGAGCTCGTTGCGGTGCTCGTCGGTGCCGTCGAGCCGCGCAAGGGTGTGCCGCAGGCGGTCGAAGCGTTCGCCGGCATCGAAGGCGCCATGCTGGTCGTGGTCGGCGACACTCGCGGCGGCGCGATCAAGCGCGAGGCGGCGGCGCGCCGCGCGCGCGTTCGCTTCGAGGAATGGCCTGCCGACCCGCTCGCGTCCTATTTCGCCGCGGACGTGCTGCTTCATCCTGCTGCGTACGAGCCATTCGGATTGAGCGTTCTGGAAGGCATGGCGTGCGGGCTGCCGGCCGCCGTCTCGCCGTCCGCGGGCGTCGCGCCCGTCGCGGCCGAGGCGTCGATCCCGGTGGCGCCCGACCCCGCGTCGATCCGCCGCGTGATCGAGACGCTTCGTGACGATCCGGAACGTCGCGCGTTGATGAAGAAGCGGGCCCGCGAGATCGCGGCCGCACGCACATGGGACGCGACTGCCGAGGCGGTCCTGGATGCTTGGACGGAGGTGAGCGGCTGATGGAGGGCGGATCGCAGATCCGGGTGCTCTACATCGACCACGTCACCCATCTGTCCGGTGCCGAGCAGAGCCTGTTCGATCTGGTGGTCGGCCTCGCCGGCGGCCCGATCGAGCCGGTGGTGGTGCTGCCCGAGGACGGGCCGCTTGCCACGCAGCTTCGCGGTGCGGGTGTCTTGGTTCGCAAGGTGAAGATGTCGAAGCGGCTGCTCGAGACCTCGCGCGCGACGCTGCACACCCGGCCGCTGGTCGCGCTGATCCGGCTGGTCTCGTTCGTCGCGGTGGGCTTCCGGCTGCGCGCGATCATCAAGGAGACGAACCCGGCGGTCATCCACACCAACACGCTCAAAGCGCATCTGCTCGCGATCCTCCCGGCCAAGCTGTCGCGCACGCCGCTGGTGTGGCACATGCGCGACATCCTTCCCAAGGGCTGGCTGCGCCGGGCGTTCAACGGCTGCGCACGCTTCGCCGACCGCATCGTCGTGCCGTCCCGGGCCGTCGCGGCGGCGTTCGGCCGCAACAAAGCCGTCTACCGCAAGCTCCGGCTCATCCCGAACGGCATTCGCGTGGACACCTTCGACGACCACGAGGACGAAGGGCTCGCGCTGCGCGAGGAGATCGGCGCCGAGGACGCCGACGTCGTCATCGGCATCGTCGGCCGGATCGCGCCGTGGAAAGGCCAGGATGTGTTCGTGCACGCCGCGGCGATGGTCGCCGAGCGGCATCCCGAGGCCCGCTTCGCGATCGTGGGCGCGCCCATGTTCGGCGACGACGACTTCCAGCACGAGCTGTCCGAGATGGTCTACCAGTACGGTCTCGACGGACAGCTGATGTTCACCGGCTGGCGCGGTGCGCAAGAGGCGATGGCGGCGCTCGACGTCGTCGTGCACGCCTCCACCGAGCCGGAGCCGTTCGGCCGCACCATCGCCGAGGCGATGGCCGCCGGCTTGCCGGTCGTGGCCGCCGACGGCGGTGCCACGCGCGAGATCCTTCCGCCGAACGCCGGATTCCTGGTTCCGCCGGGCCATCCCGAGATCCTGGCCGACGCGCTCGAGAGCCTGCTCGAGGACGACGAGCTGCGCGAGCAGCTCGGCGAGAACGGCAAGGCGGCGGCGCTGCGGTTCTTCGACGTTCGCCGCACCATCGGCGCGGTGGCGGCCCTCTACGCCGAGGTCGTGCGCGAGTCCGTCAAGCGTGCCGCCCGCCGCCGCAAGCGTGCCCGGACCCGCAAGCAGGGCCGCGCCGCGGCGCGTCCGATGCCGCAGACGCGTCCGATGAACCCGGACCGGCGGCCGCCGATGCTTCGCCCGGAGACCCCCGATCTTTCCGTGCCGCAGCGCACCGCCCGCCCGCGTCGCGACGCCGATCCGTACGCGGCCGGTCCAGCGCGTCCGGTGCGGCGTACCGCGCGCATCGACGACGACGATGACGACGAGGCCGTCCCGCCGTCGCGCGCGCCGCGTCCGCAGCGTGCCCCGGCCGCACCCGGCCGCCGTCCGGTTCCCGCGATGCGCGAGCACGCCGGCCGTGCGATGCCGCGTCCCGGCGCGGTGCCGCATCAGAGCCGTCCGATGCCGCGTCCCGGCGCGATGCCGCGTCCCGGCGACGGCCGGACCGCTGCTGCACCGCCGCGGCGCATCCACTCGCCTGCCGCGTTCGAAGGCGGCCACGTGATTCGCCGTCCTGTCGTGCTCGAAGATCCTCGCTTCGCTGCAGACCTGCCTGCCGTATTCGAGTCCTTCGACCGTCCGCTCGAGATGCCGCCGTCGCGCCGCGACCGCCGCCGCGGGCCCAAGCGTCACGAGCCCGCGCCCGCCGCGCCCGCCTCCTTCGAAGAAGACGACGACGACGATCTCGAGATCGAAGGCCTGGACGCGTTCGCCGAAGACGTCACCGCCGCGCCCGCCGCGCCTGCGCGGCCGGCCGGCAAGACGGCCGGGCCCGCCGGGCAACGGAAGAAGACGAAGGAATCCTCCCGCGCCACGCGGCGTCGCCCGGCCCCCGACGCACCGGTCTCGGCGGATGCGACCGCGCTCGTGCTCGATCCCGCGCCCGAACCGGAGCCCGTCCGCAGCGAGCCCGTGCCGGTCGTCCCGGTGGCGCGCGCCAAGGCTCCCTCGGCCGACAAGACCGTCACGCCGATGTCGGTTACCGTCCGGCCGAAGCCGGTCTACGAGATCGTCAAGCGAATCGTCGATGTGATCGTCGCGACGCTGATCCTGGTCGTGGGTGCGCCGCTGTGGCTGCTGGTGACGCTCGCGATCAAGCTGGAGTCGCGCGGCCCCGCCTTGTTCAAGGGAACCGTGTGGGGCAAAGACGGCGTGCCGTTCACCTACTACAAGTTCCGCTCGATGCGTGTCGAGGACGCCGACGACGGTCACCGCAAGTTCATCGAGGAGTACGTCAAGCGCGGCATCCACGGCGGCGTGGTCTCGGAAGAGGGGAAGCAGGTCTTCAAGTTCGTCGGCGACTCGCGCATCACGCGCGTCGGCCGTCTGATCCGCAAGCTCTCGATCGACGAGATCCCGCAGCTCGTGAACGTCCTCAAGGGCGACATGACGCTGGTGGGTCCGCGTCCGCCGCTCGGCTACGAGTACGAGCTCTACGACGAGTGGGCGATGCAGCGGCTGGTGGTGCGGCCCGGCATGACCGGCCTGCAGCAGACCTACGCGCGCCACAGCGCCTCGTTCACCGAGAAGGTCGAGATGGACCTCGCCTACATTCGCGACCGCTCGCTCTGGCTCGACTTCACGATCCTTCTCAAGACGATTCCCGCCGCCTTCAAAGGCGAGTAATCTGCGAGCCGGCCGGGTCGGCGCAAGGAGGCGGCGTGAAGGTTCTGGTGACGGGCGGTGCGGGATTCATCGGGCTGGCGACCGCCGAGGCGCTGCGCGACCGCGGCGACGAGGTCCGCATCATGGACGCGCTCACCCAGCCGGTTCACGCGCCCGACGCCCCCGGCCCTGAGGGCTTCGACTTCGTGCGCGGCGACGTGCGCGTCAAGGACGACTGGATCCGTGCGCTCGACGGCGTGGACGCCGTCTGCCACTTCGCCGCCTACCAGGACTACCTGAAGGACTTCTCGACCTTCTTCCACGTCAACGCGGCCGGCACCGCGATGCTCTACGAGGTGATCGTCGAGCGCTCGCTGCCCGTGCGGCGCGTCGTCGCCGCCTCCAGCCAGGCCGTCTACGGCGAGGGTGCGTACCGCTGCGACCTCGACGGCCTGGTGACGTGCGAGCCGAGGCCCGCGGAGCGCCTGCGGCGCGGCGAGTTCGAGCAGCGCTGCCCGAAGTGCGGCGGCCCGGTCGAGCTGGTTCCCACGCCCGAGGAGCACGCGGATCCGCGCAACTCCTACGGCATCTCCAAGCTCGCGCAGGAGAAGATCGCGCTCGCGCTCGGCGAGACCTACGACGTGCCGACGGCCACGATGCGCTACTCGATCGTGCACGGTCCCGGGCAGTCGCCGCGCAACGCGTACTCGGGGCTGCTGCGCTCTGCGGCGCTCAACCTGCTCGCCGGTGTCGCGCCGGTCGCCTTCGAGGACGGCAAGCAGCAGCGTGACTACGTCGCGATCGGTGACGTCGTGGCCGCCAACCTGATCGCGCTCGATCATCCGGATGCGCCGGGCCGCGCCTACAACGTCGGGGGGGACATGCCGTGGACGGTGCTCGAGGTGGCCGACGCCTTGCGCGAGATCGCGGGCGTGGACGTCGACACGCTCACGCCCGGGCTCTATCGCGTCGGCGACACCCGGCACATCGTCAGCGACGTGACGCGGCTGCGCTCGCTCGGCTGGAACGTGCGCGCCGACCTCAAGCAGGTCTGGCGCGACTACTGGGCGTGGCTCGGGGGGCTGGGCGTCGACCCGGCCATCGCGCGCCGGGCCCACGAGGACATGCTCGCTCGCGGCGTGCTGCGCAAGGCCGGCGGATGAAGGCGATCGTGCTGTGCGCCGGGCTCGGCACCCGGCTGCGTCCCCTGACCGACACCGTGCCCAAGGTCATGGTCGAGATCGGTGGCGAGCCGCTGCTGTTCCGCCAGCTCCGCATGCTTCGCGAGGTTGGGGTCACGCAGGTCGCGATGAACCTGCACTGGCTCGGCGACGTGATCCGCGAGGCCGTCGGCGACGGCTCCCGGTTCGGCATCGAGGCCCGCTACGGCGACGAGCCCGAGCTGCGCGGCTCTGCCGGCGCGCTCAACGGCTTCCCCGGGTTCTTCGACGAACGCTTCTTCGTCGTCTACGGCGACGTGTACTACGAGATGGACCTGGCGGCCCTCGCGGACTTTCACGCCGCGCGCGGCGCCGCCTTCACGATCGCGACCGCCGTCGCCGACGACCCGACTCGCTGCGGCGTGCTGCGAATCGCCCCGGATGCCCGCGTCGAGGCGTTCGTGGAGAAGCCCCCGTCGGCGCCGCCCGACGCCCCGACCAACACCGGCGTCTACGTGTGCGAGCCCCGGATCGCGGCCTTGATACCTCCCGGAATGAGCGATTTCGGCGCCGATGTCATCCCCTCGCTCATTGCCTCCGGCGAAAACGTGTATGCCTTTTCGGCCTCCGCAATCGTTCAAGACATAGGAACGCCGCAGGGGCTCGAGCGCGCACGCCGGCTCGCGTCCCGCGCCTGACCTGCGGACCGGCCCTCCGTAATGGAGGGGATTCGGAACAACCGAACCGGAACGGAAGGGCAGGACGGTCGTTTCGGCGAAACGGGACCGCGAGGCCAAAGGAGCATCCGCAATGTCGATCGTCGTAGGGCGCGCGCCGGCGCGCGTGTCGCTGCTGGGCGGGGGAACCGACCTGCCGGCCTTCTATGAGCGCCACGGCGGCGCCGTGGTCAGCATGGCGGTCACGCTCTACGCCTACGGACAGGCCTCGCCCCGCGCGAGCGACCTCGAGCTGGTCTCGCTCGATCACTCCACGCGCGAGATCATCGCGCCGCAGCACTTCGCGCGGCGCATGCGTCCGCCGATCCTCGCCCAAGAGTTCTTGACCTATCAGAAAGCCGTCGCATGGCATTTCGGCATCGAGCGTGGCCGTCTCGCCGCTGCCAGCGAGGTTCCCGCCGGCGTCGGGCTCGCTTCCTCGGCCGCGGTCTGCGTCGCGCTCGTGATGGCCGCGAGCCGCTTCGTCGGCGAGGACATGGACCGCCGCGCGATCGCCGAGACCGCCTGCCGGATCGAGATGAAGGTGCTCGGCCGCTCATGCGGCAAGCAGGACCAGTATGCGGCCGCCTACGGCGGCATCAATGCGCTCGAGTTCTTCCGCGACGGCTCGGTCGAGGTCACGCCGCTGACCTTGTCGCCCGAAACGCTCGCGCGGCTGCAGGGCCGGGTCATGCTTTTCGCCAACGGCGCGCGGCGCAACGCGCAGACGGTGCTCGCCGAGCAAGCCCGCCGCTCGTCCTCGGATCCCGAGACGGTGGCGGCGCTGCACCGGCTCAAAGAAATGGCCTATACCGCGCGAGACATGCTTTGTGCGGGCAATCCGGACGGGGTGGGCGACATGCTTCACGAGGCATGGGAAGCCAAGCGACACCTCAACTCGCAGGTCCACACACCCGAAATTGACAGGGTGTACGCGCTCGCGCGGGAAGCGGGCGCGATCGGAGGCAAGCTCGCCGGTGCGGGCCTGGTGGGCACGCTCCTTCTCTATTGCCCCGAGGACCGTCAGGACGAGGTCCGGCGCACCCTCGCGAGCCAAGGATGGCGCGAGCGCACGATCGGGATCGACTGGGGCGGCGCAAGTTTGTGCGCCAATATCGGCGGTCCGCTCGTTCTAACGGAGACATAGGACCGAAACCGCAACGCAGCACGAAGAAAGAAGGACAGAGTGGGCGCTCTGACGGAAACGAAAGCGGCATGTCCCGTCTGCGGGCATGCATCCGCGCGCGCCCTTTTCGTCCGTGACGGCTACGCGATCCATCGCTGCCGTGACTGCGCGCTCCGCTTCGCCGCGCCGCGTCCCTCACCCGCCGACCTCGACGCCGTCTACGCGGCCGGCTACTTCGACTCCAAAGGCTGGGTCGGCGATCCGACGTCGGACTCGGCCTACATGACCCGCTGCTGGGGCGAGGTGGCACCGCTGCTGCACCGGCGCTTTCCCGAGCGTGGCCGCCTGCTCGACGTCGGATGCGCGACGGGCGCGTTCATCGCCGCCGCCGCTCGCGACGGCTGGAGCGTGGCGGGGCTCGAATACAGCGACGCGGCCGCCGCGCGCGCCCGCGAGGCGGGCCTGGACGTGCGGGCCGGCATCCTCGAGGACGAGCCCTTCGCGGGCGAGACCTTCGACGTCGCCGGCGCCTGGCACGTCGTCGAGCATCTGATCGACCCGGTCGCCGACCTTCGCCGCATCCGCGCGCTCACGCGCCGCGGCGGGCTGCTCGTGCTCGAGACGCCCAACGACCGCTCGATCGGCGCCAAGATCCGCGGCGAGCGCTGGGCGCAGATCCGGCCCCCCGAGCACATCAACTTCTTCGACCGTCGCGCGCTGGCGCGCGCGCTCGGCCTGTCCGCATGGAAGATCGTGTCGGCCCGCACCATCTACAAACGCGACACCGCCCGGCGCATTGCCGGACGCAAGGCGCTCTACCCGGTCGCCCGCATGGCGGCCCGCGCGAGCGAGGCGGCCGGCATGGGCGGAAACCTGCGCGTGATCGCCGAGGCCTTATGACGAGCGGCAACGGCGCGCGGCCCGCGGTCTTCCTGGACCGCGACGGTGTTATCTGCGAGAACCGCGACGACTACGTCAAGTCCTGGGACGAGTTCGTATTCGTGCCGGGTGCGGCGCGCGCGGTCGCCGAGCTGACCCGTGCCGGGCACCGCGTGTTCATCGTGACGAACCAGTCGGCGATCGGCCGCGGCGTGGTACCGGCCTCCGAGGTCGACAAGATCCACGACCTGATGACCGAGGCGATCGAAGCCGAAGGTGGACGCCTCGAGGAGATTCTGGTCTGCCCGCACGCGCCGTCGGACGGGTGCGGCTGCCGCAAGCCGGCTCCCGGGATGCTCACCGACGCCGCCGCCCGGCACGGAATCGACCTGGCCGGCTCGTGGCTCGTCGGCGACGCGGCATCGGACTGCGAAGCGGCCGCGGCGGCCGGATGCGGATCGGTGCTGGTTTTGACGGGGCGCGGACGCGCCCAGGCGCGCGACGCGAAGCCGGGATACGTCGCGCGGGACCTGCCGGAGGCGGCGAGATGGATTCTCGCCCGTCTGCCGGGCGAAGTTCGAGAGACGAGGTGAGTAGCGTGGAGACGCGCAATCTGATTCTGAAGTATCTGTCGTCGGTCGAGGAAATCTTGCGCGGCATCGACTCGCCGACCCTCGAGCGGGTCATCGACGTCATCTACGACGCCTGGACCAACGACCGCCAGGTCTTTCTGGTCGGCAACGGCGGCGGCGCCGCGACCGCGATGCACTTCGCCTGCGACCTGAACAAGACCGCGATGGTTCCCGGCAAGAAGCGCATGCGCGCGCGATCGCTGTCCGACAACGTCGCGCTGCTCACCGCGTGGGCGAACGACACGCACTATACGAACGTGTTCGGCGAGCAGCTGATCAACTTCGCGCAGCCGGGCGATCTCGTCATCGGCTTCACCGCGTCCGGCATGAGCCCGAACATCGTCAACGCGATCGCGCTCGCCAACGAGATGGGCTGCGCCACCATCGCCTTCGTCGGCTTCGACGGCGGCACCGCCAGCGCCATCGCGCATCACGTGCTGCACATTCCGTCGAGCAGCTACCAGCACATCGAGGACGTCCACCTGCTGCTGTGCCACGCGATCACCTCCGCGGTGCAGGACCGGGCCCGGCACGATCCCGACCTCGGCGCGGGCCTGTCGGGCGACGATCTCAACGACCGGCTGCGCGGCATCTACTACGTGCGCAAGGCCTTGTCGGGCGAGAAGGTGCTGGAGCGGCGGCTCAAGATGATCCCGGAGCTGGCGGCCCGAACCATCGGATTTGACGCGGCGGTGCTGTATCGCGTGCACCGGGACGGGCTCGTGATGATGGCCGGCGGCCACAACATCGAGGAGGTTCCGTCGTTCGCGGTGGACGACGACGTGTGGGAGGCCGAGGCGATCCGCGAGCGCCGCGCGCTCACCGCCGAAGGCGGCGCCGGCGGCATGACCTCGTACGCAGTCGCGCCGGTGATGAGCGACGAGGACGGCGTCGTCGCCGTGATCGCCGGCGGCTACACCAACGGACGGCGCGTCAGCGGCAGTGACCTGCAGCTGCTTCAGATCTTCGCGTTCAATCTGCGCGGCGCGCTCGGCGAGGGCGAAGCCCGGCTTCCGGGCGGCGGGTGGTGGGCGGCCAAGTGACACCGGGCCGCCCCGTTCGCGTTCTCCTGGTCAACCCGTCGCCGATCCGCGGCGGTGCCGAGGAGATGCTCGATGCGTTCCTTCGCGGGTTCGATCCCGCGCGCATCGACGCGAGCGTGGCGTGCCTCGCGCCGGGTGACTTCCCCGACGCGCTGGCGGCCGCCGGGCATCGCGTGCACATGATCGACGCGGGCCGGATGCGCCAGGTGCGTCGCTACGGGCAGACGATGCGGGCGCTCACGCGAATCGCGCGTGAGGCCGACGTCGTGTGCTCGTGGCAGGTCAAAGGCCACTACTACGGCACGCCCGCCGCGCGCTTGGCCCGCACACCGGCCATCTGGTGGGATCACGGGATCCGGCCCAAGCGCGGCGAGCAGTCCGCGTTCGCGGGCGGGACGATCCCCAAGGCGCTGCCGGCCGGTCTGGTGCTCACGTCCTCGCGCGCGGCCGCGGCGCGGCACGGGCGCGCCATCGCGATCCATCCCGGCATCGACGTCGACCGGTTCGCGGCGGCGCGCCAGACGGCACGCGGCGCGATGCGCGCGCACTTCGGCGTCGCGCCGGAC
>DATLFO010000332.1:0-7103 GCA_035541035.1 Actinomycetota bacterium
GGGCGCGACCGGGATCGAGGATCTCGACGTCACCTTCTATTCCGACATGGAGGCGCCCGCCACCAGCGGCGCGGCCACCAAGCGCAGCGTCGGCGGCGAGACCGGCATCGTTCCGGCGGGCACGACCCACGCGATCGTGACGCTGTTCACCGGCGCCGAAGCCGACTTCGTGTACCGGGCCTGGGCGCCGGTCGCAGCCCGGCCGGGTCGCACCGCCCCCCTTCCGGCTCTGCCGAAGCCCGGCATCCACGCCTCGTACGGAAAGAGCGCCTCGCCGCTCGCGACCGCGCTCAAGCGCAAGTCGCACGTGGTGATCGCGCTCGTGGACACCGGCATCAACCCCTATCACTCCGATTTCCGCCGGCCCGAGCTCGTCGTGCACCCGAGCCAGTACATCGAAGGATTCCCCAAGACCGCGCCCGCGCTCGGCCTGCGGCTCGGCTCGAAGGACTACGTGGCCGCGCGCAACGCCGACGACGGGCCTGTGTGGAGCAAGGTCAAAGAACGCTCGCTGTACTGGATCCCCGGAACCAACGTCATCGGCGCGTATGCGCACCGTGACTACTACTCGACCTTGCCGGTGCTGGGCAGCGCGGCCATTCCGGGGGTGAACAACATGCCGCGTCCGATCATCGACGACGCCGGCCACGGCACCGGCGTGGCCAGCGTGTCGGCCGGCGCGAAATACGGATCCAACCCCGAGGCATTGATCGTCGTGGTCGAAGGGTTCGGCACCGAGGCGGTCGAATGGGCATCGAAACAGCCCTGGATCGACTTCATCTCCGGCTCCTACGGAGATCCGGCCGCGGTCCCCTACGGGGACGCCGCTCCCCGGATCGGCGCCGCGAACACCCCGGCCGAGGATGTGAACGACGAGGTCGGCGAGATCGACTCGCGCGAGTACGAGCACACGGGTCCGTTCGTCCTGCGCGACGGGCGCACCGCATGCTTCAGCGCCGGCAACGGCCTGAGCCGCACCGGCCTCGCCTACGACCGGTACTCCTCGCTGCGGCCCACATCGGGACCGTCGTGGATCATCACGGTCGGAGCCGCGAGCCCGCGCAACGACCAGAACTACGGATGGCATTCCTGGCCGGTGGACGTGTCCTCCTACGGCATGCATTGGCCGGCAGCGACGCACACTTCAACGGACGGCACGTGGGACTTCAGCGGAACCTCGAGCGCCACACCGGTCACCTGCGGCGTGTTCTCGAAGGCCCTGCTGGAGGCGCGCAAGGCCATGGGCGACACGCGCGAGGGCATCCACGTGACGCGCGGCACGCGCGTGCCGGCCGCGGGAAAGCGCGGCCGGGGGCTTCTCGCCGACGGCGTGCTGACCCGCGCGGAGCTTCACGAGGCGGTGCTCAAGACCGCACTGCCCGGCGCGTTCGATCCGGTGACGTTCTCCTACGAGCCGATCTCGACGATTCCGGATACGCCGGTCGCGTACACGCAGCAGGGCTACGGCGTGGCCAACAAGGCTTCGGCGCGGCGCGCGGTGGACGTGATCCTGGGCCGCGCGGCGATGCCCGACCGAAGCGACGTGGACCGCTGGATCGCGGCGATGGACGTGATCAGGGACGCCATCTGGAACCCCGCCAACCACGGGGGGTAGGGATTGCACCAACCTTGACGGCGCGCTTCGGCGCGCCGTCAGACTTGGCACTGCGGACAGAAGTACGTGCTGCGGTTGGACCAGCGCTCGCGCACGATCGGCGTCCGGCATCGGCGGCACGGCTCGCCCTCGCGCCCGTAGGCCTTGAGGTGATCCTGCATCGAGCCGGTCTCGCCGTACAGATCCTTGTAGGTCTCGTCCTCGAGCGTCACGCCGCGATGACGGATGCCTTCCTGAAGGACCTCTTGGATCGACCGGTACAGGCGGCGCACCTCTTGCGAGGTCAGCGAGTCCGAGAGCCGGTCGTGCCGAAGGCCCGCCGCCCACAGGATCTCGTCGCTGTAGATGTTGCCGATGCCGCTGATGAACTTCTGATCCATCAGAAGCGTCTTGAGCTTCACCTGCCGGCCGACGAGCAGGCCCGAGAAGTACTGCCACGTGAACGAGTCCTCGAGCGGATCGATCGCGATGTGCTGGAGCTCTTTGACGCCGTCGAGGTCGTCGCGCGCGCTGACGAACAGCTCACCGAACTGGCGCATGTCCACGAAGCGAAGCTCGCCCCCTGTGACGAACTTGATGATCACGTGTGTGTGCTTGTCGGGTGCCTTGCGTCCGGTGGCGCGCTCGACATGGCCGCTCATGCCCAGGTGCATCACGAGCACGTCCTCGGAGTCAAGACCGAGCAAGATGTACTTGCCGCGGCGCTCGATCTTGGCGATCTTGCGGCCGGTGAGCCGGTCGGTGAACTCCTTGCGGTTCTTATGACGCCTGATGATCCGCGGAAGCTTGACCGTGACGTCCTTGATTTTTCGGCCCACGACGTCGCGTTCGAGATCTTTGCGAACGATCTCGACTTCGGGAAGCTCGGGCATCTAGCTTCGCGCTCCCGTGCGGCCGGGCGGCAAACCCGCGTCGTCGGCCTTGATGCGCTCGACGGCGATGCGAGCGGCTGCCTGCTCGGCTTCTTTCTTGGACCGGCCCTCGCCGGATCCGAATTCCTGGCCGGCGAGGCGGACCGTAGCCTTGAAGCGCTTCGCGTGGTCGGGTCCCGACTCGACGATGCGGTATTCGGGCAAGGACCCCACGCGCGCGGCGGCCATCTCTTGCAAGCTCGTCTTGTAGTCCTGCACGGTGCCGCCTTCGACGCGGCCGAGGATGCGGGGCAGGAACAGGTCCAGCACGACGCGCGACGCGGCCTCGATGCCCATGTCCAGGTAGATCGCTCCGAAGACGGCCTCGAGGGTGTCCGAAAGGATCGAGGGCTTGTCGCGGCCGCCGGTCATCTCCTCGCCGCGGCCCAGCATCACGGAGGTTCCCAACTCGATCTCCTTGGCGACGTCGGCAAGCACGGTCATGTTGACCAGCGCCGCGCGCATCTTGGCGAGATCTCCCTCGGCCAGGTCCGGGAAGTTGTCGTAGAGCGCGTCCGTGACCACGATGCCCAGCACGGCGTCACCGAGAAACTCCAGGCGCTCGTTCGTCGGCAATCCTCCCTGCTCGTAGGCATAAGAACGATGCGTCAAGGCCAAGGCCATCAGGTCTCGGTTCCGAAAGCGGACACGCAGCCGCTGCTCCAGCGGCGTAGGGCCGGGCTTCGTCGTGCGCCGGCGAAACAGTCGCATCACTCGACCGGCAACACCTGACGCCCGGCGTAGGTCCCGCAATTGGGACACGCACGGTGGGGAAGCTTCGGCTTTTTGCATTGGGGGCAGTCGGCGTAGGAGGGCGCCGACGCCGAGCCGAACCACTGCGACTTGCGCGAGCGGGTCCGGGTCTTCGGCTTCTTTCGCTTCGGTACGGGCATTGCAGCTACTCCTCTATCTCGTCGCGTAGCCGCCGGAGCGGCTCCCATCGAACATCGACCGCCTGATGGGCATGCCCGCAGTCGGCAACGTTCAGGTCCTGTCCGCACGTCGCGCACAGCCCCTTGCACGCCTCGTCGTGCAACGGGTTATCCGGCACGGCGAGCAGGACCGCATCCCGGATCGCCGGAACCAGGTCGATCTCGTCGTCCCAAACGACGAAACCCTCCTCGATCTCCGGCTGGTCCGGGTAGGTGTAGACCTCGTGCAGGTCCACCGTGAAACCGGCCTCGAACTCGGTGAGGCACCGAGAGCATTCCAGCACGAAGGTGCCGGTGACCTGCCCGGTGACCAGGACGCCTTCTGCCAGCGCTTCCAGCAGCAGCGACAGGCCGAGCGCCCCGTCGCCGGCGACCCGCCCGAGCCCGACCTCCAGGCCGGGGACGTGCGCCGCCAGGTCCAGGCTCTTCGAGCCACCTGGACGGCGGAGGAGGTCCCCTACCTCGATCTTCAGGGGGTTTTCGGACAGCAAGGCAACACCGGACCTGGTCATGGGCGCCACAGAATAGCACAGCGGGTTTACACCGGTTCCGACCTAGGTTTGCACTGCCCAAATCGACAAATACCGGCACGCCGGAAGACCGCCGGAACGACCGGAGAGGTCACTCGTCCTCGTCGGCGGTGATCTCCTCGGCGTCGGCCAGCCGGCCGGCGATGCGCGCGCGGCCCCGCTCGACAGCCTTGAGCGTCTTTTGCAGGGCAACCTCGAAGTTGGCGAGCTTCCCCTCGACGTACTGCTCGGCCTCGGCTCGAATGCGCTTAGCGTGGGCTTCGGCCGACGAGACCAGCTTCTCGGCCTCGCGGGAGGCGGCCTGAACGATCTCGGTCTTGGCGATGGCGCGCTCACGATCGGCCTTGGCCCGCTCGACGATCTTGTCCGCCTCCTCGCGCGCCCGCTGCAGGACGGCCTCGGCATCGCGAATCAGGGAGCGGGCCCGCCCGACCTCCTCCGGCAGGGCCGCCTTGAGCGAGGAGATCATGTCGAGGAGCTCGTCGCGCGGAACCATGGCGCTCGACGACAGCGGCATCGACCGGGCGGTGCGGACCACGTCCTCGATCTTGGCGATCAGGTCTTCCAGAACGTTGACGGCACCGACCGAGATCGGGATCGCTTCGTCGGTCACGTACTCACCTTTCGCCATGGAACCGATCCTTCAGCCGACGCAGGACCTCGGGAGGAACCATGCCCTCGACGTCGCCGCCGAAACGGGCGACCTCCTTGACCAAGGACGAGGACAGGAACGAGTACTCGGGGTTCGCGACGAGGAACATCGTCTCGACGCCGGCCAGCCGGTAGTTCATCTGCGCCATCTGCAGCTCGTAGTCGAAGTCGGTGACGGCTCGCAGCCCTTTGACCAAAGCCGACGCGCCGCGGGCGCGGACGTAGTCCACGAGCAGCCCCTCGAACGAGTCCACGTTCACCCCGTCCATCCCGGCGGTGGTCTCCTTGGCGATGGCGATGCGCTCCTCGAGCGGGAACAGGGGGTTCTTCGACGGGTTCTGCGACACGGCCACCACGACGGACCCGAACTGGGCGCGTGCCCGCTCGATGATGTCGAGATGCCCGTTCGTGATGGGATCGAACGTTCCCGGGTAGACCGCGATTCGATCGCTCATGACTGTCCGTCCGGCTCGGTGGCCTCCGGAGTCCCCTCTCTGACGACGTTCATCTCTGGTTCTCTGACGGCGATGGTGAGCTGCGTCCGGCCGAAGACCTTCACCCGCAGCAGTCGGAACGCCTCCGGGAGCTCGACGTCGCCTGCGGCCGATTCCGCGACGACGCGCCCGCCTGCGGCGATCCGGTCTCGTGCCGCGAGGGATCCCATCAGGCGAGCGACAAATGCTAAGCCGCGCTCGTACGGGGGGTCAAGAAAAGCCAGGTCGCAGGGGGAATCGCCGCTTCTGCGCTGCACGTAGTCCTCGGCGTCGGCCCGAACGACCTTGGCCCGGCCCTCGAATCCGCACACGGCGAGGTTCTCGCGAACGACCCGCACCGCCACAGGGTCGGACTCGACGAAGATCGCGCGGGAGGCGCCCCGCGACAGGGCCTCGATACCCAATGCGCCGGAGCCAGCGAACAGATCGAGCACATGGTCGCCGGACACATCGCCCAAGATGTCGAACAGCGTCTGGCGAACCCGGTCGGAGGTCGGGCGCGTCTCGAGGCCTGGCGGGGTTTTGAGGCGCCGTCCCTTCGCCTCGCCCGAGATCACGCGCAGGCTCATCCGGCGAACAGCCAGTCCAGGCGGTCGGCGAAGCGGCGGCGCACCTCGGACAGCAGCAACGGGTGGCGCCGCAGGTCGGGATCGGAGCCCACCAGATCGAAGGCCTCGCTCCGGGCGTCGGCCAGCAGATCGGCGTCCCGGAGCAGGCTCGCGAACCGCAGGTCGGTCGCTCCGGCTTGGGCGGGCGCGCCTTCGCCGGCGCCGGGATCGACCTTGCCGCGGCCGAAGATCTGCCCTTCCCCGCGGATCTCCATGTCCACCTCCGCCAGGCGGAACCCGTCGTTGGTGCCGGCCATGGCGTCGAGACGGCGTCGCGCGTCCTCGCGATCCTCGTCGCCGGGCTCGAGCGAGGTAAGCAGGATGCAAGTGGAGGGATGCGTGCCGCGGCCGATCCGGCCGCGAAGCTGATGCAACTGCGACAGCCCGAAGCGGTCGGCGTCCTCGATCATCATCACCGAGGCGTTCGGGATGTCCACACCGACCTCGATCACGGTGGTCGCAACCAGGATGTCGATCTCGCCGGCGCGCATGCGCTGCATAACGGCCTCCTTGTCGGCCGGCTTGAGCCGCCCGTGGATCAGGCCGACCCGAAGATCCGGGAAGACCTCGTGGCGGATGCGCTCGTATTCGGTCTCGGCGGCTTTCGCCTCCAGCGATGCCGACTTCTCGACCAGCGGGCACACGATGAAGGCCTGCCGGCCTTGCTCGACCTCGACGCGAATGCGCGCCTCGGCGCGGCGGCGGTCCTCGGGCCCGGCGACGACGGTGCGCACGGGCGTGCGGCCGGGCGGCATCTCGTCGAGCGTGCTCACGTCCAGGTCGCCGTAGAGCGTCATCGCGAGCGTTCGCGGGATCGGCGTCGCGGTCATGATGAGCTGGTCGGGCTGGGCCGCGCCGGCGCCTTTCGCCCGCAGCGCGAGCCGCTGATGCACACCGAAGCGATGCTGCTCGTCGATGATCGCGAGCCCGAGCGCCGCGAACTCCACGTCCCCTTGGATGAGCGCGTGCGTGCCGATGAGCAGGTGCGCGCGCCCGCTGCGCGCGCCTTCGTTCGAACGCTCGCGCTCCTTGGGCGTGACCGAACCGGTCAGAAGCTCGACGCGGAAGCCGGGCTTTTCCAGCGTGAGCTGGCCGGGCGAGTCGTCGGCGGGCGCGAGAGCGGCGATCGCCTCCAGCATGCGCGTGATCGACAGGTAGTGCTGCTCGGCCAGGACCTCGGTGGGCGCCATCAGCGCCGTCTGCTTTCCGTTCGCGGCGGCCGCGACCGCGGCGGCGACCGCGACGACGGTCTTTCCGCTGCCGACCTCGCCTTGCAGCAGACGGTGCATCGGGACCGGCCTGGCCATGTCGCCGAGGATCTCGGCCACGGCCCGCCGCTGCGCGCCCGTCGGGTCGTAGGGC
>DATLFO010000333.1:0-2577 GCA_035541035.1 Actinomycetota bacterium
CATTCGCGGCCTCGAAGAGCGCACGGGCAGCGTCGGGCCCGAAGAAGTGGTCGTTGTCTCCGTGCACGATCAGCACAGGCGCTTCGACTTTGCGGATCACCTCGACGGGCGGATCGGGCATGCCGGGCTTGAAGTCGATGCGGGTGCGCATCACGCGGCGTGCCAGTTCGCGCCCGAGCGAGCTGGTGAACAGCCACGTTGTGCGCCGAACGGCTTTTGATTCCGACATCCACGACGCTGGCGTCGATATCGCGACGACACCGTCGACTCCGCCGTGCTCCGCGGCGTGCCGCACCACGGCGATTCCTCCGAGCGACCATCCGACCGTGATCACGCGCCCGTGACCGCGACGGCGCGCCGCTTCGACGGCTGCTTCGACATCCAGATGCTCGATCGCGCCACCGGCGCACGCGCCGCCGGACTCGCCGTGGCCGCGCATGTCGAAGGCGAAGACGCGGAAACGCGCCGCGAGCGACTCGGCCAGCAGCCGGTTTTTCATCTTGCGTCGATAGCCCATGAACCCGTGAGCGAGAACGACCGCGGTCTCGCTCGCCGGATCGCCGAGGGCCGTTCCGGCGAGCCGGACGTCGTCGGCCGTGTCGCACCAAAAGTGCGAATGGGGCGCACGAAAGTCTCCGTCGTGGGAAGCGCCCAGCAATGGAAGGCGGCGGCGAGAGGCCGGGAGCTTCAGGGAAGGCATTGGTTCTCCTTGTGGGGTCGCGGTGTCTCTGCTACTTTGCGGTCTACGGAGCCGCCGCGCAATGTGAACGCCGGCACCGCGCCCTCAGGCACAGTTGCCGCGGTCTGGGGGTTTTTCGTTTTCTCGCAAAGGACCGGGTTCGTGGCCGACATACTGATCGTGACCGACAGGACCGACGGCGTGACATCGCTCGCCGCCGGCCTCGAGGACGGCGGCCATCGCGTGGGCATCGCCGGCTTCGCCGAAGCACGCGGCTCGTCGCCCGACCCCGACGTTTTGATCGTGGACTCGGTCAAAGATCTGTCCCTCGGCCGCGATACCTGCCGGCACGCTCGCAGCGCGTCGTCACGGCTCCGGATTGCCGCGATCCTGGACCCCGACACGCTCGACGCGATCGGTCCCGATTGGGAAACCGACACGTTCCTGGTGGACGGATGCGCCGGCGCCGAGGCGCTCGCACGCATCCGGCTGGTTCTCGGCTCGCCAGTGACGGAGTCGTCGAGCGTCACGCGGGTCGGCGATTTGGTGATCGACCCGGAGACCTATCAGGTGCGCCTGCGCGGCCGCCCGCTCGACCTGACCTACAAAGAGTTTCAGCTTCTTTCGTTCCTGGCTCAGCGGCCGGGTCGCGTCTACTCGCGAAGCATGCTGCTGCAAGAGGTATGGGGATACGACTTCTTCGGCGGCACCCGCACCGTTGACGTTCACGTGCGGCGGCTGCGATCCAAGCTCGGCCCCGAGCACGAGTCGATGATCGCGACGGTGCGCAACGTGGGCTACAAGATTGAAGGGCCGCCACGCGCTCGCGGATAGAATGAAGCCATGATCGACACCGAGTACGTGCTGCGCACGGTCGAAGAGCGCGACATCCGATTCATCCGCTTGTGGTTCACCGACGTACTCGGTTTCTTGAAGTCGTTCGCGATCACGCCCGCCGAGCTCGAGGCCGCCTTCGACGAGGGCATGGGCTTCGACGGCAGCGCGATCGAAGGATTCGCGCGCGTGCACGAGTCCGACATGGTCGCGCGGCCGGACCCGTCCACGTTTCAGATCCTTCCGTGGCGTCCCGAGCAGGCAGGGGTCGCGCGCATGTTCTGCGACGTGCTCACGCCCGACGGCGAGCCGAGCCCGGTCGATCCGCGCTGGGTGCTCAAGCGCGCGCTGTCCCGCGCGCAAGAGATGGGCTTCACGTTCTACGTCGGTCCGGAGCTCGAATACTTCTACTTCCGCGACCAGGAGTCGTGCGAGCCTCTCGACCTCGGCGGCTACTTCGACCTGACGCCGCTCGACGTGTCGTCCGACCTTCGCAAGCGCACGGTCTTCTATCTCGAGCAGGTGGGCGTCCCGGTCGAATCCGTCCATCACGAGGTCGCGCCCAGCCAGCACGAGATCGTGTTGCGCGACTCGGACGCGCTCGCGATGGCCGATGCGGTGATGACCGCGCGGCTGGCGGTCAAAGAGGTCGCGGCCGAGGCAGGCGTGTACGCGACGTTCATGCCGAAGCCGATCCAAGGCACGTGGGGCAGCGGCATGCACACGCACATGGCGCTCTACGAAGGCGAGCGCAATGCCTTCCACGACCCGGACGCGCCCGACAACCTGTCCAAGGTCGCGCGCGCGTTCGTCGCCGGCGTGCTCAACCACGCGCGCGAGCTCACCGCCGTCTGCAACCAGTGGGTGAACTCCTACAAGCGGCTCGTCCCGGGGTTCGAGGCGCCGACCTCGATCTGCTGGGCGCACCAGAACCGAAGCGCGATGCTGCGCGTCCCCAACCGCCGCGCCGACGTGCGCGTCGAGATCCGGACCATCGATCCGTCCTGCAACCCGTACCTGGCCTTCGCGGCGATCCTGCGCGCCGGCCTCAACGGCATCGCCAC
>DATLFO010000334.1:0-6759 GCA_035541035.1 Actinomycetota bacterium
GGCGGGATCGAAGCTGCCGCTGGTGAACGCCTTTCCGGTGGGGTCCACCGAGGCGAGCCGTGTCGAACCGCGCGCGAGGTCGCGAACGAAGACGTCGAAGGTGTTGTTGCGGTCCCCCGGAATCAAGTTCGAGGCCGAAGACGCGAAGGCGACGAACCGTCCGTCCGCCGACATCGCAGGATCGTAGCTTCCGGCATTGCCTTCGGATCCGCCGGACGAGACCGAAACCCGTTCGACCGTGCCGCTGCGCCGGTCGAATCGAAAGACGTCGGCGTGATCGTTGCGGTCGTGCTCGATGAGCGCGGGTGAGTCCGAGTCGAAGGCGACGAATCGCCCGTCGAAGCTGACCGCCGGGTTGAAGCTGGACCGGCCGGGGGCAGAATCGACTCCCGAGACGGGGACGGAGGCGCGTTGCGTGGTTCCGGCTGAAGTGGCCCGGGCCGGGGGCGCGAGCAACCCGGCCGCGGCGGCGACCAGAATCGACGAGGCGATCGCGCGCTTCATGCTGATCCTTTCCGGACGATCTATTTCGCCGGTCGTGGTCGCGACACCTGCCAGTGGAGGAGAATCCACCCGGCCCGCGAAAAGTATCGCATGCGCCCGATTCGAACGATTTGGTTCCTGCTCTTCGCATTCGCCGCGGCGCCGCTGCCCCTGATGGGCGCGGTCGAGCCCGTGGTCGTGGCGATCGTCGACTCCGGGCTCAACGGAGCGCACGAAGCATTTGACTATCGAGGCCCCGAAAGCGGCGACGACCAGGTGGTCGCGTGGTGGGACTTCACCAGACCCGGCGTGCCGGGGCCATCGGACCGCTGGGATGCGCGCGCCGAACCATCGGATGAGACCGGGCACGGAACGGTCGTCGCGGGCTTGGTCGCGGGACGAGTTCCGGGCGAATGGATCCCTGCCGAAGGATTCGAAATTGCGGTTGCGAAGGTGTGTGACCTCGGCGGGTGCCGGGGCGACATCCAGGGCGCCATCCGCTGGGCCGTCGACGTCGCCGGTGCGGATGTCGTCGTCGTGAGCCTCGGTGCCGGCGTCCCGATTCCGGAAAGCGTCGCGGGCGTCCACGAGGCCGTGGCGTATGCGAGGCAACACGGTGCGCTGACCGTCGTGTCGGTGGGCAATGGTTTGGCGAACCGGAACGTCGGGCCGGGCGCCGGTTCGATCACGCCGTTCGGATCCTCGGCCGACGCCCTGGTCGTTGGCAACGACGGCGGCACGGGGCTGCAGGAGACGTGGGATCCAGAAGTCGTCGCCGATCCGTTCACGGATCGCGCGCCGGGTGCCTGGTGCGTACGGTGCTCGACGTCGGCACGGGGATCCAGCATCGCCAACGCACGCGTCGGTTCGGTCGCGGCCGCCGCGCTGGCCCTCGCACGGCAGGCCGGGCTGAATCCGTCGCCTGACGAGGTCGAGACGCTTCTCAAGCGCGCGGCTCGCGACACGGAGCGAGCACCATCGATCGAAGGGTACGGAGTCTTGGATCGCACGGGATTCGACGAGCTTGCGCGGCACGCGGTGGCCGGGACGACGCCCCCCCGGCCCGACGGGGACGTGAACTCCATCTACGTCGAGCACGTGGCCGGGGGTCTGCGATCCGTCTGGTCACGATCGTTGAACGGCGATGCCACGCTGCTGAAATGCCACGAGGATCCGGACGCGCGGTCGGGAGTGATCGGCGGGGGTGTGCACCCAGGCTTCGGGCGCGCCGAACGGTGGGATGTCGGGCCGGATCACGGCGTGGTTCGAGTCACCATCGAGTTCAGCTCGGCCACGCAGGACCTGGATCTGTACGCGGTCGAGCCGGCGGAGTCCGGCTGGCGCGTGGTCGCTCGCGCGGATTCGCGCGGAAGCGGATCCGATTCGGTCATGGTCTCGACCGCGCGCCCGGTGAGCTTTCTCGTCGTAGGTCGTGTCGTTCTGACCGAGCAACCGTACCGGATCGCGGTCGTGGGCCCCGGCGGAGACATGACTGCGCACTCGGCCGGCGGCCTTGTGTGCGTCTCGACCACGCCACGCGTGGTTCACGTGTCCTAGTCGGTTAGGCCGTGCGTGCGGCCGCCGAAGCGCCCGATGCCGGCACCGCGCGCCCCTGCGACCACGCACGGATCGCTGCGACCTCTTCGGCGCGCGTGACCGACAGCGGCGAGGTCGCCTCAACCTCGGCGGCGACGTCGCCGGTGTGCAGGTCGCGACCGGCGGCGTAGGCACGGTAGAGCGCCGCGACGATCGCGGCTTCGATCTCGGCGCCGCTGAATCCCTCGCACAGCGCGGCGAGACGATCGACGTCGAAGTGCTGCGGATCGCGGCCGCGGCGCGTCAGGTGCAGCCGCACGATGTCGGCGCGCTCGGCGGGCTCGGGCAGGTCCACGAAGAAGATCTCGTCGAAGCGTCCCTTGCGAAGAAGCTCGGGCGGCAGCTGCGTGACCTGGTTGGCGGTCGCGACGATGAACACGCCGTCGTCGCGGTCCTGCATCCAGCGCAGGAACGTGCCGAGCATGCGTTTGCTGACCCCGCCGTCGTTGCCGTCACCGGTCGGGAAGCCTTTCTCGATCTCATCCACCCACAGCACGACCGGCGCCATCGACTCGACGCGCGCCAGCGCTTCGCGCGTGCGCTGTTCGGTCTCGCCCACGTACGGCCCGTACAGCCGCGACGCGTCCAGCAGCACCAGCGGCATTCCCCAGCTTCGCGCGAGCGTCTTGGCGATCATCGACTTGCCGCAGCCCGGCACGCCGGTGATCAGCACGCCGCGCGGCGGCGTGAGCCCGAACTGTTTCGCGGCCGGCTCGAACGCGCGTCCGCGCATCGCGAGCCATGCCTTGAGCGCATCCAGGCCGCCGACGTCCGCCAGCGAGCCGTGGTCGGCTTCGATCAGCTCGAGCGAGCCGCTCGACTCCAGCAGCGCGGCCTTCTCGCCGCGCAGAAACGTCACGTCGCCGTCGTCGATCTTGCCGTCGTGGAAGGCGGCCTTTTGGATCAGCCGTTCCGCTTCGCCGAGCGACAGCCCGCGCAGCGCGTCGATCAGCGCCTCGGCGCCCGCGGCGTCCAGCGCGACGGGAATACCGCGGGCGGTGAGGTCTTGGATGGTGCGCACGGCGAGCTGATGCAGCTCGGCGCGTGACGGCGGCTTGAGCGCCCACGCGAGCGCGATGCCTTCGATCTCGGGCGGCATGAACGGCTGCGGCGTGGTCGCCACGATCGTCCGGCCGGGCTCGGGGTGCTGCGAAAGCTCCTTGACGCGCCGCACCACGAGCGGATCGGCGAGCGGATGGTGCGCGTCCACGAGCACGAACACGGCAGGCCCAGAGATCTGCTCGATCGCGGCCAGCGCCTTCGTGGGATCGATCGTGTCGTACATCGGCGCGCCGCCGTCGAGGCCCAGGCCTCGCGTGCACGACCAGATGTAGACCGGTGTGCGCAGCGCGGTCGCGGCGCGGCGCACGACCGCGAGCAGCCGCGTCTCTTCGCGTTCGGTCGCGATGATCAGCGGATAGCGCGACGCGAGCAGCAGGCGCAGATCGTCCGAGTTGTCCATGCCACTTCGGGTATCGGCCGGTCTCTCGGCGCCCTTAACCGCAAAAGGCGGGGCCGTCCGGACAGCCCGGTTAGACGACCAGGACGGCGATGTCGGCGGGCCGGGTCGCCGCCTCGTTGCCGGCCCGGTCGGCGACGGTGACGAGCACGCGGTACCGGCCGCGCGCGGCCGGCGCGGTCACCGTCCAGGTGCAGGAGGTGCGCGACTCGTCGGCACACGTGACCGCGGCGCCGCTCACGACCGGCGGGCCGTCCGGCGGATCGGCGGGGTAGAACGTCGCGATCACCGTGCCCACGCCCGAGGCGTCGTCGCCCGCCTGGCCCGAGACGCTGCGGGTCAGCAGCGGCGCGGCGGCGGTGAGCACCCATCCGTCGGGGGTGGCGATCGTGCCGGCCGGTGCGACCGGATCCACGGTCCACTCGACGCGCTCCGGGGTCGGGTCCGCGAGGCCCGCCCCGTCCAGCGCGTAGACCTCGAAGGTATGCGGGCCGGGCGCGAGCCCCGACACGTTCATCGGGGTCGTGCACAGCGAGAACGGTGCGCCGTCCAGCGAGCAGCGGAAGGTGATCATCGTCGAGTTCGCGACGTTGTCGAGGCCCACGAACCGGAACCGCGCGGTCGTCACGCGCGACCAGGGTTGCGGCGCCTCCAGCAGCACCGTCGCGGGCGGGGTTCGGTCCACGTACCAGGTGCGGCTCGCCGGCGACGAGTCGCGGTTGCCGACGTGATCGACGGCCCGGACGTCGAAGGTCCAGGTCCCTTCGCCGAGCGTGTACGAGACCGGGCTCGAGCACGCCGCGAACGGCGCACCCGACAACCGGCACTCGAATGCGACCGGTCCCGAGTCGTCGGACCCGTCGAACGTAAACGTCGCCTCGCCGCTTGCCACGATGCCGGCGGGGCCGGTGAGGAGCGTGGTCTCGGGAAGCGTGCCGTCCGCCAGCCACGCGTGCGTTGCGGGGGCGCTGACGTTCCCGGCCGGATCGCGGGCCACGATCCGAGCGGTATGCGTTCCGGTGCCGGCGACCGACAGAGTGGCGGGCGATGCGCACGGCGCGTACGAACCGGCGTTCGTCGCGCACTCGAACGTCAGCAGATCCGGAGGGACGGCGTCGTCGGAACCGGCGAACGAAAAGACCGGCGCGGCGTTTCCGGGTTCGGCGGGCGTGCCGGTCAGCGTCACCGACGGGGGCAACGAGTCGACGGTCCACGACACCACCGCCGGGACGAGATCCCGGGCGCCGCCGTCGTCGTAGGCGCGCAAGTGCACGGTGCGCCGGCCGTCGGATGCGTCCGCGACCTCGATCGGTGAGGCGCAGGGCGCCCACGAGCCCGCGTCGATACGGCATTCGAACGACGCGAGCCCCGCGTCCCCGATCGAGGGAACGCCGGTGAAGCGAATGGTCTGCGTTCCCGGCCGGCGAAACGCATCCGGCATCGCAAGCACGCGCGTCTGGGGCTCGCCGGCCATCTGCGTGAGCAGCCGTCCGGCGTTGCCGACGTGATACGGCCACGCACGGCCGGCGGCGGCGACCGTCGAGAGCATGCGCGCGAGCCCCGACGCCGCCCGCGGTGACATCCCGCCCCATCGGTGGCCTTCCACGATTTCGGGCCACCAGGCCGATCCGCTCTGCTGTCCGGACGCGTCCCAGCCGGGATGCGTCTGCTCGATGCGTTGCGCGATCGACGCCGCGCGTTCGGGCGTGACCAGGCCGGTCCGCAGCATCCAGGCCTGCGCGGTCACGATCGGATACAGCGAGCTCCACTGGAACGGGTACCGAACGCCGGTGCTGCTGATCGCCGCGTCGTATCCGCCTTGCGCCGGATTCCAGAAGATCTCGAGCGCCGCCGGCATGTTCGCGGCCCACATTCCGGCGAGCACCCGCAGCCGCGCGTCCGGATGCGCGTCGCCCGCGAGCTCCTCGACCGCGCGGAATCCTTCGTAGGCCTCGACGTTGTCCATCAGATACTTGTGTGGCCAGCCCGGCCGCGCGTACGTCAGCCAGTCCGAGTCCTTCGTGGCCAGGATCGCGTTCACCGCTTTGCCGACCGCGGGCCACAGCGCGCTCAGGCGCGTCGCGTCGCCGCTGGCCGCATAGGCGTCGCGAACGGCCACGAGGAACGTGCCCGCGTAGCCGTCGGTCGAGTCGAACGTGCCCGTCGAGGCCCACCGCGCGCCGTCCCACCGGTAGTTGGTCACGAAGCCTTGCGCGTTCATGCGCGAGGCGTACCAGTCGAGCCAGTCCCACGCGGCGTTCACGTAGCGCACGTCCCCGGTCGCGCGGGTTGCGGCCGCAAGACCCGAGGCCGCGATGTTCGAGAAGTAGGGGATGCAGTCGTGACCCGCATTCGAGCGGATCAGCCCGGCATCGGGCCCGGCAGTGACTCGCATCGACAGGATCCACTCGGCCTCGGCCACGAGCTGCGCAGGCGTCGAGGCGGCCGGGGAAGGCGACGGCCCCGCGACCGCGATCGAGGCGACGGCCAAGACCGCCCCCAGCATGGCTCTCCGAATGGTCCGGCCCTCCCGATCACCCGAGGTGTCCGATTAATCCCGTACTGAGAAGTATGCCACGTTAAGTACGGATATTCCCACCTGGAGGATTGTTCCGGCGGGGCGCCTTAAGGGCAGGGGACCGTGCCGGCCGCGGGAGCGCCGTAGGAGCCGCTCGCCACGTTCGGCATCGCCGCGCCGCCGGCGGAGACCGCAATCGGTGTGCTCCCGGCCATCGCCCGTACGAAGTAGTCGATGCCGTTCGAGCCGATCGCCGAACCCGGGATGGTGCCGCGGTAGAGCCCCGCGTCCGCCGGCTTGAGGGCCTGCACGGTCCACTCCGTCAGACCGTGCGGCCGATACCACAGCTCGACCCGGGACAAGCCCGCGCCGGATGCGCCCACGGCCACGGCCTTGTCCGTGCCCGACACGACGTGCATGAAGCGTTCGAAGCGGATCGAGGGCGGGCGTGTCGAAGAGGCGCGGGCCGCTCCCAAGAACGCAAGCACCTCCTGCGCGAGCTGCGCGCGTTGCCCGGCGTTGGTCATCATCGCGAGCGGAAAGGTGTACACGCCGCGGAAGTCGCTCGCGGCCGCGCCTCGAGCGCGCGACGCGATCAGGCGGCCCGGCCCGGAGTCGTGATCGAACAGCGGGGCGGATGTGCCGTAGCCGCCGTACGGGTAGCCGTAGGCGAGCGATCCGCGCCCGTCGAGCGTACCGAGAT
>DATLFO010000335.1:0-7006 GCA_035541035.1 Actinomycetota bacterium
GTCGAGGACCTGACGGCCGAGGACCTCTTGGCGGCGATCGAGCACCAGGCCATGCAGGGCGTCGACTACATGACGGTGCACGCCGGCGTGCGTCTGCGCCACCTGCCGCTCGTGCAGCACCGGATCACCGGGATCGTCAGCCGCGGGGGTGGCCTGCTCGCGCGCTGGATGGTGCACCACGGGCGCGAGAACCCGCTCTACGAGCGCTTCGACGACGTGCTCGAGATCGCCCGCCGCCACGACGTGTCGCTCTCGCTCGGCGATGGGCTGCGCCCGGGCTGCCTGGCCGACGCCTCGGACCGGGCCCAGTTCGCCGAGCTCGACACCCTCGGCGAGCTCACCCGGCGCGCCTGGGACGCCGAGGTGCAGGTGATGGTCGAGGGCCCCGGCCACGTGCCGATGGACCAGCTCGAGGCCAACGTCCGGCGCCAGCAGGAGGTCTGCGGCGAGGCGCCCTTCTACACGCTCGGCCCGCTGGTGACCGACGTCGCCCCGGGCTACGACCACATCACCTCGGCGATCGGCGCGGCGATGATCGGCTCGTACGGCACGGCGTTGCTCTGTTACGTCACGCCCAAGGAGCACCTCGGCCTTCCCGACCGCGACGACGTCCGCACCGGCGTCATCTCCTACAAGATCGCCGCGCACGCGGCGGATCTGGCGAAGGGACATCCGCGCGCGCAGGAGTGGGACGACGCGATCTCCAAGGCGCGCTTCGAGTTCCGCTGGGAAGACCAGTTCGAGCTTGCCCTTGATCCCGAGACCGCGCGGAGCTTCCACGACGAGACGCTGCCGGCCGAGCCCGCGAAGAAGGCGCACTTCTGCTCGATGCGCATCACGCAGGATGTGCGCGCCTACGCGAAGGAGCACGGGATCGGCGAGGATCGTGTGCTCGAGGTCGGCTTGAAAGAGAAGGCCGAGGAGTTCCGCAAGACCGGGGCGGTGTACCGCTAGCGGCGGCGGCGTGCCCCGCTAGACTGCGCCCCATGCTCTTACTGTTGATCCGTCACGCGCTCACCGCGCGCACCGGCGTGAAGCTGTCCGGCTGGACACCGGGGATCCATCTCTCGAAGGTGGGGCGTGCGCAGGCCGAGAGCTTGGCCGAGCGACTCGACGCGGTTCCGCTCACCGCGATCTATGCATCGCCGCTGGAGCGCACGGCGGAAACGGCGGCACCGGTCGCGCGCGCGAAGCGACTGAAGGTCCGGACCCGCGAGGACGTCGGCGAGGTGCGGTACGGCGACATCGAGGGACGCTCCTTGCGGGCGCTGAACAAGACCAAGATCTGGACCCAGCTGCGCGCCTGGCCCTCGGACGTCCGTTTCCCCGGCGGCGAGTCGTTGCGCGAGACGCAGGCGCGCGCGGTGACGGCGATCGAGGACATCCGGCGCAAACACCCTGACGGCGTCGTGGCCGTCTTCAGCCACGGAGACTGGATACGGCTGGCGATGGCTCACCACATGGGGATCCACATCGATCTCTACCGGCGGTTGAGCGTCGATCCCGTCTCGGTCAACGTGCTCCAGTTCTACGATATGGGGGTGCAGGTGCGACGGCTGAACGAGATTGGGACGCTCGGCGATCTGGCGCCGGGAGCGAAACGATGAGCGAATCCTTCGACCTCGACCCGGTCGAGCGGATCACGGCGGGCGCGATCGGCGACCCGGGACAGCGCACGTTCTTCGTGCAAGCTGCGTCCAGTTTCGAGCAGGTGACGCTGCTGGCGGAGAAGGAGCAGGTGCGCATCCTCGCCCAGGCGATCCTGCAGCTACTCCAGCAGCTGCCCGGCGACGACGAGGAGGACGTGTCGCCGTCCTTGCTTGCCCTCGCCGATCCGCTCGCGCCGGCGTGGCGCGCGGGAGAGATGGCGATCGAGTACGACGAGGACGCCGACCGCGTCGAGATCGTGATCCGTGAGGCGGTCCCCGACGAGGACGACGAAGCCGCCGTGCCCGCCCTCGAGCCGGCGAACGCGCGCTTCGTCGCGTCACGTGGCCAGGTCAGGGCGATGGCGATGCATGCGATCGAAGCGGTGGGTGCGGGGCGTCCGCGCTGCCAGCTGTGCGGTCTGCCGATGGAAAACGAGGACGAGCACATCTGTCCGGCGACCAACGGTCACCGCTCCTTCCAGGAGTAGCGTGCGCGCGCCGCTCGGGGACGTGATGGGCCTCCTCGAGCGCGGCGACATCGAACTGCTCGGCTTGCTCCCGCGGGCGTCCAACTACACCTTCGCGGTGAAGGTGGCCCACCAGGGCGTCGAGACCTTGGCGGTCTACAAGCCGCGCGACGGAGAGACGCCGTTGTGGGACTTCGCCGAAGGAACGTTGTACCGGCGTGAGATCGCCGCCTACGAGGTGAGCCGCGCCCTCGGGTGGGACCTGGTCCCGCCGACGATCGCGCGCGACGGGCCTTACGGCGTGGGTTCGCTCCAACTGTTCGTCGATGCCGAGCCGGGGGAGCATTACCTCAGCCTCCTGCCGGCGCACGCCGACGCCTTCCGCCGAGTGGCGGCGTTCGACGTCATCGTGAACAACGCCGATCGGAAGTCCGGCCACTGCATGCTCGAGCGCGAGGACGGCGCGATCCGCGTCGTGGACCACGGGGTGTGCTTCCACGAGGAGGTGAAGCTTCGAACGGTGATCTGGGATTTCGCCGGCGAGCCGCTCCCCCTGGACGTGGTCGCCGCGCTCCGTGGGTTCGATCCTGCCTCGCTCGACTCGCTGCTGAGCCCTTCGGAGATCGATGCGATGGCCGTGCGCGCGCGGGATCTCATCGAACGGGGCATCTTTCCCGATCCCCCGGAGGACCGGCGCGCGTATCCCTGGCCGCCGATCTAGCTTCAGCCGCCGCCGAGCCCCGGGGCCACGATGCCTCCGCGGGTCATCTTCATCAGGTCGAGCGCCTCGTCGAGCTCCTTCTCGGGCAGCGCGCCGCGCTCGAGCGCGACCTCGCGGATCGACTTGCCCGTCTTGAAGGCCTCCTTGGAGATCTCGGCCGACAGGTCGTAGCCGATCGCCGGCACCAGCGCCGTCACGATCGGGAAGGTCTGCTCGGCCAGGTGGAGCGCCCGCTCGCGATCGGGCTCGAGCCCGTCGATACACTTGTCCACGAACAGCCCCGACGCGGCCGACAACAGCTGGATCGACTCCAGCATGTTGCGCGCGATCATCGGCATGAACACGTTTAGCTCGAAATGGCCTTGCATGCCGCCCGCGACGATCGCGGCGTCGTTTCCGATCACCTGCGCGGCAACCTGAGTGACCACCTCGGGGATCACGGGATTGACCTTGCCCGGCATGATCGATGATCCGGGCTGCAGCTCGGGCAGCTTCAGCTCGCCCAGGCCCGCGCGCGGGCCCGAGCCCATCCAGCGGATGTCGTTGGCGATCTTCATCAGCGAGGCCGCGATCGTGCGCAGCATTCCGCTGGTCTCGACCGCGGCGTCCTTGGCGCCCTGGGCTTCGAAGTGGTTCTCGGCCTCGCGCAGCGGCAGCCCGGTCCGATCGGCCAGAATCGCGACCGCGCGCGCCGCGAAGCGTTCGTCGGCGTTGATGCCGGTGCCGACCGCAGTGCCGCCCAGCGCGAGCTCGGCCAGGCGCTTCGACGCGTCCTGCAGCCGCTCGATCCCGCGGCGGATCTGCATCGCGTAGCCGCTGAACTCTTGGCCGAAGGTGATCGGGGTCGCGTCCATCAGATGCGTGCGGCCGGCCTTGATGTCTCCGGTCCAGGCGCCCGCTTTCGCGTCCAGCGCGCCGCGGAGCCGCTCCAGCGCCGGGATCAGATCGAAGGTGATCCCGGCCAGCGCCGACACGTGGATGGCCGTTGGGATCACGTCGTTGGATGACTGGCCGTTGTTGACGTGGTCGTTGGGGTGGACCAGCTTCGAGCCGCGGTCCCCGCCGGCGATTTCGCTCGCGCGGTTGGCGATGACCTCGTTAGCGTTCATGTTCGTCGAGGTGCCCGAGCCGGTCTGGAAGATGTCGAGCACGAAATGCTCGTCGAGCGTTCCGGCGATCACCTCGTCGCAGGCCGCCTTGATCGCCTCAGCCGTCTTGGCCTCCAGGAGCCCGAGCTCGGCGTTGGCGGCCGCGGCCGCCCACTTGATCTGCCCGAGCGCCTCGATGAAGCGGCGCGGGAAACGCTGGCCGCTGACCGGGAAGTTGTCCACGGCACGCTGCGTGGAGGCTCCCCAGTAGGCGTGCGCGGGGACCCGCACCTCGCCCATCGAATCCTTCTCGGTCCGGTACTCGCTCACGATCGTCCCCTTCTTGACGGCTTGATTCCCTGAGTCTAGTGCCGAATCGGGACAACGCGGAGACGAAACCGGGAAGGCGGAAGAACCGAAACCGAACAGGCGAGGAACCGGGCCGGTGCCCGGAGAACTGATCCCCTGGAGGAGGGCCGATGCGATCCAGGGTTCGTTTCATCCTCCCATTCCTGCTTTTTGCGGCGATGGGACTGACGGTCGCGCCGTCGCATGCCAGCGCGCCCACCTTCACCATGGCGGACGTGGATCCCAGCGAGGAAGGCTACGATCCCGCCTACGTTCCCAAGTCCGTGATGCTCGCGCCGGGAGCGCTCGTTCGTTGGCGCAACGACGACTGGGGCTCGCGTTCGATCCACACGGCGACCGCCTACTACGGCGCGGCGTTCGGCTCCTCCGCGATCAGCCCGGGCGGATTCTTCTCGACCACCTACGACGGCGGGACGGTGCTGTTCCGCTGCATGTACCACTCCGAGCTGGACACCACGATCTCGCCGCCCACGTGCTCGGGCATGTGCGGGGCCATCCACGACTCCCGCCAGGACCTTGCGCCGCCGAGCGTATCGATCACCACGCGGGACGGGTTCATCTTCACGGGCGGTGTCCGCATCGACGGCGTCGCCTCCGACGATCGCGCGATCAAGACGGTCGCGGTGACCTTCCGGCCCGTGGTTGTCGCGCCGCCGCTGCTGCCCGCCAAAAGCGTCGTCGCGATCTGCGCCGGCTGCGACGGACCGGCCGTGAAGTGGAAGGTCTTCCAGGACGCCGAGATCAAAGGTCAGGCCCCGTTCTTGAACCTGCCGCCCGGGCAGTATCGGGTGGAGGCGCTGGCCACCGATCCCCACGGCAACTCCGCCTCGGCGCAGCCGATCACGATCTACGTGCTGCGCTGATCGCTGCCGCCGCCCGATCGGTGGCCCCTTTGCCCGGCGCTCGCCGAGGCCGATACGCTCGCCGTCCATGAGCGACTTCGCCTGGACGCCCACTGCTGCTTATGCCGACAACGCGCGCGTCACGCGGCTGATGCGCACCCACGGGATCGACGACTACCGCGAGCTGGTCCGTCGCTCGCAGGATGATCCGGGCTGGTTCTGGGACGCGGCGGTGAAGGATCTGGGCATCGAGTTCTTCACGCCGTACACGCGTGTCTACGACGACGCGCGCGGCATCGCATGGACGACCTGGTTCGACGGCGCGACCGTGAACCTGACCCACAATTGCGTGGACAAGCAGGACCCGTCGGCGCGGGCGCTGGTGTGGGAAGGCGAGGACGGCGCGACACGCACGCTGACGTTCGGCGAGCTGCGACGCGAGGTCGATCGCGTCGCGAACGGGCTGAAGTCGCTGGGCATCGGCGAAGGGGATCGGGTCGGGATCCAGATGCCGATGGTGCCCGAGAACGCCGTCGCGCTGTACGCGTGCGCCAAGATCGGCGCGGTCGTGCTGCCGGTCTTCAGCGGCTTCGCCGCCGGTGCCGTCGCGGCGCGGCTGCAGGACGCCGGCGCGATCGCGCTCATCACCGCCGACGGCTTCTATCGGCGCGGCAGCCTCGTGCCGCTGAAAGAGACTGCCGACGAGGCCGCGGCCGCCTCGCCGACCGTCAAGCACGTGATCGTGTTTCGCCGCATCGGCCGCGACATCGGCTGGACCGACGGCCGGGACGTCGAATGGGACTCGCTGGGGCCGGCCGAGCCGCTTGAGGCCGCGCGTCTGGATCCCGAGCATCCGCTGATGATCGCCTACACGTCCGGCACGACCGGCAAGCCGAAGGGTGCGGTGCACGTGCACGGCGGCTTTCTGGTCAAGATCGCCGAAGAGGCCGCGTACCAGACCGATCTGGGTCCCGGCGATCTGCTGTTTTGGTTCACCGACATGGGCTGGATCATGGGCCCGTGGGAGCTGATCGGCGCCAACGCCAACGGCGCGGCGGTCCTGTTCTTCGAAGGCGCGCCCGACTATCCGACGCCCGATCGCATCTGGGAGATCGTCGCCCGGCACAAGGTCACCGCGCTGGGCATGTCGCCGACCGGCGTGCGCGCGTTGATCCCCCACGGCGAAGACATCGTCCGCTCGCACGACCTGTCGTGCCTTCGCGTGCTGGCATCGACCGGCGAGCCGTGGAATCCCGAGCCGTGGCGCTGGTACTTCGACGTCGTCGGCGGCGGACGCTGCCCGGTCATCAACCTCAGCGGCGGCACCGAGGTCGGCGCGTGCTTCTTGTCGCCGTCGGTGCTCACGCCGCTTCGCCCGTGCACGCTGGGCGGGCCGTCGCTGGGCATGGCCATCGACGTCTACGATCCCGACGGCAAGCCGATGGGGCCCGGCGAGGTTGGCGAGCTGGTGTGCACCAAGCCGTGGCCCGGCATGACGCGCGGCATCTGGAACGATCCCGAGCGTTACGTGCAGGCGTACTGGTCGCGCTGGCCCGACGTGTGGGTGCACGGCGACTGGGCCTCGACCGATGCCGACGGCTACTGGTATCTGCACGGCCGCAGCGACGACACGCTCAAGATCGCGGGCAAGCGGCTGGGGCCGGCCGAGGTCGAGTCGATCCTGGTCGAGCATCCCGGCGTCGCCGAATCCGCGGCCGTCGGCGTGCCCGACGAGGTCAAGGGCGAGAAAGTCTGGTGTTTCGTCGTGCTCAAGCCCGGCGTTGAACCCGATGATCAATTGGCCGCGGCGCTGCGCGGCATGGTGGCCGACGCGCTCGGCAAGGCGTTCCGGCCCGACGCGATCCGGTTC
>DATLFO010000336.1:0-4416 GCA_035541035.1 Actinomycetota bacterium
GATCGCGACATGGAAGGGGTGGCGCCGCGCGTCGAGATCCTCCGCGATCGCGTCCATCCGCCAGTAGCGGTAGCGGTCCACGACGTTGCGCGCGTCGCCCTCGGCGAGCAGCGCCGGGTCCAGGCGCGGATCGTCGGGCCACGGCCGGGGATGCGGGCCGACGCCGACGGAATCCTCGCGTTCCGGATCGCTCATCGTGCGTATGATCGCACGCCTCGTGGTGACAGGGGTCCCGGGACGAAGAGCACGGAAACGAAGAGGGAGCCGCGCGCGGCTCCCTCTTCGAAACGGCTCTCCTAGTACGTCGCCTTGACGGTGTAGCTCGTGGACGCCGAGCCCGAGTACACATAGACCCCGATGTACCACCAGCCGGCGGCGGGTCCGTTCAGCGTGCAGGACTCGCTCGACGATCCCGTGTAGGGACGGCATGTGAACGTGCTCGCCGTGGGCTTGGCTCCGTGACGCACGTACAGGTCCAGATCCGGGTTGCAGCCCAGAAGGCCGCACGACTGCGACGAGGTCAGGGCAACCTTGAGCTGGCCTCGGCCGGCCGGGACCTCGATCTTGAAGAATTTCCACGTCCCGGCCGCGCCCGAGGTGTCGCTGCGCGCGACCCCGCTCGTGAGCGTCGGCGTGCCGGGATCGGGGTCGCCGCCCGCGGCGACGGTGACGCTCTTGGACACCGAGGATGTCGCGCCGTCGTCATCGGTCACGGTCAAGGTGATGGTGTAGGTTCCGCCCGCCGGATAGGTGTACGCGGGGTTCGTCGCGGTCGAGGTCGCTCCGTTTCCGAACTGCCACGAGCGCGCAACGATCGTTCCGTCGGGGTCGCTGCTCGCGTCGCTGAACGAGCACGACAGGCCCGAGCACGAGAAGGAGAACCCTGCCGTGGGGGCCTGATTCGCTGGCGGAGCGCCCTCAGTGACCGCGGCGTAGAGCAGACGGTTCGGCGAGCCGCTGCCGGCCGAGGCGACGGCGTCGCCGGTTGCGGACGCCGTCAGCGCAGACGCCACCTGAGCGGGCGACGCCGAGCGGTTGGACTGCAGGTACAGCGCGGCGACGCCGGCGACGTGCGGAGCGGCCATGGACGTGCCGCTAATCGTGTTGGTCGCCGTGTTCGAGGTGGACCACGCGCTGGTGATGTTCACGCCAGGCGCGAACACGTCCAGGCACGAGCCGTAGTTCGAGAACGACGCCTTGCGGTCGGCCGAGTCGGTTGCGCCGACGGTTAAGCCTTCGGCGACGCGGGCGGGTGAGACGTTGCAGGCGTTCTCGGGCAGCCCGAGGAGGTTGCCGTTGCCCGCGGCGAGCGCGTAGGAGACGCCGGAGGCGATCGAGCTGCGAACCGCGGCGTCGAGCGCGTTGCTCGCCCCGCCCCCGAGGCTCATGTTCGCGACGGCGGGAAGGACGCGGTTGGCGGTGACCCAGTCCACGCCGGCGATCACGCCCGACGTGGATCCGTTGCCGGTGCATCCGAGCACGCGAACGCCGATGATCTTCGCCTGCTTCGCCACGCCGAAGGTCGTGCCCGCGGCGGTCCCGGCGACGTGCGTGCCGTGGCCGTTGCAGTCGTTTCCGTTCTGACCGTCGCCGACCATGTCCGCTCCTACCGAGGCGCGGCCGCCGAAATCGGTGTGCGCTGCGCGAATACCGGTGTCGATGACGTAGACGCGGACATCGCTGCCCGTCGCGTTGGAGGTGTAGGTGCCGTTGAGCGGCAGCGAACGCTGATCGATGCGGTCCAAGCCCCAGGTCGCCCCGGTTTGCGTCGCGCCGATGCGAACGACGCCGTCCTGCTCGATGGCCGCCACCAGCGGGCTCGCGGCCATCGCGCGTGCGGCCGCCGCAGAGGTGCGAAGCGAGAATCCCTTGAGCGCGTGACGGTACGTGCGTGCGACGGTGCCGCCGAATCGGGTGGTCAGCGTGCGAGCGACGGACGGGACACGGTCGCCTGCCGGGCTACCGGCGAGCGTGACGATGTAGGAGTTCGCGATAGGCTCGTCGGCGGGCGTGATCGCGCGTCCGGACGCGCTACGCGCCGGAGCGGCGGCAATGCCGATCAACAGCGAAAGAACGAGCGACGAAAAGCGGCGGGACGATCTCATGTGCGGGCAACCTCCGATGCGGCGGTGGAAAAGTGATGCTACGCCGCGAAGCCGAGCGAGCGAGGGCAAAAATCCACGTTTTCTTCAATACCCCAACGCTTCTTAGACGACTCGCGGGGCAAATGGTGACGCTTCGCCCTTGCTGGCCGCCGGATTGCGTCGATGTGACCGGCGTGCCCGCGGCATCCAAACGCGTCACAATGCATTTCGCTCGAGCGCAAACCGTGCAATCGGTGATGATCCGTTGCGAAACCGGCTGATCGTGATCATCGTGGTCGCTGCCCTTGCGGGCGGCGCCGCTGCGCTCATCGCGATGCGTGACGGGACGCGGGACGCGGCCGTGGGCGAGAAGGTGGTGCTCGCCTTCGGTGACTCGGTGGCGGCGGGCCAAGGGCTCGGTCCCGCGCTCGGCTATCCCAACAACGACCAGGCGTATCCGGCGCGGCTGGGTGCGCTGCTCGGATGGCGATCCATGAACTTCGCGGTCTCGTCGGCGTGCGCGGCGTCGGCGGATGATCCGGGTGCGCATCCGGACACACCCGGGACGTGTCAGGCATCCGTCCTACGTGACCAGATTCCGCACGCCGCCGAGACCTTCAAAGGATCGCCGCGCGTGGTCGTGCTGACCGTGGGCGCGAACGACATCCGCTACGCTGATTGCGGCCTTCAGGTGATCGTGCCCGAGCTCTTCGACGACAAGTGTGACGACGCGACGCTCGACCGGCGTCTCGTCGCGCTCGAAGCGAACCTCGGTCGCGTGCTGGACCGTCTGCGCCGGGGCTATCCCGGCTCCGTGATCGTGCTGACGTCCTACTACAACCCGATGCCCGCGCCCGTGCGCGACGGCGAGGAGGCGTGTCCGATCTACGAGCCGCTCGCGGCGCTCAAGAGCCCGGTGACACTGGTGTCGGAACGGGCGTTGCGCGCCGCGACCGCCGACCTGCAAGCCCAGGTGCACGTCCGCTTCCGCGAGGGCGTGACGCGTCTCAACGAGAGCATCGCTCGCGCCGCCATCGCGGGTGACGCAATCGTGGCTCCCGCCGACTTCACCGGGCACGACCTGTGCCGCTCCGAGACCGGCGGCGGGCAGGCCTGGGTCTACGGGCCCGACTACGACATCCGCTTTCGATTGAAGGGCGCGGCATCGCTTTTGGGCGCCCGCAAGACCTGGCGCGGCACGTTGCCGTCCCGCTGTCCGTCGCCGTCTCCGGCAGAGCCGCCGGAGCACTCGACCGGCGAGGTCGAGCGGCGCGTCGGTGTGGGAACGGTGATCTACTCGGCGCGCGTGAACGTCAACTGCATGCCGCACCCGACGGCCGAAGGGCAGCAGGCGCTCGCCGCCGCCGTCCTGGCCGCGCTTCCCGAGCCCGTGCGGTGACGCGCACGCGGACGGGGGCGGCTATCCTGCCGCACCGATGAGCAGACGACGCGCCGTCCTCGCGCTTCTGGGATTCGTCGTGGTCGCGACCTGCGCTTCGCTCGGCGCCTGGCAGCTGAACCGGCTCGCAGACCGGCGCGCGCTCAACGACCGGCTGATCGCGCGCGAAGCGTTGCCCGTCGCGGAGGCGGCGACGCTCGAGATGCGCGGGGGCCGCGCCGATCCCGCCGCGTATCGCCGTGTCCGCGCCACCGGCGTGTTCGATGTGTCGCAGGAGGTCGTCCTGCGGGCGCGGCCGTTGAATGGACGCCCGGGCAATCACGTGCTGACGCCCCTGCGTCTCGGCGACGGCAGCGCGATCGTGGTGAACCGCGGCTGGGTGCCGCTGCGCATGGACGAGCCCGGAGCGGCCGAGGCGGCGCCGCCGGCGAGCCAAGTGACGGTAACCGGCATCCTCGTGCCGTCCGAGCCCGCCCCGGTCGTGTTCGGCCCGCGCGACCCGGCAACGGGACGGCTGGCCACCATCGGCCGGATCGACCTGGAGCGGCTGCGCGCGCAGATTCCCTATTCGATCGCGCCGCTCGCGATCGCGATGGAGTCCCAGCAGCCTTCGCACGCGGCCTTGCCCGAGCCGGCGGGGCGTCCGCCGCCGGGCGAGGGCCCGCACCTGGCCTATGCGGTTCAGTGGTTCATCTTCGCCGTGATCGCGCTCGTCACGACGGCTCTGCTGATGCGGCGGGAGCGCGAAGCCGCCGCGTCGCCGTCAGCGTGAGCCAGACCACGCTCGCGACGATCGCCGCGCCGAGCATCGCCGCGAGCACGCCGATGAATCGGTTGTTGCGCGCGAGCTCGAAGGACCGGCCGGCGCCGCGCTCGGCCGTGCGGATGGCCAGCAGCACGATGCGTATCGGAAAGAACGCGGCCCATCCCGGT
>DATLFO010000337.1:0-3783 GCA_035541035.1 Actinomycetota bacterium
CCGAAGACACCGAGGCGGCCGAGGTGCTCGAGTCGGTGTTCGAGCGCCGCGGCATGACCATCGTCAAGCGCGCCCGCGCCGCCTCCGCCGTCGCATCCGGCGACGGGGTCTTGGTCACGCTGGAGGACGGCCGCGTGCTGGAAGGCTCGCACGCGCTGATGACCGTCGGCATGGTGCCGAACTCGCGCGAGCTGGGTCTGGAAGACGCGGGCGTGCGCGTCAACGATTGGGGCGCGATCGAGATCGACGGCGTGTCGCGCACCAGCGCGCCCGGCGTCTACGCCGCCGGCGACGTCACCGGCCACATGATGCTCGCCAGCGTCGCCGCCATGCAGGGCCGCATCGCCATGTGGCATGCGCTCGGCCAGGCGGTCACGCCGATGCGCTACGAGGCGGTCGCCTCGACCGTGTTCACCGACCCCGAGATCGCGACGGTCGGCTTGTCGCAGACCAAAGCCAGTGAGCGCGGCGTGCACGTCGATGCGCTCACCCTGCCGCTGAGCACGAACGCGCGGGCCAAGATGGTCGGCCTGGAAGACGGCTTCGTGAAGATCGTCTGCGTGCCGGGCGCCGGCACCGTGCTCGGCGGAACGATCGTGTCACCGCACGCCAGCGACCTGATCCTGCCGCTATCGGTTGCCGTGCACTCCCGCCTGACCGTGGGCCAGCTCGCCCAAGCGTTCTCGATCTACCCGTCGCTCGGCGGCAGCGTCCAAGAAGCCGCCCGCCAGCTCGGCCGCTCGAGCTGATCGGCGTCCACTCGATCGGGTTGCGACCTTAGAGAGCTTCGATCTCGCTGATGAGCGTGTGCAGCCGCTCGATTCGGGGATCGTCGGGGCCGAGAATGCGGGCGAGATGCTCGGCGGCTTGGCGGGTGGGGGGGGTGTTCGCGGCGGCGACGGCTTCGATGTCGGCCCAGTCTTTTGTCCGGTCGAACATGGCTTTGAAGACGACCAGGGCGACGCATCCGAGGACCGGGATGGTGCGGCCGAAGAAGGGCACGGGGCCGATGCCGGCGGCGGCGTGCTTGTGGAACTCGTCGGTGTCGAAGAAGACGTCGACGGGCGTGTCGTCCCAGAACAGGCGGACTTGGCCGTCGCGGTGGGCGGTGGCGCGTTGCGTGGCGGTCACGACGATGCCGGCGGGCATCGCATCGAGCGCCTCGTCGATGCGCGATGAGGGCACGAAGATATTGACGTCGATGTCGCGTGTTCCGCGCGGCTCTTCGATGCAGTAGGCGAGGGCGATCGCGCCGCCGAACGCGTGGGGGAGAGCTGCGGCGTCGAGCGCATCGTGGACGGCCAGCAGCCGTTGCGCGAGGACGCTCATCCGGCCTGCCGTTTGAATCGGGGATAGGCGAGTGTCTTGCGCGGCCGGTAGGGCAGACCTTCAGCGAGTTCGAGAACCTGCTCGAGGATGCGTGCGTTGCGTTCCACATCGATGCGCGGCTGCAGGTGAACGTCGAAGCCCGCGGCGGCCAGGATTCGGATGAGCGTGTCGGCGCCGGGTTCGCGGTTGGCGTGCTCGTAGGCGTTGAGAACCGATCGTGGCAGGCCGGCGCGCCGGGCCAGTTCGGCTTGGGAGATGCCGGCGCGGCGGCGGGCTTCGATGATCAGTCCGGCGGCACGGCCCATACGGTCGATGTTAGCGAATCCGCTAACATCGAGTCAATCGGGCCGGTGATTAGCTGAAGTCGACCTTGGGGGCGCCGGCGGTGCGGATCGCCTCTTCGACTTCGAAGAACTCTTCTTCTTTGAAATTGAACATGTTGGCGATGATGTTGGACGGCACCGACTGGACGCGGCGGTTGTAGTCCTGAACATTGTTGTTGTAGAAGCGGCGCGCGGTCTGCAGCCGGTCTTCGGTGTTGGTCAGCTCGCCTTGGAGCTGCAGGAAGTTTTCGTTGGCGCGCAGCTGCGGGTAGTTTTCGGCGACGGCGAACAGCTGGCGCAGCGCCCCGACGAGCGGCCCCTCCGCTTGCGCCTGCTGGGCGGGGCTGCCGGTGGCGGCGACGGCGGCGTTGCGGGCGGCGGTGACGGCTTCGAAGGTCTGACGCTCGTGGCTGGCGTAGCCCTTGACGGTCTCGACCAGGTTCGGGATCAGGTCGTAGCGGCGGCGCAGCTCGGTGTCGATGTTTGCCCAGGCATTGCGGATCAGGTTCTTCTGCGACACGAACCGGTTGTAGGAGATCGCGATCGCAAGGCCCAGCAGGACCACGACTCCGAGGATGATCCAGACTGCCGTCACGTCGGCTCCTTCCGTTGGTTCCGCCCGAGGCGAACCGTATCAGCCTTGCGCGGCGGTGTCACCGACGGGCCGCACGCCCGGCATCTGCGGCGCGTCGGGCGGCAGCGGATACAGATCGGATACGACCCGCGGGATCTTGTCGCGAAACGCCTTGAGGCAGCCCAGCAACGCGGGAATCTCGCCGGTGCCGAGCTTGCGGCAGTAGACCAGGCCGATCTGGCCGACGACCTCGAAAGACCATTGCGTTCCCGCGTACATCAGCCATTGCATCATGCGCTGATCGATGAAGTCGGTGGCGAACTTCCGGTCGGGGCACTTGATCTGCCAGGCCTTGTTGAACTCGCCGGTCTCGAATTGGATGTCGCGGAAGCCCAGGCCGTCGGCCATGCGGGTCAGCAGATTCTCTTTGGTGATGACCAGATGGTGGCAGTCGGCCGGAACGTAGGTCATCGCGCAGCTGAAGCGATGGTAGGTGCGCGAGGTATGGCCTTCGGAGTCCGTGGACTCGGTGTAGTACCAGTAGTCGAACGCGGTGGCGGGCATGCCGTTCCAGACGCCCCACATCACGTTCTCGCAGCCGCGGCCGTCGCCGATCGAGAACAGCTGGTGCGGCATCTGGTCGTCGATGCCGAAGGGATCGGACGCGGCGAAGGTCATGCCCAGCCGCGACGCGAGCGCGGCCAGCTCGTCGCGACGCTTCTGCTTGAGATGCCAGCCGACGTAGAACCCCGCGCCGATGATCAGCGCGATAAGAAGGAAGAACAGGGCCTGCATAACGGCTCGAAGTATCTCAGATCGGGGGGATCTCGTCCCGGCAGATCGTTCTTGGTCAATTTGGGGCCCTATAGGTGCACGAAGTTGACCAAGAACGATCCGAGGATCGGGTTTCGGGTCAGCGTCGGCCGAACCAGACGGTGACGAACAGGGTGCCGCTGGCGTCGGTCACCCCGGCCCCCATGTGCGTGAATCCCGCGTCTTGGATGAGGGCCCGATGCTTGGCCGAATCCATGAAGTAGAAGAACACGTCACCGACCGTCGACGCCATCGCCACGTTCTCACCCAGCACGGTCCAGCCGCCGAGGACCTCGTGAAGGCTCGGCGTGTGCGACACGACGCCGGCTGCGGCGATGCGGTCCGAGTGGGCGCGCGCAACGCGGGTCAGCGACGCATCGACGGCCAGGGAAGCGAGACCTTGGGCATCGCGGGTCTGGTTGATCAAAGCGTGCAGGTGGCCTTCGTACGAGATGGTCACCACGTCGCGCGTCGCGGGCGCGAGCAGGTTCATCGCGAGGGACAGCAGCACGATCGGCCACACAGGAGTCTCCTTCCCGGGACATCATGCCACGAAACGGACCGAGCGGGCCGGGGGAGGCTAGACGGCGAAGCGGAACTCGACCACGTCGCCTTCCTGCATGACGTAGGTCTTGCCTTCTTGGCGGACCAGGCCCTTGGCCTTCGCGGCGTTCCAGGATCCGGCTTCGACGAGCGCGTCGTAGGTGACGACCTCGGCTTCATCAAAGCCGAGGTCGTCACCTA
>DATLFO010000338.1:0-6845 GCA_035541035.1 Actinomycetota bacterium
GCTCACCGGCGTGGACTTCTTGTGCGCGCACCTGCAGGCGCTTGCGCCGGTCGTGCCGCAGCTTTCGCTCGAGGTGCAGGTCTGGTCGCAGGACGAGTACGCGCGGCTGCGCGTCGCGGGATGCGACGGCGTCGTGGTCTACCAAGAAACCTACGATCGCGATTCTTACGCGCATTTCCACACCGCCGGGCGAAAGCGCGACTACGACTGGCGGCTGGAGGCGCCCGAGCGCGCGGCGGCGGCGGGCATTCGCCGGCTCGGCATCGGCGCGCTGCTCGGCCTGCACGAGCCGTGGCGCGAGGACGCGATCGCCACCGCCGCGCACGCGCTGCATCTGCTCAAGGTCGCGTGGCGCTGCGAGATCGCGGTCAGCATGCCGCGTATCCGTCCGAGCGCGAGCGGCTACTCGCCCGAGCATCCGGTCACCGACACCGAGCTTGCGCTGTACGTGTGCGCGCTGCGCCTGCTGATGCCCGACGTTGCGCTCGTGGGCTCCTCGCGCGAGGAGGCGTCGTACCGCGACGGGCTCGTGCGGCTCGGGATCACGCACACCTCGGCCGGGTCGCACACCGAGCCGGAGGGCTACACGCATCCCGACGAGGCGACGCAGCAGTTCGAGGTCAGCGATACGCGTTCGCCCGAGGAGGTGGCCGCCGCGCTGCGCGCGATGGGCTACGACCCGGTGTGGAAGGACTGGGACGCCGGCCACCGCGCGCCCGCGGAGGCGGCGAGATGACGATCACCGCGAACGGCAAGCCGCGCGAGATCCCGGACGGCATCACGATCCGTGCCTTCCTCGACACGCTCGGCTGGAAGCCCGGGTGGGTGGTCGTCGAGCACAACGGCGAGCCACTCGACCGCGCACGCTATGACGCCGTGGCGCTGCGCGACGGCGACCGCATCGAGGTCGTGCGCGCCGTCGCGGGAGGCGCGCGATGACCGCACGCCGCGAGCGTCTCGATGCCGCGCGGCTCTATCTGGTCTGCGGCGGGCAGCGGCCGGACCTCGACGAGTTCCTGGAGGCCGCGCTGACGGCGGGCGTGGACGTCGTGCAGCTTCGCGAGAAGCAGATGGAGGCGCGGCCGCTGCTCGAGATCGCGGCGCGCTTTCGTCGGGCCTGCGATCGTCACGGCGCGCTGCTCGTGATCAACGACCGTCCCGACCTGGCGATCGCGTCGAACGCCGACGGCGTGCACCTCGGGCAGGACGATCTGCCGCCGGCCGCGGGGCGTGCGCTCGTCGGCAACGAGATGTTGATCGGCCGCTCGACGCACGCACCCGACGAGACGCGTGCCGCGCTGAGCGAGCCCGTGGACTACATCTGTGTCGGACCCGTGCACGCCACGCCCACCAAGCCCGGCCGGTCCGCGACCGGGCTGGATCTGGTGCGCTTGGCCGCCGCGGAATGCGCCAAGCCCTGGTTCGCGATCGGCGGGCTCGACCCGCAGACCGCGAAAGAGGCGGCGCAGGCGGGCGCGACCCGCATCGTGGTCGTGCGCGCAATCGAGCAGGCCGCCGACGTCGAAGGCGCCGTGCGCGCCCTGCGAAGCGCGATCGGCGCCTGAACCGCTCCTGCACGCTTGCTTCGCGTCCGGGCTATAGCATCGGCGCCGAAGACTCCGCTCGAAAGGAGAAGCCGATGAAGCGCCTCATGGCCGCGATCGTGCTCGTGCTCGCGCTCGGTGCGTGCGAGGCCCGCGCCGAGATCGACGTCAACGACAACGGCTCGGGCACGTTCGGCTTCGCCTTCTTCATCGACAAGCAGTTCATCGCGTTGATGGAGGGCTTCGGCGGGCGGCAGGGCGAGGATCCGTTCGGCGACTTCAAGAGCGGCCTCGACGATTCCCCCGTGCCGTTTCAGATCGAGGAGTACAGCGAGAACGGCGGCCGCGGAATCCGCGCCAAGGTTCCCTTCAAGAGCGTGGACGATCTGCGCACGATCATGAAAGAGGTGGACCAAGGCGACGCCCAAGGCTCCCCGCTCGGCGGAGGCGGGCCGGGCTTCGGCACGTTCACGCTCGAGCAGCGGGGCGGCGGCTGGTACTTCGAGTCGCTCAGCGACGCGCCGGATCTGGGCGATCTCGGGGATCTTGGCTCAGGTGAAGGCGGGGGCGAAGCCCCGTTCGATCCCGCGCAGATCGCGAGCCTGCTGAAAATCTCGTTCCGGGTGACGCTTCCCGGCCGGACGGTGGACACGACCGCGGACGAGGCCACTTCCAAGGGCGGAAAGACGACGTTCGTGTGGAACGCGGACCTGACGAGCAAAGAGCCGATGCAGATGGTCGCGACGACCGCTGCGGCCGGCAGCAGCCTCCCGTTGTCGCCGATCCTGATCGCCTTGGCCCTGATCGCCGCGCTCGTGACCGTCGCGGTGATGATGCGGCGCAAGAACGCGGTCGCCTCAGGTCCCGATCAGCACGCGGATGCGTGGCCTTCGGGGACGGGTGGCGCGGTCCCGCCTCAGCCGGGCACCGTGCCTCCCGTTTCGGGCACCCACGAGCAGGATCCCCAGCGCCCACTCGAGCCGCCGGCGCCGTAGACCGCGCACCCTGCTTGCGTTACGGGCGCGACCCCGCCATGATGCGCTCCGTAGACCTTCGCAAAGGAGTCCCGTTGAAGCCTGCTTCTATCGTCACTGCCGGAGTCGCGCTGTCGCTGTCGCTGATCGCCTGTGGCGGGAGCGACGGCCGCGTCGCCGCGCCCGCGTTTACCCCGACCGAACAGCAGACCGCCGGCGACGATCCTGTTTCCGCCAAGCCCGCGTGCGACTACGTGACCGAGGCCGAAGCGAGCCAGGTCTTCGAGACCGAGATGAAGTATCGCTCCAACGACGGCGGGACCAACTGCATCTTCGACGGGTCGCCGGATGGCTCGGCCAGCATCGACTACACGATCAGCGACGGCACCGACGGCTATGACATCGTCTCGGACGGCATGCAGCCGGTCGACGGGATCGGAGACCGTGCGGCCGGGCGCGACGGTTCCGGGCTGTCCCAAGTGGTCTTCACCAAGGGCAACACGATGGTCACGCTGACGGTGAGCGGTAACGACATCAAGGGAGGCGGACCCTTCGATGTCGCAAAGAAGTTCGCACTGTTCCTGGCCGGCAAGCTGTAGGCCCTAGCGCACCGAGTCGAGCGCCTGCTTCAGATCGGCGACCAGATCGCGCGCGTTTTCGATTCCGACGCTCAGCCGAACCAGCGACGCATCGACCTCCAGCGGCGAGCCCGCGACCGACGCGTGCGTCATCTTGCCGGGATGCTCGATCAGCGACTCGACCGCGCCGAGCGATTCGGCGAGCGTGAAGATCTTCGTGCGCGCCACGATGTCCAGCGCGGCCTGCTCGCCGCCCGCGGCCAGGAACGACACCATGCCGCCAAAGTCGCGCATCTGCTTGGCGGCGATCTCGTGGCCGGGATGGGTGGGCACGCCCGGGTACAGCACCGTCGTGACGGCGGGATGCTGCTGCAGCATCGCGACGATCTCGCGCGCGTTCGCGCATTGGCGTTCGACGCGGATCGCGAGTGTTTTCACGCCGCGCAGCACCAGGTAGCAGTCCAGCGGCCCCGGCACCGCGCCGACCGCGTTCTGCAAGAACTTCAGCCGTTCGAACGTCTCGTCGTCGTCGGTGGCAAGGAAGCCGCCGACCACGTCGGAGTGGCCGCCGAGATACTTGGTCGCGCTGTGCAGCACGATGTCGGCGCCGAGCGACAGCGGCTGCTGCAGGTACGGCGTCGCGAACGTGTTGTCCACGATCAGCCGCGCGCCGCGATCACGCGTGATCGCGGCGACGGCCGCGATGTCCACGATCTTCAGCAGCGGATTCGTCGGCGTCTCCATCACGACCAGCTTCGTGTTCGGCCGCCAGGCCGCTTCGATCGCGGCGGGGTCGCCCATATTCACGGGCGTGAACTCGTAGCCCTGCGGTGCGAAGACCTGCGCGACCAGCCGGTAGGTGCCGCCGTAGGCATCGTCGCCGATGATCAGATGATCGCCCGGGTTGATCAGCCGCAGCGCCGCATCGGTCGCGGCCAGGCCGCTGGCGAAGCACAAGCCGTGCGCCGCGCCTTCCAACGATGCGAGGCATGCCTCGAGCGCCGCCCGGGTCGGGTTACCCGAGCGAGCATAGTCGTAGCCCTTGTGCTCGCCGACCGCGCTCTGCGCGAACGTGGTCGAGAAGGAAACCGGCGGGATCACCGCGCCGGAGGCAGGATCGGGATCTTGGCCGGTGTGAATCGCGCGCGTCTCGAACTCGTAGTCGCTCATCGCCCGAGATTCTAGCGGCGCGGCCTCATTCGCGGGGCGGGGCGCGGCCGGGCAGCGGACTGTGGTAGCGGGCTCCCCGTCGTGCGAAGTAAAGGCTGCCGGTGGTATCGCGCGTGATCGTCCAGCCGCGGCGGTGGACGCGATGGTGGCATCGGCGGCAGAGCATGACCAGGTTGTCCGGGTCGGCGGTCCCGCCGTCGCGTCGCGCGCGAATGTGATGCGCGTCCGCCCACGACAGGGGCGCGTTGCAGCCGGGGAACCGGCAGCCGCGGTCGCGGGCTGCGACAGCGCGCCGGATCTTCGGAGGGATCGGCGAGGTTGCATCGCCCACCGCGACCGGCGTGCCGCGTTCGAAAAGGATCGGAAGCACGTCGGCATCGCAGGCCAGCGTCTCGGTACCCAGCGGCGACAGGCGCGGCGCCCGGCCGGCGATTGCCCACAGGATGCGGGCCGAAGCTTCCCGCCGGTCGCGAGTCAGGTCGGCGACATCGATCGTCGCCAGCAGCCGCGGACGCGACCGCGTCGGCAGATTGCTGCCGCTGCTGCCCCCAAGGTGCTGCTCGGCGATCGCGATCAGCGCGTCGTAGCGCCGCTGCGCGAGCGTGTCGGCCGGTGACGGAGCGGCTGCGGCCGTGTCGGCCGCTTCGATCAGCGTCGCGACCGAGACCGTGTCGCCCTCGCCGTAGAAGAACGTGCGGCCGTCGAGTCGCGGCTGGAACGTGACGAAGCTGCGATCGACGGCCTGTTGCTCGTGCCGTTCTTCCCGGCGGTGTTTCAGCTCGGCCACGAGGTCCTCGACGTCGCGTACGATCTGATCCGGATCGGCGTCGCGCAGGAAGAGCGCGTCGCGTGCGACGAGCCGGTCGACCGCGCGCCGGCCGGCCGCATCGCATGATCGCGCCGCATTGCAGATGCCCCGAACCTGAGACCAGGACAGCAGCCCCTCTTGAAACGCGTGGGCAGAGTTGGGCATGGAATCGAGCATCGCGGCGCTCCGCGTGAGTGCGCGCGCATCCCACGACGTTGCCCGCGCGTCCATCTGGAGCATGATCGGAGCGGGAACCCCGGCCCCGGACGCGAAGCCGCCGCGCGAGATCGTGGTCGCTGCCGCGGCGGTCAACCGATCCGCCGCGCGTAACGCTGCGACCGCCAAGCTCGCGCGCCGCTCGCCGCCGCGAGAGGCGAACCGTTGAACCCGATCGATAATCGCCCCGAGCTCTGCCGTGAGCTGATCGATCTCGGAATCTGCCACCGAAAGCATGCGACGAACATACCCGAGAGGTACGACAGAAACGCTCTCCCACTTGCCGCGTTTCGACAGAAAACCCCGGCGCACGGTCTCGTCGGGATGGATGGGGAGGGTCGCGGTAACAGGTAGGGTGTCGCCTTATCGTACGACGCGTTCGAGTCCGTTTCCGACCAGGATCATGCTGAGTGCGAAGAGCACGGTCATTGAACCGGCCAGCCATCGTCTTTTCCGCGGCCACACGTAGACGACAGCCGCAATCGCTGCGACGGCCAGTTGCATCCCCAAAGCTGCGTACGGCCACCCGATGTAGTCGATCAATGCGCAGTGCCTGTAGACGCACCAGGTCCCAAGACCATCAACATAGGGCAGCGCGTCGGGATGACCATTGTAGAGACCGAACGAGTAGGCGGGAGCCGCGATGGCGGCTGCTATCCACAGACTCGACACGATCACCGCGATGGGCGCTGATACCCGTCTGAGGCGAAACCAGACGACAAGGCTGAGGCTTGCCGCCAGCATCAGGAAGATGACCCTTTCAATGAGCGTCATCCGAAACCCGGCGGGCAAGACGAGTCCAACTCCTGCACGGGCGAGCGTGAGCCATCCGGGGAGGCGACCATAGAACGACGATATTCCGGGTCCCATGAAGTAGAGAAGGCTTCCGGCGAGCGTTACCCCGGCGGAGCATGCACCCACAATCAGGAATGGCACTCGCAGCCGATCAACAGCGACGCGTCGGGATGAAGTAGCCATCGGCTCTCCGCCTAGCATCCGCCGCACCACCTGGGGAGGAATCCCGCGTCGTCTCAGGAGACGGACCCGCTCGTGGTTGAGCATCGTTCGGGGTTGTTCTTTGGATCGGGCGCATCGACGTTGGGATCCTTTCGTGGAGGCACGCGAGCGCTCGTGCGACTCGTCGAGCTGGGAAGGGCGCCCCGAATGCGGGCCGCATCGAACAGACCAACGACTAGGGCATGGTCGCGTTAACAGGTAAGGTGTCGTCTTATCCCACAACGCGTTTGAGTCCGTTTCCGACCAGGATCATGCTGAGTGCGAACAGCACGGTCATTGAACCTACGCGCAGCCATCGTCTTTCCTTCCGCCAGGCGTGGACGGCAGCCGCGATCGCCACGACGGCCAGTTGCATCCCCAAAGCCGCGTACGGCCAGCGGGTCCACACCACGGGTATCATGCTCGAACCGGCGATTCCATAATTCGTCCCAAAGTTCTCTAGAGGGCCGTCGTACAAGTTGAAGGAGTAGGTGGGAGCCGCGATGGCGGCTGCTATCCAGAGGCCGGACACGACCCTCGCGATGGCCGCTGGCACCCG
>DATLFO010000339.1:0-2196 GCA_035541035.1 Actinomycetota bacterium
GGGAGGAGTGGCGCACAATGGACTCGTCAAGAAATTTGACGGCGTCAAGAAACTTGACGAGTGCTCTGTCCCACACACCCCCGGGCGTCCTGTGTGCGTGAGGACTGCTCTCGGCCCCCGGTGTGCTGCCGCATGCGCCGCACGGGGGAGGGCCTGGGAATGGCCGGCGACGTAACGGTCCGCGACTCTTGCTAGCGGAGCTGGCCGGCGTAGGGGCCGCGGCCGGTGAGGCAGGCAGCTCCGCATCGTGCGGCGAACGCGACGGCGTCGTCGTCGTCCATGCCTTTGCCGAGCGCGAAGGTCAAGCCGGCGGCGAAGCTGTCGCCGCAGCCGTAGGCATCTACGGGCGGGCCGGGCGGCTCGGCGGCCGCGAACCGCCGGGGTTTCTCGCCGGGCGGACCGTACATGCCGCCCTTGGCCCCTTCGGTGCGCACGAGCAGCCGCGGAGGCGGATCAAGATCGAAGTCGTCGAAGCGCTCTCCTTGGTCGGCGGCGCTGCCGACGAGCGCGTCCAGCCGCACGCCGCTGCCTTGGAGCGTCTCCATCGCGCGCGGCGTGGCGACGAGCACGCGGGCGCGGCGCGCGCGATGCAGCGCGTGCACGTCGCCGGCCGTGAAGTAGCACGCATCCGCGGCGTCGAGCAGGTCCCAGCCGATCGGGTCGGCCGCCTCGGGACCGAGCCGGTCACCGAGCACCAAGATCGTACGCTCGGCCGCGGGCGTGACCATGGTGATCGCGCGGCGGTGCGGCGTGGGACGCAGCGCCGCCTCGACGCGCACACCCATCGTCTGCAGCGCCGCACGCGTCGCCGGGCCGTGCGGCCCTTCACCGAACGCGGTGACGAACACGCATTCGCCGGCAAGCCGCGCAAGCTGACCGGCCGCGACCGCTCCTCCACCGCCGGGCTCCTCCCATGCATCCTCGGCGTGCAGGATCTCGCCGGGTGCCGGCAGGTGCGACACCCGAACGAAGTCGATCCACTCGGTATGCCCGACGACCGCGACCCGCACCGCGCTACTTCACGTCCACGATCTTGAGCGCGCGGTCACGCAGCCGGTCGGAATATTCGAACCACTTGTCGCTGCCTTCGCCCTTCGGGAACATGTCGAAGTGACAGGTGCGCGAGCCCGACGGGATCGTCGTCGCGAATGCAACATCGATCATGCCGTCGCCCCAGTGGCGCCGCGCGGCCTCGATCATTCCCTCGACCAGATACCGCTGCACGCGGCAGTCGAACGCGCCGTAGACGTCCTCATGCGGACAGTAGTGGATGTCGAACGACGCGCCGTCGCCTTCGACCTTCGGGTTCTCGATCGAGGCGTAGGCGACCTCGTTGATCCACGACGCGAACAGGCTCGACAGCTCGGCCGGTGACAGGTCGCCGGGCTTTTCGACGCCGTCGATCATCTCGGTCGCGATTCGATCGCCCACTTTGCGCAGCGCCGCGCGCGCCACGTCGTGGCCGTCGGCGCCGAACGCAGCCTCGATGGCCTTGAGCATCTCGATCAGACCGACGGCCATCATCTGGCCCCACACGAACGTCGAGGCCGGATCGTACTGCTTGTTGGCCAGCGCCTTCGAGCGGAAGCCTTCGACGGCATCGGCGAAAGGCCAGCGCATCGGCAGCTTTTCGCGCCGGCCGCCCCACGGGAGCTTCTCGGCGTCGTTGTCGCGCGCGTCGGGATGCGGGATCACGGGTGTTCCGGTCCAAGCGGTTTCGCCCATTGCCTTGCTCCTGGTCGGTTCATCTAGGGGGTTGACTACCGCGTTCGATAGGAGAAGCATGACCCGGAAGACCCATCGCCGTCCAGCGACGCCTGTCGCCGGGCGGTGACGACGAGCGAAGGGGGCACCATATGGCCACCAGCACTCTCGACGAACTCCGCGCCGCGGTACGGGGAACGGTGATCGGCGCCGGCGATCCCGGCTACGACGAGGCCCGCCGCGTCTACAACGGGATGATCGACCGCAAGCCGCAGGCGGTGATCCGATGCGCCGGCACCGAGGACGTGGTCGCCGCCGTGAACTACGCGCGCGAGAACGGCTTGGACTTGTCGATTCGCGGCGGCGGACACAGCGTTCCCGGGTTCGGAACCAACGACGGCGGCATCGTGATCGACCTATCGCAGATGACGGCCGTGAAGGTAGACCCGCAGGCGCGAACCGCCCGCGCGCAGGGCGGCGCAACGTGGGGCA
>DATLFO010000340.1:0-10537 GCA_035541035.1 Actinomycetota bacterium
GATCCGAGTAGCGGGTCTCGAGCCATTCCTTGGCGAAGGCGCTCGGCGCCGCAAGCGTCATGGTGGTTCCGGTCAGGCCGATCGCGCGGGTTCCCTCGATCCACGGCCGGGCTCCCGGAGAGGGAAGCCGGTCGCGCATACGGGAGACCGCGCGGCTCCAAAGCTCGGTTGCGTCTTGACTCACGTTGTCCTCTCCCGTCCTGTCCACAGGCTCCATCCACAAGATGTGGACGGATGAACCGATGTGTTCAGCGCACGGCAGAGCGAGAGGGGAGGTGGGAAGAGCTCTGCGTGAGGGGCGGAGTATAGGCACGGCCTCTCGAGCCTTCAAGATGGGGAAAACACCTTGTGGACAACTGTTTTCGCAGGTAAACGAAGGTTTTTCGGGCCGGAACGATCTTCGGCGGGCGAGCCGGCGCTTGTTCCGGCCCCGTGTTGACGCTGCGAAGGTCTCGCCCGTACACTGCCTCGGTTCTCATGGCTAAAGGCAAACGCACGTTCCAGCCCCACAACCGGCGCCGCAAGCGCAAGCACGGTTTCCGTGCGCGCATGCGTACGAAGGCCGGGCGTCTCATCATTGCCCGGCGCCGCCGGAAGGGTCGCGCACGCCTGACGGCTTGACGCCCTACCCTCCTTCGATGCAGCGACGCAATCGTCTCGGCTCCGAGAGCCTGATCCGGCGTGTCTACGCGACCGGAGTTCGCGTGCGTTCGAAGGGGGCCACCGTGACCGGAATCGTCGAAGGAGACAGCGCGCCGCGCGTCGCGATCGTGGCATCCAGGCGGGTGGGCGGCGCCGTCGTCCGGAACCGCGCCCGCCGCCGGCTTCGTGCCGCGCTCGGCGGCGCCCTTCCTTTTATGAAGCCGGGATCCGTTGCTGTGGTGGCCGCGACACCCGAGACCCCGTCGCTAGACTTCCAGATATTGGAAGATAGCGTTCGGAGGGGCTTGGTCAAGGCCGGACTCGTGGGGGCGGCCGGTGCGTAATCCCGTCGCAGTTGCCGTGATAGTCCTGATAAAGGGGTATCAAGCGACACTCGGCAAGATCTTCGGCGGCTCCTGCCGCTTTCATCCGTCCTGCTCCGACTATGCGCTGAAAGCCGTGCAGTTGAACGGCGCGCTCGTCGGATCGGGCCAGGCCGTCTGGCGCGTCGTGCGCTGCGCGCCGTGGTCCAAGGGCGGCGTCGACTATCCGAAGCCCACCAGGCGCGCGAAGATGCGTGCCCATGCGGCCGAACATCGAACGGAGGCCGCACGTGGCTGAAGCATTCGGAGGGATCCTCAGGTTTTTCGGACTGATCCTCAACGCTATCTACGAAGTCATCCCGTCCTACGGCGTCGCGATCATCCTGCTCACGATCGTGGTCCGGATCGCGCTGTTCCCGCTGGCCGTGAAACAGATTCGCTCGATGACGGCCATGCAGAAGATCCAGCCCAAGCTCAAGGAGATCCAGAAGAAGTACAAGGGCGACCGCCAGAAGCTCAACGAAGAGATGATGAAGCTCTACCGCGAGCACGGCGTCAATCCGCTCGGCGGCTGTTTCCCGATGCTGCTCCAGCTTCCCGTGTTCATCGCGCTGTACGCCGTGATCAGGGCCAGCATCCCCTTCGACGCCGCGGTCGAGCCGGCGCAGCCGGTCAACAGCGAGTTCCGGGTCACGAAGCAGACCATCTGCCGGCCGGACGGCGAGCCGACCGCGAAGAACGGCGCCGACTTCAGCACCATCGTGTGCGACACCGAAGGACAGGAGCAGTCCTTCACCGTCGCCGGCCCGGTCCTCGAGGGCAAGAAGACGCAGCAACTAGATGCCTTCCCGTCCTACGTGGTGCGATGCGACACGCGGACCGAAGGCGAGGGCGAGGACCAGCGCGTCGTCGGCATGCGTTGCATCTCGCCGCTGGGAACCGGCCATCTGCCTCGAGACGGAGCGCTGTTCGCGGCGCTGGTGGATGACGGCGAGCCGTTCCTCGGGATACAGCTTGCCTGCACCCCGACTCAGGCCAACTCAAAGAAGGCTGCCCGTGCGTGCGCAGGCGGAGAGGGCTACGGCGGCGGACCGGCGCTGATCGGCTACTACCTGCTGGTCCTGTTGATGGCGGGCACCACCTTCTACCAGCAAAAACAGCTGCTGGCGCGCAATCAGGGCACCGCGCAGGCCGCCCAGATGCAGATGATGGCCAAGATCATGCCTGTCTTTATGGGCTTCCTGTCGCTCAACTTCCCGGCGGCGCTCAGCTTGTACTGGGTGGTCGGTAACTTCTGGATGATCGGCCAGCAGCACTTCATCCTGGCCGCGCAGGACAAGGCCGATGCGCCGGCGCCGGGGGCTCCGCCGCCGGTCGTGACCAAGCGTGAGAAGCCCAAGCCGATGACACCCGGCAACGGCCGTCCCGGAGGCAAGTCGGGCAAGAAGCCGCGCGGCAAGTCCGGCAAGCGCCGATGAGCGACTCGGTCGAGACCACCGGCGCGTCCGTCGAAGAAGCCATCGAGCGGGCGCTAGACGAGCTCGGCGCTCGCGAGGACGAGGTCGAGATCGAGGTCCTGCCGGATCCCGACAGCGACGATCCCGCAAAGCGGGGGCCTGCGAAAGTGCGGGTGCGCTTCCGGGACGAACGCTCGGCCGAGGAGCACGCAGCTGAGAAGATCGAAGAGGCCGAAGAGCGCGATCGCCGCCGAACGATCTCGGACGAGGAGGCGCAGCGTCAGGTCGAGGCCACCCACACGTTCCTGCGGGGCCTGCTCGACGTCATGGAGCTCGACGACGTGGATGTCGAGGTCACGGCCACCGCGTTCGGCGCCGAGGCCGAGATCCGCGGCGAAGACCTCGCGATCCTGATCGGGCGCCACGGCGCGACCCTCGGCGCGCTCCAAGACGTGACCAGGGCCGCGGTCCAGCAGGCAACCGGAGTGCGCGCTGCGATCACCGTCGATATCGAGGGCTACTTCGAGCGACGGGCCGAAAAGCTCGAGCAGCTTGCCCGCGCGGCGGCCGACAAGGTCTCTCGCAGCGGAAAGCCCTACAAGATGGAGCCGATGGCGGCCCGCGAGCGGAAGATCGTTCACGACGCCCTCACCGCGATCGGCGGCGTGCGCACAGCCAGCGAGGGTGAGGAGCCCTACCGCTGCGTTGTCGTCCTCCCCCTGTAAGCCCTCGCCGTTTCACGTGAAACCTCGCCTTCCGCGACTTGGTGGGGACCCCGTGGCACTGTTTCACGTGAAACCATGAGAGACGACATCGGTATCGCAGCCCTCTCCACGGTTCTTCGTCGTCTCAGGCTCCCCGCCACACTGCTCTCGCCGCTTCTTGCTCATGCAGATGCCGTTCGTGCGGCGTCCCCGCGCCTCGGTCTGGTCTCAACGGGCGACGAGGATTCGATCCTCATGAGGCATACGGCCGATTCCTTGCTGTTCGCGCTGGCCTACCCTCCCGTGGGGGGCGAGCGCTGGGTCGACGTCGGATCCGGGGCGGGCTTTCCTGGGATGTGCCTCGCGATCTGCTATCCCCAGGCTGGGTTTAGCCTTGTGGACGCAAATCGAAAGAAGGCGGGATTTCTGGATATGCAGGTCCTAGATCTGGGGCTCGCTAACGTCCGGGTCTTCGCAGAACGAGCGGAGAGGCTTGAAACGGACTTCGATGTGGCCGTCGCTCGAGCGGTCACCGACCCGGCCGAGGCCACTCGCAGGCTGCTGACGATGGTGAAGCCCGGCGGGAAGGTCATCGTCGCCGGAACCGGGACCGTCGTGGGAGCCGAGGTCGTTCAGCCCGATATTCCCGAAGTTGACTCGCCTCGTCGGCTCTTTATGATGACGCGAACCATCGAATAACCCCATGGATTCCAGTAATTTCCAGCCAAGCGCGCCCGAGGGGCGTGCGCTTGCGCTTGCCTTGGCCAATCAGAAAGGCGGCGTCGGCAAGACGACCACCGCGGTGAACCTGGGGGCATGCCTGGCCGAGGCCGGGGCGCGCATCCTGCTCGTGGACGCCGACCCGCAAGGCAACGCCTCCACCGGCCTGGGCATCGACCGCTCGCGGATCAAGACCGGCACCTACGAGATGCTGCTCGGCGCGCCGGTCTCCGAGGCGGTCGTCGAGACGCCGGTGCCGAACCTGTCGCTGCTGCCCTCCACCATCGACCTGGCCGGCGCCGAGGTCGAGCTCGTCTCGACCTTCGCCCGCGAAGGCAAGCTGCGCAACGCGATCGAGCCGGTGCGCGGCTCCTACGACCTCATCGTCATAGACTCGCCACCGTCGCTCGGTCTGCTCACCATCAATGCACTCGTCGCGGCCGATCAGGTCGTCGTTCCGATCCAGTGCGAATATTACGCGCTGGAAGGGCTCGGGCAGCTCATGCGCACCATCGATCTGGTCCGCGATGCATTGAACACCAACTTGACAATCGGCGGTGTCGTTCTGACCATGTTCGACTCGCGGACCCGGCTGGCTGAGCAGGTCGTGGCCGACGTGCGGGCCCACTTCGGCGACGTGGTCTTCGACACGGTCATCCCCCGCTCGGTGCGCCTGTCGGAGGCCCCCGGCTTCGGCAAGCCGATCATCCAGTACGACGCGGCCGGCAAGGGTGCCGCCGCATACCGCTCCCTGGCCGCCGAGGCCGCGACCCGCTGGCTGCGTGCGCCGGCGGCCGTTGCGGGCGGGGCCGACGACGCGTCCCCGGCCGGGGACGCGCATGCCGAAGGAGACAGCCGATGAGCGACGAGACCACGCCCGAACGGCGGCCCGGCGGCCTCGGCCGCGGCCTGTCCGCCTTGCTGCCGTCCTCGCCGTCCGGGCAGCCGTCGTCGCCGCAGGCGCCGGGATCGGCAGGCCCGAGCCTGCGCGAGATCCCGATCGACGAGATCGCGCCCAACCCCGCGCAGCCACGCGACGTCTTCGACCACGACAAGCTGCAAGAGCTCGCCGACTCGATCCGCAGTGTCGGAATCCTGCAGCCCGTGGTGGTTCGCCGCCACGGCGCCGGATACCAGCTCGTCATGGGCGAGCGCCGTGTGCGCGCCGCCCGGCTCGCGGGCTTACGCATGATCCCGGCGTTGGTGCGCGACACCGCCGACGACGCGATGCTGCGAGACGCGCTGATCGAGAACGTCCAGCGCCAGGACCTGAATCCGATCGAAGAAGCCATCGCGATTAAGGCGCTCGTCGAGGAGCACGCCATCACCCACGACGAGGTGGCCGAGCGGCTCGGCCGCAGCCGGCCCGCCGTAACGAACGCGCTTCGCCTGCTCACGCTCTCGGACGCGGTCCGCGAGCGCGTGGCGGCCGGTGTTTTGTCCGCGGCGCACGGCCGGGCCCTCGCCGCGATCGCCGATCATGAGACCCAGGAGCGGCTCGCCCGGCGGATCTCCGCCGAAGGCATGAGCGTGCGCGCGACCGAAGACGCCGTCCGCCGCCTCACCGCCGCCGGCGCCCCGGCCGGCAGACCGGCCAAGGTTCCCGCGTCGCGCTCGGCCGGAATCCTGGAAGTGGAGCATCGGCTTGCCGATATGCTGGATACGCGCGTGCGCGTCGAGGCCGCACGGCGCGGCCGCGGCCGTATCGTCGTCGAGTTCGCCGACGAAGCCGACCTGGATCGCATCTTCCGGTCGATCGCCCGCGACTGACGCGCTCACGCCGCGCACCGCACCGTTCAGCGAGGAGGACCCGATGGAGTTTCGCAGGATCGACCGGCTGCCGCCGTACGTGTTCAGCGTCGTCAACGACCTGAAGGCGGCCGCTCGTCGAGCCGGCGAGGACATCATCGACCTCGGGATGGGCAACCCCGACCTGGCCACGCCGGGGGTGGTGGTCGAAAAGCTCACCGAGGCCGCGCGCAATCCACGCAACCACCGATACTCGACCTCGCGCGGGGTGCCGAAGCTTCGCAAAGCCATCTGCGACTGGTACGAGCGCCAATACGGCGTGACGCTCGACCCCGAAACCGAAGCCACCAGCGTCATGGGCGCCAAAGAAGGCCTGTCGCACCTGGCCTGGACGCTGGTCCAGCCCGGCGACACCGTGCTCGTTCCCGAGCCGACCTACCCGATCCACACCTTCAGCTTCGCGCTCGCCGGCGCGGACGTGCACGCTGTGCCGATGAGCGCGGGTGCCGACCTGTTCGAAGGCCTGCTCGACGCCTACGAGCGATGCTGGCCGCGTCCGCGCGTGCTGCTGACGAGCTTTCCGCACAACCCGACGACGGCGTGCGTGGACAGCGCCTTCTTCGAGCGGCTGGTCGCCTTCGCCCAGGAGCACAGCCTGATCGTGGTGCACGACTTCGCCTACGCCGACCTGTGCTTCGACGGCTACGAGGCCCCCTCGTTCCTGTCGGTCCCGGGCGCCAAGGACGTCGGCGTCGAGATCTTCTCGATGTCGAAGTCGTTCTCGATGGCCGGATGGCGGATCGCGTTCATGGTCGGCAACCCCGAGATCGTCGCGGCGCTGACGCGGCTGAAGTCGTACCTCGACTACGGCGTCTTCCAGCCGATCCAGATCGCCGCGATCATCGCGCTCAACGAGTGCGGCAACGAGACCAAGGTCTTCAACGACGTGTATCGCACCCGCCGGGACGCGCTCATCGAAGGCTTGCAGCGAGCCGGTTGGGACGTGCCACCGCCGCAGGCGACGATGTTCGTCTGGGCGGAGATTCCCGATGCGCACAAGGCGATGGGCTCGCTGGAGTTCGCGAAGTTCCTGCTCGCCGAGGGCAAGGTCGCCGTCTCGCCCGGCGTGGGGTTCGGCCGCGCGGGCGACGGCCACGTCCGGTTCGCGCTCGTCGAGAACGAGCACAGGATTCGTCAGGCCACACGCGGGATACGCAAAGCCCTCGGAGGATGATGATGGCCGACGTCGTGGTGGACATCAACGAAGGAAAAGAGTCCGAGTGGCAGCGCGGGCTCGCCGGGTTCCTGCTCGGGCTCGCGCTCGGAGCGCTGGTCGCGCTGCTGTCGAAGCGCAAGCCGGGATGACCCGCCGCGTCGAGGACATCGACGTCCGCACCGTGCGCGACCTTCCACACCGCTGTCGCGGCTGCGTCTTCTGGGAGCTGTCGCCCGCCGACCGAGCCTTCGCCGTCGAGCACGACGCCGAGTTCGAGAAAGAGGCCTGGTGCAGCGAGCTATCGCTGACGTGGGGCGCGCCGGGCAAGATCGTCTACGTCGATGACGAGCCTGCCGGGTTCGCGCTCGCGGGCCCCCCGACCGCCTTTCCGCGCGCGGGCTTCTTTCCGGCCAAGGTCTCCGACGACGCGTTGCTGCTCGCGACCATGCACGTGCTCCAGAGCCACCAGGGCCGTGGGATCGGCAAGGTGCTGATCCAGAACGTGCTCAAGATGGCCAAGGAGCACGGCCTGCGGGCCGTCGAATGCTTCGCCGACAAGCAGTGGGCCGGTTACGACTGCCTCATTCCGGCCGAGTTCTGCCATGCCATCGGATTCAGGATCAAGCGCGACCACGTTCGTTTCCCGTTGATGCGCATCGACATCAAGGCGCTCGCCAAACTCGCGGAGTCCTTCGAGGCCAAGCTCGAGTCGTTCCTGGAATCGCTCAAGGTTCCGTCGACCGCGCCGCGGCCGGTTCGATAGCGGGGTTCGCCCAGCGGGGTTCGCCCTCCGGGGTTCGCCCTCCGGGCGGCGGGATGCGCGCGTGCCAGTTCCGGGCGGCCTGATGCGTGCGGTGGCTTCGTGCGGTGGGACGCGTCAGGCGGGGATCGGGGAGACGGCGAAGGTGCGGATCGCGGCGAAGACGGCCTCGGCGATGCGCCGCTGGAACTCCGGCTCGGTCAGGCGCGCGGCCTCGTCGGGGTTGGTGATGTAGCAGGGCTCGACCTGGACCGCGGGCATGCGCGTCTCGCGCAGCACGCCCCAGGTCTTGGCGTGAGAGCGCCCGTCGGCCAGCCCGAGCCCGGCGAGATGGTCCATGATCGTCTCGGCCAAGCGTCGGCCGCCGTCGGACTCCCACACGTCGGTGCCGAAATAGAACGCCGCGGCGCCGGACGCGTGTGGATCCGCCGAACCGCCCATGTGGATTGCCACGTACAGGTCCGCGCCGAGCGTGTTCGCGAGCGCGCCTCGCTCGGCCTCGCCGGGCGTGGAGGCATCGTCGCGCGTGAGGAAGACCGCGACGCCGCTCGCCGCGAGCGCAGCTTCGAGCCGGCGCGCGATCGCGAAGGCGACGTCGCACTCGTGCAGCCCGCCCGGGCCGCTGTGGCCGGGATCGGCGGGGCCGTGTCCGGGGTCGACCACGATCGTCAGCCCGGCGAGCGTCGGCGGCAGCCGCCGCAGGTGCTCGCGTTCGCGCAGGCGCGTGACGGGCGTATCGCCGCCCAGGCTCGGCATGCCGATGAGCGCGCGGATCGTGCTCGCGCCGATGATGCCGTCGGGCGGCAAGCCGTAGTTGCGCTGGAACTCGACGACGACGCGGATCGTCTGCGGACCGAGGATGCCGTCGATGCGTCCGGGATCGAAGCCGAGCTTGGAGAGTCGCTGCTGCAGTTCGCGCACGTCGTCGCCGCGCATCTGCGGCGAGCGCACGTACAGGACGCGATCGCCGAGGTTCCAGGACGCCTCGACCAGCTCGCGCCAGGTCTGGGGGCCGACGATGCCGTCGGAGATCAGCCCGCGCCGCTGCTGAAACGCGCGGACCGCGGCGGTTGTGGACGGGCCGAACCGGCGGCGGGCGCGCTCGGACTCGTCGATGGACGCGCCGAAGGCAAGAAGCCGCCGCTGGATATCGCGAACGGCCTCGCCTGCCGAGCCTTCCGTGTAGAGCACGCCGGAATTATGCCCGGACCGAGGCGAAGCCGTTCGGCCGAAGTCGTTTGCTATGAGACGAACTCGGAGAGCTCGCCCAGGATCTGCTGCTTGCCGCGCGCGCCGACGACGCGGCGCTTCTCGACGCCGTCCACGAACAGCAGCATCGACGGGATCGACAGGATGCCGTAGCGGCGCGAGACGTCGGGGTTGTTGTCCACGTCGAGCTTGGCGACGGTTAGTTTGCCCTGCATCTCGCCGGCGATCTCTTCCAGGACGGGCGCGACCATGTGGCACGGCCCGCACCACTCCGCCCAGAAGTCCACGAGGACGGGCGTCGAGGACTTCAGGACCTTGTCCTCGAAGTCCGAGTCGGTCACGGTGATTGTGGGTCCGGCCACGATCAAGTCACTCCTTCGAATTCGTCCGTTTTGCTCCGCGCGGGATTGTACCGTCGAAGGGCCCAACGTTCCCGGGCATCTTCCGTATTCCGTTGCCGGTTGCGCCCGAATCGAAACAGACGGCTAGAGGGCTAGGCCGCAGGCCTGGATCTTCTCGATGTCGAGCTCGACGCCCAGACCCGGGGCTTGCGGAAGCGAGAGCCGGCCGTCCTCGTCGGTGACGAGCGGCTCGGTGAGCATCGCGTCGCGGCCTTCGGGCGTCCAGCCCGGCGGGTCGTAGGGATACTCGAGCCAGGCGCCGTGTGTGGCCGCGAACACGTGCAGATTGGCCGCGAAACCGAGGCCGTTGGACCAGGTGTGCGGGTTGAAGCCGATGCCGGCGTTCTTGGCCATGGTCGCGATCTCGAGCGCGCCGGTGATCCCGCCGGTGAACATCGCGTCGGGCTGGATGATGTCGAGCGAGCGGCGCTCGATGTGCTCGCGGAGCGGCCAGATGTCGCCGGCGAGCTCGCCGCCGGCGATCGGGGTCGTCGTTTGGTCGCGCAGGCGCCGGTAGCCTTCGAAGTCGAACTGGTCCAGCGGCTCTTCCAGCCAGGCGACGTCGAACTCCTCGTAGGCCTTCGCGGTGGCGAGGGCGCGCTTGAAGTCCCAGCGGGGCGAGTCGCCTTTGAACACATCGACGCGCCAGCCCTGGTTGGCGTCGCAAGCGATGGTTAGGTCGTCGCCGGCGGCCTCGCGCACCGCGCGTACCTCGGCCACGTCCTCCCGCATCGTGTCGTGCCGAGGCCGGAGCTTGACGGCCTTGAAGCCGCGCTCCATCGCGGCGAGCGCGTCGTCGGCGCGTTGCTTCGGATCGCGTACCTCGCCGAACGAGGCGTAGACGGGCACGCGGTCGCGCGTGCCGCCGAGGTAGCGGTACAGCGGCACGCCCGCGGCTTTGGCCGCCAGGTCGTAGAGCGCCGCCTCGACGAACCACACCCGCAGACCCAGGACACGCACGGCGGTCTCGAGGATCGGACGGAACTCGGCGATGCGCGTCGGGTCGCGCCCGATAAGGAACGCGCGGAGCAGGTTGATCGGCCCGCGGCCTTCGTCGGCGAAGGCGATCCAGCCCGTGTAGCCCTCGACGCCGTCGTCGGTGACGAGCCGGTAGATCACGCACGAGTTGTTCGGATTGGCGAGCCCCGGCACCCACGACGGCGAGAACGGCGCCGCCAGCGGAAAGTGGCAGATCCAGGCATCGATGCGTTCGATCTTCATTCCGGTCCCCCCTCGCGGTCCCATGCGTGCTCCTAGCCACTCGCCAAATCTGCAACCGGATTGCAGATTTGCGCGATCGCTGCGAGCGATTGGGTCAGTCTGTCACGAATGCGACGCCTCGGGCCAGGCGGCACC
>DATLFO010000341.1:0-7523 GCA_035541035.1 Actinomycetota bacterium
CCGTGGATGATCGTCATCGACGTTCGCAGATCGTGCGCGAGCAGCGCGAGCGCATCCCGGCTCGCGATCCCCGATCGCGCGGCCCGCGCCAGCGGCTGATCGTCGATCATCACGCCGTCCCGGTCCGTTCGGCCAGCGGCAGGAACAGATCCGTGCCGGTGACGTGCGCCCCGGCGGCCGAGTTGTGCAGCCAATCCGATCCTTCCTCCTCCACCAGCGACAGGAACGCCCGAACGACCCGTGGGTCGAACTGGCTTCCGCTGCAGCGGCCGATCTCGGCGAGTGCGTCCTCGACCGACATCGCCGCGCGATACGGCCGGTCGCTGATCATGGCATCGAACGCCTCGAGGACGCTGAGAATGCGCGCGCCGACGGGGATCTCGTCTCCCGCGAGCCCGTCGGGATAGCCCCGTCCGTCGAAGCGTTCGTGGTGCGCGCGGATAATCGCCGCGACGGGCGTCAGCTCGCTGGTCCGCGCCACGATCGACGCCCCGATCGCCGCGTGCCGGTTCATGATGGACCGCTCGGCCTCGGACAGCGGTCCGGGCTTGCGAAGGATCGCTTCCGGAATGCCGACCTTGCCGATGTCGTGCAGCAGCGCGCCTTGGCGGACGAGGCGCACCTGGTCCTCGGGCAAGGCGAGCCGGCGGGCGATGCGTTCGCTATAGGCGCTTGCCTGATGCGAATGCCGAAACAGGTACAGGTCTCGCGCGTCGACGACCGACGCGAGCGCCTCGGTCAGCTCCGCGTTGTAGGACGCGAGCCGGCGATTCGCCGACTCGAGCTGCTGCATCTGCTCGCGGGTCCGGCGAACGAAGATCCATACCGAGTAATGGGACATCAGCAGCGGCAGCAAGAACACGAGCACCCCCGCCGGTCCGCTCACGCGAACGACGGTGGCGAGGACGAATCCGGCGAGCCCGAACGCGGCGTAGTGCGGCGCGAGCCACCGGAACGCCTGCGACCACACCGCGAGGGGCTGCGCCTTTGTGCTCCATCCGATCGCGGCGGCGACCAAGCCCGAGGAGATCCCGAAGTAGACCAACCCGCCGGCGGTCGCGATCAGCACCCGCACAGGAACGGCGGCGGCGGCGCCCGCCCACGCGTCGATCCAGCCGAGCGCCGCGGCCGCGACGATGTGCGCCGAGACGTTGTAGGCAGAACGGTGCAGCTTGGGAACCGGCGGCCGGAGCGCGCTTCCCACCTCGCCGGCGGCCGCGGCCAGCACGGCCGCTGTCGGCCCGTCGCCGATCAGCGCCGCTGCGACCAGCGCGAACGTCACGGACTCGGCCGACACGTTCGACAGCTCCACGATCAGCAGGCCGGACAGGAACGCGGCGGCCATGATGGCCACACCACCCCAGGAAACATCCCCGGCGAGCCGGAGGTGCCATGTCACGATGGCACCCCCGCCCGCCACCGTGGCGGCCACGAGCAGACGAAGTCGGAGGGGCATCGTCCGCCTTACCGCCACTTCACGTCGGGTATCCCGACGAGGGAGAGGAGACCGCCGCCGGATGCGGGCACATGCCCGGCGTTGTCCCTCGAGGTGATCCTGCTGGAGGCTGCGTTGGAGGCGTTGACGACGCCCGCACCTGCCTGTCCGGGCAAGAGCGAGAAGGGCGCGGGCGTCGTCGTTTGCTTGAGAACGGCCTTGACCTGATCCGGGTCGAGCTTCGGGCGCTTGTGCAGCATCAGCGCGGCCACGCCGCTGACCACGCCCGCGGCCGGTGAAGTGCCGCTGCCGTCGAAGTAGTGCTCGTCGCGGCGCGACAGCGTGTGCTGAACATCGACGAGGCTTCCGGGAACGCGAAGGCCGGTCGTCCACACGCCGGGCGCGATCAGATCGGGCTTGGCGATCAGGTCGAGCCGCGTCGGGCCGGCGCCACTGAAGGACGCGATCGTGTCGTCATCGCGCGCGGCGGTGCCGCGATCGTCGGAGGCTCCGACGGTAATCACGAACGGATCGATGCCCGGGGAAAGGATCGTTCCGGGAGCCGGGCCCGCGTTGCCGGCGGAGGCGACGACCACGATGCCGGCGCGCCACGCCTGCTCGGCGGCGTAGGTGACGGCGTCGATCTTGTACGACAAGTCCGAGGTCGTCGAGAACGACATGTTGACCACGCGAATGCCGTGCGTGGCTCGGTTCTGGATGATCCACTGGATCCCTTGGATGACGCGCGAAGCGGTTGCGCTGCCGAATTCGTCGAAGACGCGCACGCCGACCAGGCCGGCCTCGGGGGCGATGCCTTTGCGCGCGCCGCCGGAGGCCGCGCCGTTGGCGGCGATGATGCCCGCCACGAACGTCCCGTGCCCGTGCGGGTCCACCGGCGACGGCGAGCCCGAGACGAAATCCTTCCACGCAACGATGCGGTTGGCCGGCGCGGTGAGGTCTGCGACGGGTGCGATCCCGGAGTCGAGGACGGCGACGTTGACGCCGCGTCCGGTGATCCCGCCGCTCCACGCCCGGGGAGCGTCAACCGCGGCCGCGAACGTCGAGGACGTCGCGGGCGTCCCCCCTCCGCCGCCCCCCTTGCCCGCGAGCCGAAGCTGGGCGTCGGGAAGAACTCCGGCGATCTCGGGCCGGGCGAGCAGCGATCGGATCGCAGCCGCCGGGATACGCGCCGCGAAGCCGCCGATCAGATCGAGCGATGCGCCGATGCGCCCCCCGGCCGCGCGCACGACGCTCTCGGCGGCCTGGGAAGCCGGTCGCGCCTCGAGAACCATGACCGGAACCGACGATCCATCGCGTGCGGGCACGGCAAGCATCGAAAGGGCCGCGGCCAACACCGCGACGACGGCCGTGAGGCGCTTGCTGCGAACGCTCGCGCTCATTCGGATCTCGCTCTCCTCTGCGTTCCTCGGGCCGGGCCGTCCCCGGCGTGCGGAGATGGGACACGGGAAGTGTCGGGGAGCGGGACGTCCCGGGAAATGGCTCGCGCTACCGAGATCGCGTGAGGGCAGGGCCGCCGAGCATTAGGGACGGCGCGGGACCGATGATCCCGCCGGGACCCTACAGATCGATGGTCTCGCCTTCGCGGGCAGCGTCGACGTCGAACTGCCCGTCGGTCAGCTCTTTGGCGCGAGCGAGCTGCGCGTCCAGGTCGGCATCGGTGTGGAGCGGGTCGTGGTGGAACAGCAACAGCTTGCCCACCTTTGCGGCGCTGCCGAACGCGACGACCTGATCGACCGCCGAATGCCCCCACCCGATCCGGCTGGGATACTCCGCCTCGGTGTATTGCGCGTCGTGGAGCAGCACGTCGGCGCCGTGGGCGATCGCATGGCCCGACAGCCACGCGGGATCGACGTCGCGCACCCCGCCCCGGAACGGCTCGTGATCGGGCATGTACGCGAGCGAAACGCCGTTCTCCTCGATGCGGTAGCCCACGGCCGGCCCCGAGTGGGTGATGTGCTGGCTGAACATGCGCGCCGGCCCGATCGACCATTCGCCGTCGGGCGCGTCAAGGAACGTGAGCTTCGACGGGACGTCGGACAGATGCACGGGAAACAGCGGCGGCGACAGGTATCCCTCGATGCGGCGGATGAGCGACTTCATCGGCGAGGACGGCCCGTAGACGGTGATCTCGCACTCGCTGCGCCAGAGCGCGCTGAAAAAGCCGAGCCCTTCCAGATGATCCAGATGCAAGTGCGTCAGCAGCAGGTGGACCTTCCTGGGCATCTCGCGAAGACCCAGCGTCCGGATGCCGGTGCCCGCATCCAGGATGATCAGCGAACCGTCGTCGAGCTCGACCTCGACGCACGAGGTGTTGCCGCCGTACCGCACGGTATCGGGCCCCGGCGCGGCGAGCGAGCCACGGCATCCCCATATCTTTGCGCGCATCGAATCCCCATCCGAGCCCTACTCGGGCTCCTCCCAAAAGATCGCCACGGCACCGGAGAACTCGGTCGGGCTGGCGAGCAGCGGGAACGCGGAAACCTGAATCAGGCGCGAGACGCCGTCCAGTCCCTTGATCCTCATGCTGCGGTGCGCCGGCCGCTGGTTCTGAAGCGCGATGCCGATCGGCATATCTTGAATCTGCATGGGGCTGCCGTCCACCTCGGTCGGCACCCAGATGCTGGCCCATTCGGCGGCGGGGAGCTCCCCGGTCTCGGCGAACCGCTGCCCCAGAATATGCTCGGCGGGCTCGTTGTAGAAGACCAGAGCACCGGTGGCGTCCACGACGAAGATCGGGGTCGCGAGATTCTCGGCGAGATCCCGAGCGAGGATCAACGCGAGGCTTTTGTACTGAGTTCGCTCCATCCGCTCCGCAGCGTACCGGCCTGCGAGCCGCCCGGACAAGAGCTCGGTTGACCGAGGTCACGCAGAAAGCGTGTCGAAGCGCACACTTCCTGCGGCGTTGCCGAGCCCGGCCGGCCCGCCGACAATACCCGCATACCCATGACGACCATCGCCTGGTTCCGCCGCGACCTGCGAGTTCACGACAATCCGGCACTTTCTTCGGCCATGTCGGCCGGCGATCCGGTGGCATGCCTGTTCGTGGTCGAACCCGGCTGGCTGAAAGTCTGCCCCGCTCGCAGCGCGGCGTTCGCGCACGCGGTCGCCGGGCTCGCCGCCGAGCTCGAGCGACGCGGCGCGAAGCTGATCGTTCGGGCCGGACCTGCTGCCGAGGCGGTCCCCGCGCTGGCGCGCGAGACCGGCGCGTCGCGCGTGCTCGCGGCGGGCGACGTCACGCCGGCGGCCGTCCGGCGGGACAAGGCGGTCGCGCGAGCACTCGACGAGACCGGCATCTCGTTCCGCTCGACGCCGGGGCTGCTCGTGCGGGATCCCGGCGCGGTGCGCTCCTCTTCGGGCGATCCGTACAAGGTCTTTACGCCCTACCACAAGGCGTGGCTGGCCGTGCCGCCGCGAGACCGATGGAGCGCGCCGTCGGAGATCCCGGGCGTGTCCGCCGATTCGCACGAGGGCGCGCTCGCGGCGCTCGCCGCGGCGCGCACCGCGCACGAACCCGCGCTCGCCGTCGCCGAGCGTGAGGCGCGACGCGCCTTGCGCGCGTTCCTGGGCGAGTCCCTCGGCGGCTACGACGAATGCCGCCACCGGCTCGACGGCACCGGCGGAAGCATGCTGTCGGCGGCGCTGCGCACCGGCGCCCTGTCATCGCTGGAATGCGCAACGGAAGCGGCGCCGCATCGCGGCTCGGAGCGATGGATCCGCCAGCTCGCGTGGCGGGACTTCGCGTCGCAGACCGCAGCGCGCTGGCCTGCGTTGTTCCGGCAGGATCTGCGCAAACGCAAAGGGCAATGGTCCCGCGACGCGCACGCGGCCGAGGAGTGGCGCACCGGCACGACCGGCGTGGCGACCGTGGACGCGGCCATGCGCCAGCTCGCGTCGCAGGGATGGATCTCGAACCGCGCGCGCATGATGGTGGGCAGCTTCCTGGTCCGGGACATGAACATCCACTGGCGCGAAGGGGCGCGGCATTTCATGCGGACGCTCGCCGACGGCGATCCCGCCGTCAACGCGTTCAACTGGCAGTGGGTGGCGGGGACCGGCTACGACGTCCCGGCTCCGTATTGGCGGCTCAGTCCCGACCGTCAACAGGAGCGGCACGATCCGGGTGCCGCGTGGCTGATGCGCTGGCTCGGCCGCGCCTAAGGGTGATAGGGCTGGAGCGCGCCCGGCGGCACGACGCCGAGCCGGCCGGCCTGGAAATCTTCGAACGCCTGGATCAGCTCGTCGCGCGTGTTCATCACGAACGGTCCGTAGGCGGCGACGGGCTCACGAATCGGCCGTCCGCCCAGGATCAGCACCTCGAGCGCGGGGCTGCGCGATTCCTGGTCCTCGTCGGCCGCGATCGTGAGCGTGTCCCCCGGTCCGAAGACGGCGAGCTGCCCGCCCCCGATGCGGTGCGCCTCGGCTCCCACGGTGCCGTAGCCCGCGAGCACGTAGACGAGCGCGTTGAAGTCCGCCCGCCACGGCACGCGCAGCCGCGCACCCGGCGACACCGAGGCGTGCACGAACCCGATCGGCGTGTGGGTGTCCCCCGGCCCCCGCACCCCTCCGACCTCACCGGCGATCACCCGCAGGAGCGATGCGCCGTCGTGCGATGCGACGAGCGCCACCTGCTCGCTTTCGAGGCCCTGGTAGCGCGGCGGGGACAGCTTCTTGTCGCGCGGCAGGTTCACCCAAAGCTGAATGCCGTGGAACAGCCCGCCGCTGATGACGAGCTGCTCGGGCGGCGTCTCGATATGCAGGATGCCGCGCCCGGCCGTCATCCACTGGGTCGCGCCGTCGGTGATCAGCCCGCCGCCGCCGTGCGAGTCCTGATGCTGGAAGGTGCCGTCGATCATGTACGTGACCGTCTCGAATCCGCGGTGCGGATGCCACGACGTGCCGCGCGGCTCGCCCGGCGCGTACTCGACCTCGCCCATCTGATCCATGTGGATGAACGGGTCGAGCTCGGCGAGCGGCACGCCCGCGAACGCGCGCCGCACCGGAAAACCTTCGCCTTCGTAGCCGCTCGGCGCGGTCGTGAGCGCGTTGACGGCGCGTTCGGTCGCGCCGGGAGCGACCGGCTCCAAGCGAGCAAGAAGCAGCGGATCACGGAACACGGCGGGCATCTCGGACCTCCGTCGTCGGGCTCTCGCCGCTATCAACATACTCCCGCGCCCGGTTGTTCCCGCCGGCGAAGCAGCCACAGGGCGCCCGCGAACGCCGCGGCGCTCATCGGGGGCCGGAGCCAGCCGGCGTCGGTGACGCCCGTGAACCCGTAGGTGGCGAAGCCGGCGAGCGCCGGCACCAGCAGCGCGGCGGCGGCGAGCACCCGCGGGGCCGCCGGCTCGGGACTCGCGGCCCGGCGCTTCGGCCGCTCGAAGCGGGCGAAGACGAGCACGAGCGGCGCCGTAACCAGAGCCAGCATCGCGATCCACAGCGGCCTGGTCAGCCACCACGAGGCCGTTCCCGCCTCGGGCTGCGGGAAGCCCAGCGGCAAGGCGACCGGAGCCAGGATCATCAGCGCGGTCAGATGCCACAAAAAGACGGTCATCGCCATGCTTCCGCCGCCGATGACGGCGGTCCAGACCCGGCGGCGGCCGAGCCAGGAGACCAGGTGCGGACGGGCCAGCATCACCAGGCCGACGAGCCACAGCGATAGCGCGGCCAGCGCGACGCCGGGCGGCGAGTTGTTGGATACCCGTCCGTCGGCGACGCCGACCATGCTCGGCGAGTAGATGCCCGACCCCACCAGAAGCGCCACGGCCGCGACCCCTCCCGCCGCCAGCATTGCGGCGATGCGACGGCCCGCCGCCACCAGCGAGCCGTCGGCGTAGAAGAATCCGAGCTGGTGCGGCAGCAGCCACACGAAGGCGAAGTTGAGCCAGCCCACGAGCGGCACGTCGAAGCCGATCCGCGCCACGTCCACCGCGACCGCCGCGACGGCGAGCGCGACCGGGACGCGAAGGCCGAAGCGGCGGTGGAGCGCGAGCATCGGCGGCGCGGCTGCCACGACGATGACGTAGACGGCCAGGAACCACAGCGGCTTGGCAACGACGGCGGCTCCTTGCGC
>DATLFO010000342.1:0-2182 GCA_035541035.1 Actinomycetota bacterium
CGTCGCGACGACGCGGACGCCGGCCTGCGGCAGCGCCTCGAGCAGCGGCAGGAAGCTCTCGCCCGGGACGGTGAAGGCCCAGCGCACGCCGGCCGCGGCGAGAGCGTCGGCGATGAACCGGCCGACGGTGATCGAGCGCGCTTCGGCGGCGGGCACTCCGGCCGTCCCTAGAGTGCCTGGTAGACGGCGCCGAAGACCAGGCTGAGCACGACCATCGCGACCAGAATGATGATCACGGCCCGCACCCAGCGGTCGTTGGTGTACACGCCGCTCAGCGGTAGTTCGTGAACTGGAGCGCGACCGGGTAGCCCTCGCCTTCCTGGCGCAGGCGCACGATGACGCGCTGCAGCTCGTCCTTGCTCTTGCCGCTGACGCGCACCGCGTCGCCCTGGATCTGCGACTTCGATTTGGGGAACTCGTCGCGGATCAGCTTGCTGATCTTCCTGGCCAGGTCTTCCGGCAGGCCGCGGCGCAGGCCGATCCGCTGCCTGATGGTGTTGCCGCCGGCATCCTCGATCGCGCCCCAATCGAAGATCTTGAGCGACAGGCCGCGCCGGATCGCCTTCGACTCGAGCAGGTCGCGCATGGACCGGGCGCGGGTCTCCGAGTCGGCGCGCAGCGTGATCTCGTCCTTGCCCAGCTCGAGCTCCGCCCGCGCGCCCTTGAAGTCGTAGCGCGTGGCGATCTCGCGCCGCGCCTGGTCGAGCGCGTTGACCAGCTCCTGCCGATCGAAGTCACTGACCACGTCGAACGACACGTCACCTGCCATCTGCCGTCACCACCTCACGCTGGAACGTTGAATCTGTGCCCACGGCCCGCTCCGTCGGCCAGCCGCGGTAGCGCCGGACGAGCCGGTCATCGCCCAGCTCGAGCGTCATGAAGCCCCGGACGCGGCGCCGCTCGGCGGTGTCCTGCTGCGTGTAGGCGGCGTGCCACGATGCGAGCACGGTGGTGCCGCTGAGCCAGATCCGCTCGGCGTCGAACTCGACGTGATCCTGGCTGGCGCAGATGTCGTTCCACAGCGCGCGGATGGCGTTGGCCCCGACGAGCGACTCGGCGAAGGGGTGCTCACGGTACTCCGCCTCGGCACCGAAGAGGGCCATGATCAGGTCCGGGTCGCGCTTCTCCCAGCCGCGCTTGAATGCGGCCAGCAGGTCCTGCGCGTCGCCGTGGGTGAGCGGATCGGGCATGTCGCTCGAAGTCTACGTCGCGCCGGGCGAGGCCGGCCATTCGGCCGATGATTGGTAAGGTGAGTCGCATGCGCATAACCTTCCTCGGCCAGGCCGGCCTGTACATCGAAACGGCGCGCGCCAGCATCCTCTGCGACCCCTGGTTCAACCCGGCCTACTTCGGCTCGTGGTTCCCCTTCCCGGCCAACGACGGCATCGATCCGCGCTCGATCGGCAACCCGACCTTCCTCTACGTCAGCCATCTCCACCACGATCACTTCGACCCGCGCTGGCTGACCGAGCACTGCTCGAAGGAGGCGACGGTCATCCTGCCCGACTACCCGCTCGAGACGCTCGAGAAGGAGCTGCGCGGGCTGGGCTTCAGCCGCTTCATCAAGACGGTCAACGAGGAGCCGTTCGAGGCTGAAGGGCTGCGCATGCTGGTGATGGCGCTCGTCGCGCCGACCGACGGGCCGATCGGCGATTCGGCGCTGCTCGTCGACGACGGCGACGTGCGCGTGCTGAACATGAACGATTCGCGCCCCATCGACCCGGAGCGGCTGCTCGTCTTCGGGCCGCTCGACGCGCTCTTCCTGCAGTTCAGTGGCGCGATCTGGTACCCGATGGTCTACGAGTTCCCGGAGCGGGCCAGGCAGGTGCTCGGGCACAAGAAGCGCGTCGCCCAGTCGGCGCGCGCGTACCGCTACATCGAGCTGCTCGAGCCGGCCTTCGTCGTGCCCTCCGCCGGGCCGCCGTGCTTCCTCGACGACGATCTGTTCGAGCACAACGATCTCGCCGGCGACGAGTCGAACATCTTTCCCGACCAGCCGACCTTCTTGTCCTACGTCGCCGAGCGCGGCCACGCCGGCGGCCGGCTGATGCTGCCCGGCTCTGTCGCCGACGTCGCCCGCGGCCGGTTCGACGTGACGCATCCGGTGCCGCCCGGGTCGATCTTCGACGACAAGCGCGCCTATCTGTCGGCCTACCGCGAGCGCAAGCGCGACGTGCTTGCC
>DATLFO010000343.1:0-2414 GCA_035541035.1 Actinomycetota bacterium
CCCGAGCTCATCCCGCTGTGCCATCCGGTGCGCACCACGTTCGTGGGCGTGGAGATCGGAGCCGGCCCGGACAAGGCGTCGATCGAGATTCGCGCGACCGTGCGCGGCCGGGACAGGACCGGCTTCGAGATCGAGGCGCTCGTCGCGGCCTCGACCGCCGCGATCACGCTCTACGACTTCGCGAAGGCCGAAGACGCGGCGATGCGCATCGACGGACTGCGGATCGTGTCCAAGTCCGGTGGCAAGTCCGGGAGCGTGACCTACGAATGAAGGTCGCCGTCCTGACCGTCAGCGATCGCCGTTCCCGCGGAGAGGAGCCCGACGAGGGCGGGCCGCTTTGCGCGGATCTCGCGCGCGAGATCGGCGGTGAGGTCGTCGAGACCGCGATCGTTCCCGACGAGCGCGACGCGATCGCCAAGGCGCTCGCCGCCTGGTGCGACGCCGGCGCGGCCGACCTGATCCTGACCACCGGCGGCACCGGCCTGGGCCCGCGCGACGTTACGCCCGAAGCCACGCGCGCCGTCATCGAGCGCGAGGCGCCGGGTCTGGCCGAGGCGATGCGCGCGGCCGGGATGAAGCTCACGCCGTACGCGGCGCTGTCGCGTCACGTGTGCGGTACGCGCGGCTCGACGCTGATCGTGAATCTGCCGGGCGCGCCGAAAGCGATCCGCGAATGCTTCGACGGGCTCCGCGAGATCCTGCCGCACGCGGTGGAGATGATGCGATGAATCCGATCGTGGTGACCGCCGTCACCGGCGAGCCGATCGACGTGGCCGCCTTCGTGGCGCGCATCCGCCGGCCCGAGTGCGGCGGCCTGGTCGCGTTCGAAGGCTCGACGCGATCGCCGTCGCAGGGCCGCCGGGTCCAGCAGCTCGAATACGAGGCGTGGCTCGAGCGCGCCGAGGCGGTGCTCGACGAGCTCGCGAAGCAAGCGGTGCGCACCTACGGGCTCGGCGGCGCGGTCGCGGTTCACCGGACCGGCGTGGTTCCGATCGGCGAGCCGTCCGTGCTCGTGGCGGCATCCTCGCCGCACCGCGCCCAAGCCTTTGAGGCGGCGCGCTGGCTGATCGATACGATCAAGGAGCAGGCGCCGGTCTGGAAGAAGGAGATCTTCGAAGACGGCGCAGCATGGGTGAACCTGGACATCGGGAGGGACGAGGCGTGAAGCGCGGAAAGCTGTATCTGATCGACTGGGACGAGGCGTCGGCCGCCGAGGCCGCGCAGGCGCTCGAGGCCGACGGCTGGAGCGTTCGCATCGAGTCGATCGACGGCGCCCGCGCCGTCAAGCACATGATGGACGACCCGGCCGACGTGGTGGCCATCGACTTGTCCCGTCTGCCGTCGCACGGCCGGGAGACCGCGCGCGCGGTCCGCGGCGCGAAGGTGACCGCGGCGACGCCCATCGTCTTCTACGGCGGCGCCGACGACGCCCGGTCCAAGGCCGCGGGCGCCGTGCCGGACGCGACCCTGACCACCGCGGAAGATCTTCCGCACGTGCTGGCGCGGCTGGCGATGCGCCCGGCGGAGGGTTAGAAGGCCCCGAACCGGCCCGCGCGGAACCGTTCGAGATCGACCGGCGGGTCCGTATCGGTCGCGAGCGCCGCCAGGATCTCGCCGATCAGCGGCGCGAACTTGAAGCCGTGACCCGAGCAGGGCGAGGCGAAGGCGAGCGGCCCGCGGAGGTCGATGATGAAATCCTCGTCCGGCGTCATCGTGTACAGGCAGGTCTCGGCCGCGACCGGCTCGGCCTCCAGTGCCGGCATCTGCTCTCGCACCCAGTCCGCGACCCGCGCTTCGCCTTCCGGATCGATCTCGAAGCTGCGGCCGTCGGCGGTGGTGCGTTCGCCCGCGGTGTGCTCGCCGACCTTGGCGCCGGGGGCGCCGTAGAGCGGCGGCACCATGTAGCGAAACAGCGCCGCGCGCTCGATCAGCACAGGAAGACCTTCGCCGCCGCGGAAGTAGAAGATCTGCTCGCGCGTGACCTGCAGCGGCAGCGTCATCCCGGCGGTCTCCAGAAGCGGACCGTTCCATCCGCCTGCCGTCACGATGACGCGGCGGGCGCGAAGCGGTCCTTGCGAGGTCTCGAGCGTGACCGAGTCCGGACCGGGATCGATGCGGGTCACCGTCACCGGCCGCCGCACGCTCACACCGCCGGCCTCGAGCATCGCCCGCACCGCGTCGGCCGCGGCGAGCACGCCGGTGTCGGGCGACCACACGCCCGTGGACGCGTCGAGCGCGAAGCCCGGAAAGCGCTCGGCGATCTCGCGCCGGTCCAGCACGTCGGCGGCGGCGCCACACGAGCGCAGCGCCGCAGCCATGCTCGAGAGCATCTCGCCGTGCCCGACGTCGAGCCCGCCGGTGACCGTCAGAAGCGAGCGGCCGCTCCGATGTGGTGGTGCTGGACCGGTTCGACC
>DATLFO010000344.1:0-18747 GCA_035541035.1 Actinomycetota bacterium
GCGCGTCACTGGTGGGCGCAGCAGCACGGGGTCGACGTGGACGCGGCCGCGAGCCCGGCGAAGTTCGCGTAGGTCGCGCTCGGCGTAAGCGTGCCGCCCCACGAGAGCGGAAGATCGAAAAGGTCGAGCAGCCACCCGATCGAATGCTGCTCGAGCCGCGCGCTCAGAGGCGACGACGGCCACAGCGCGCCGTTCTGGTCGATCAGCGACGTGAGCCAGTCGGCACCGAGCGCCGCGGGCGTGACACCGCCGATCACGAAGTGGAAGAAGCGCGGCCCGCTGGAAGCCGTTGCCGCGGCGAGCCCGTCCTCGACCAGCGCGCGCACCGCACGCATCGATCCCAATCCTCGCTCGGGAAAATCGCGTGGGAGCCGCTCCCGATGATCCGCCGCATCGAAAGTGACGACCGGTCTCGCGTCGATCGTGGAGAGGTATCTCTTGGCTGCATCGGCCACCATATCGATGACGGCGTCGAGATCGCCACGGTCGTCGATGGGATCGCTCATGCCGCGATCCTAGCGCAGCAATGACTCCGGAAGGTCCACGATTCTCGCGCGCAAATACTCGCCCAGACCCTTTGCCTGAGGATCGATGCGATTCGATGCCGCAACGCCCTTGCCCAGCAGGCCGTGCACCACGAAGTTGAGCGCGCAGATGTTCGGCATGTCGAACCGTTCGACGTTCAGATCGCGCGCTTCGGTGATCAACTCTTTGAACTTGCCGACGGTCAGGAAGCCGCTGAGCCATTCGAACGCCGTCGCATCGCGCGTCCACACGCCCAAGTTCGCGTTGCCGCCCTTGTCGCCGCTGCGCGCGCCTGCGACGCGGCCGAGCGGGGCACGCACCGTCGAACCGTCGTGATCGAAGTTGCGGACGCGCGGCGGCGCGGGCGGCTCGTCGAACGTTTCGGGGATCGCGACCGGCTCGACGGCGTGGCGCTCGCCGTCGATCACGACGGTCTGCGAGACGAGCTCGTTCGGGATCAGCACCGGCATGTACACGCCGTAGGGTGATCCCTCGTCGGGCAGCGAGGTGCCGAAGAAGCCGGGATAGGTCGCCAGCGCCATTTCGATGGCCGCGTTGCCGAACGCCTTGCGCCCGACCTTCTGCGGATCGGAGTCGATCACCGTGACCTTCAGATAGGCGAGCGCCTGCTCGTTGGTGCGCGGATCGTCGTGGTCGGTGCGAAGCAGCTGCACGTCCACTTCCCTGAACGCGTCCTTGCCGCCCGGGATCGACGCCCACAGCGTCGCCTCCGCCACGGCCGCCTTCTTGTCGATGTCGAGGCCGGTGAGCACGAACGTGAACGAGTTGCGGAAGCCCCCGAGCGTGTTGACCCCGACCTTGGTCGTGGGCGGCGGCGGCTCACCCTTGACGCCGGAGATCCGCACGCGGTCCGCGCCGTCCTGCGCCAGCTCGATGGTATCGAAGCGCGCCGTCACGTCCGGGTTGTGGTAACGGGGCGAGGCGACCTCGTAGACGAGCTGCGCGGTGACGGTGCCCACCGAGACCAGCCCGCCGGTGCCGGCGTGCTTGGTGATGACGCTCGATCCGTCCTCAGAGACCTCGGCGATCGGAAAGCCGACGTGTTCGATGCCGGGAACCTCTTCGAAGAACGCGTAGTTGCCGCCGGTCGCCTGCGCGCCGCACTCGATCACGTGACCGGCGACGACCGCGCCCGCGAGCCGGTCCCAGTCGTCGCGCTTCCAGCCGAACCTCCACGCGGCCGGACCGACGACGAGCGCCGCGTCGGTCGAGCGGCCCGTCACCACCACGTCGGCGCCGCGCTCGAGCGCGTCGGCGATCCCCCACCCGCCGATGTAGGCGTTGGCGGTGATCGGGTGCACGCCGTCGAGCGGCTCGCCGGTGTCCGCGTTGCGAAGCTCGACGCCCGCGGCCCGAAACTCGTCGATGCGCGACAGCACGTCGTCGCCTTCGACGTGCGCGACACGCGGGCTCAGGCCGAGCTGTTCGGCAAGCGCGCGAACGGCGTCGGCGCAGCCGGCCGGGTTGAGCCCGCCCGCGTTCGACACGATCTTGATGCCGCGATCGAGGCAGGTGCCCAGGACGTCTTCGAGCTGCGTCAGGAACGTGCGCGCCCAGCCGGCCTCGGGGTTCTTCATCTTGCTGCGCGCAAGGATCAGCATGGTCAGCTCGGCAAGCCAGTCGCCCGAGAGCACATCGATGTGGCCGCCTTCGACCTGCTCGCGCGCCGCGGCGAGGCGATCGCCGAAGAAGCCGCTGCAGTTGGCGATGACGATTGGTTCGCTCATGGGCGGCAGTATGCAACGAGGGCGGGCACCCGCACGAATCCGCGCTACTCGCGCAGCCGGCGAAGTGCGATCGCCCAGACCTCCGGCGAGTTCACGATGCCCAGGTGCGCGGCCAGCAGCGCCCCGTCGTACTGCCCCTGCCCCACGACGGGGACGTTGACCGCGCCGTCCAGCATCGCGCTGGCGGAGAAGTCGTGCGGGTTGCCGTTGCGGTCCTCGGCCGGGACGGGCGGCACCAGGCCGTCCTGCTCGTCGAAGAACACGAAGCTGGCGTCGGCGTTGTAGATCGTCATGTACTCGGTGGGGCCCGGCGTTTCGTCCCCGGCGTTGAGCACCGACAGCAGCGGCGTGTCGACGGCGCCGTACTCCCGGCAGATGCCGCTGTCGGGCGTGAAACCGCCGAGCGCGGGAACCTGCCAGAAATTCAGCGGGTTCGGCGAGCAGTTGATGATGCCGTGGTTGGGACCGTCCACGCCCACCAGCCGGCGCACCAGGCCGTGGGCACCGTCCTGTCGCATCCATTCGCGCGCGAGCGTGGTGCCGAGGCTGTGCCCGACGATGTCGACCTGCGTGGCGCCCGTGTAATCGAGCACGGCGGCCACGAACGCGCGCAGGTCGGGCACGTTCGCGACGGTCGAGTGGGCGTCGCTCGACTTCGTCGGCGGGTACGTCAGCGAATCGCACTGCTCGCCCTGGTAGCCCAGGCCCCACAGCTCGCTCGCCGCGTAGCCGTTGTCGAGGAAGAACTGAGCGAACTGCTGGATCTTTCCGAACGCGCCGTTGCAGGTGGTCGGATACGGCGTGTCGTTGTTGCCGTGCAGGAAGATCACCGGCGTGCGCGTCACCGCCCCGGCGGCCCCGAACCCGATGACCGGCACGCCCAGCGTCGCGTCGGCCGGGACGGCGAAGCCGGGCGGAAACGTGGTGCCGACCGTGGCGGCGCGCGCGGGCACCGGAATCAGGCCGGCGATGGCGATCACGATGCAAGCGGCACGTCTCATGAGCGGCTCCCGGCTCGCGGTCCACAAACCTGAATCGAGTCTCAGGTCTTGTCCCTTTTGTACCTTTGCTGGAGCGCCGGGTCAAGCCCCGCTCCCGCCGGCGTCGCGAGACGCGGCCCGGCTCGGGCACCGATCCGACGGCGCGCGGCGTTCATATGCTGGACCAAGGAGGATCGCATGAAGATGAAGAAGGAACAGGACCCCCGCGAGGTGCACAAGAGCGACGAGGAGTGGCGGCGCGAGCTCACGCCCGAGGCGTTCGCGATCCTGCGTCAGGCCGGGACGGAGCGCGCGTTCACCGGCCAGTACTGGGATTGCCACCTCGACGGCGTGTACCGGTGTCGCGGATGCGGCGCCGAGCTGTTCGACTCCGCGACGAAGTTCGACTCGGGTTCGGGCTGGCCGTCGTTCACCGAACCGGCCGTCGCGGCCAATGTCGAAACGCGTCGTGACACGAGCCACTTCATGGTGAGAACAGAGGTTGTGTGCAAGCGATGCGGCGGGCATCTCGGACATGTCTTCGACGACGGCCCCGAACCGAGCGGCTTGCGGTTCTGCATCAACTCCGCAGCGCTCAGCCTCGACGAGCGAGCGCCCGAATAAAAGCGCTCGCTCGCATCGTTTCGGCCTGCAAGCACGCCGGGTATCGCACTCAGTGAAGGAGGGAGAGCGAGATGAAGAACATCAAAGATGTGATGACCACGCAGGCCTTCACGCTCGAGGCTTCTTCTCCGATCACAGAAGCCGCGCGCATCATGAGCGAGCGTGACGTGGGTGACGTGCTCGTGACCAAGCACGGTGAGCTGTGCGGAATCGTCACCGATCGCGACATCGTCGTTCGCGCGCTCGCCAAGGGAAAGGACCTCGAAACGTCGGTCGGTGAGATCTGCTCGATGAAGCTCACCACGCTGTCCCCGAACGATTCGGTCGATAAAGCCGTGGAGTTGATGCGAGAAAACGCCGTGCGGCGCCTGCCCATCGTGGAGGACGGCAAACCCGTCGGCATGGTGTCGCTCGGCGACCTCGCCATGGACCGCGACCCACGATCGGCGCTCGCCGACATCAGCGCGGCTCCGCCGAACAACGACGACTGAACGCCTCCGTCCGAACGCTCGCCGGTCCTGCACGGGACCGGCGAGCGGCTTTTCGGCTACGGACGCCGAAGCCGAATGATCGAGCCGTCCAGCGGCGAGGTGACCACGATGGTGCCATCGGCCGCGACCGCAACGTCGGAGAAGTAGTTCAGCACCGGGACCGCACCCACCCCTCGGATCTTGGTCGCAAGCCCCTCGAGCAACACCTCGCGCGTGCCGTCGGCGCTCACCGCGGTGAGCCGCCCGGCTCCGGCCTCGACCACGAGGAGCCGGCCGGCGAAGAACGCGAGGCCTTCCGGCTCGTCGAAGTCCGTCAAGATGCCGTGCAGGCCTCCGTCGAATCGACGGTACACCCGAATCCGGTCCGCTTCGGTTTCGGCCACGAACACCAGGTCCCCGCCGTTCCACGCGAGGCCCGTCGGTCCCGCCAGGCCCGCGGCGAAAGGCGTGAAGACGACCGGCTGCGACTGATAGCGAACGTCCCACACGATCCCAGTCACGACGTCGCTGACGAACAGGCTCGCAAGCGTCGGGCCCATCACGTCCCACGCGCCGACGAACGTGCGCCGTGGCACCACTTCGGTGTGCGGCGCCGCCGGATCGCACACGTTCACCTTCTGCAAGGTCCCGCGGAAGAACCCGGTCGCGTACACGTCGCACCCGAACGTGGTGCCGGCGCCGATCGCGATGTCGAAGTCGTCGCGGATGAACTGCTTGACCCGGTCGATGGCGCCGGTGCTCGCGTCCACGAGCGCGAGCGATCCCAGATCCCCGACCGCCCAGGTCTTGACCGGCTGCGGGTCGTAGTCCCCTCCCGGCTCGCGCACCTCGACGATGCCGTTGGGCAGATCCATGCCGCGCCGGAACATCTGCTCGACCGCTCCGCCGGGATGCACGATCGCGATGCCGCCGAAGCGGAAGTTCGAAAGGAAGATGCGGCCGTCGGCGTGCTCGGCGATCCCGTCGATCCCCGGATCGAGCTGCGCCACGACCTGAGGGATCTGCGACGACGGACCCTGCGGGGACAGACGAAGCAAACGCCCGGTGTTCTGCTCCGCGTACAGGATCGAGCCGTCGGCGGCGAAGCGAAGCGCGATGCCGTTGGCGGCCGGTGACGCGCCGTCGAAGACCGTGCGAGCGGTGTGCGCGTCCACGTCGATCGCCCAGACCGCGCCGCCGTAGCTTTCCGGGACGAACAGCTCCTCGCCGTCCGGGCCGAAGGCCATCGCGTTGGGCGCGCGCATGCCGTGGCCGTAGATCGTCTGGCCGCCTGCGGCGCCGTACACAAGGCGCGGCGGCAGCAGCCCGTGGGGATCGATTTCCCAGATGCCGGTGCGTGCCGAGGGCTCGAACAAGACCATGCTGATGAACAGCCGCAGCGGCTCACCCGGACGGCGCAGGCCCGTGATCGCGTTCGGGTGCGCGACCCCGTCCCCGAAGCCCGTCATCACCCGCGTGCGCGTCCCGTCGGGCGCGATCTTGCGCACCCCGTTGGTCAGGATCTCGGTCACGTAGATGTCGCCGGTCACCGGATCGCGCCACAGGTCGTCGGGCGTGACGAGCTCCTCGAGGTCGCCGTCGTCCTCCGAGGCGACCGAGGCGATCGTGCGCTCGTTGACGTCGATCGCGCTGATCGCGTCGAGCGCCGCATGGTTGACCAGCAACGTGTCGCCGTGGAGCGCGATGCCGTTTCCGCAGCACAACGGCCGCGGCTCGACCAGATAGTCGGCCACGTAGCCCGGCGGAAGCGAGCGCGCCGGAAGCGCCGCCAGCGCGACGACCAGCGCGGCTGCCACGAGCCGAAGGATCCGAGAACGAGTCATGGCGATCATTTCTCCGCGACCGCCGCCGAGTCCTGTCGGGCGTCTCCCCGGCGTCTACCCGGCTGCCCGGGGCTGCGACCGGATGAGCTCCTGACCGCTCGCGTCCAGCGCCCGGACCGCGACGAAGGCGGCCGCCGCGCCCGTGAGCTCGGTCTCGAACCCGGTTCGCGTCACGCGTCCGGCCGGCTTCAGGTCGGTGACCGAGTCTCCGGCGAGCAGCTCCCACGTCGCGGTCTCGGTGTCGCCGTTCCAGGACACCCAGACCGACACTCCCGACGGCGTGGCCGTGACCGAAAGCGCCGGCTCGGCGGCCGGCCGGCCCGTCCACGGCATCCGATAGGTGCGATACGACACGCCCGGATCCATGCGAGCGTCGAACACGACGTTGCCCGAGGCATCGTACTCGGTGAAGAACGGCTTGCTTCCCCAGCCGACGAACGTGTTGCCGTTCTCCAAGCGCTGGACGCTTCCACGCGAGGCCGCGAGCAGCTTCGTCGGATGCGTCCAGCGGGCCACCACCGTCGCCGTCTTTCTGTCGTCGTCGAGCTTGAGACGCAGCGCCGCGGACACCGCGCCCTCGGTTTCCTCGGTCGCGGCCGCGTTGTCGAAGAGCATGATGGTTCCGTCGGGCATCTGGCGCGCGTCGTGCTGGTAGCCGAACGTCGCGCCCTCGGCCATCGAGAAGTCGCTCTTCTTGCCGCCCAGGCGCCAGACCATCTCGCCGCTCGTCGCGTCGATCCGGTACAGCGCGCTGGTGTTGCGCGCCGACAGCAGCAGCGTGCCGCCGCGCTCGACGTCGAGGGAGTTGATGTGGAAGTAGTCGTATCCCAGGTCGGGCGTCTTCGGCAGCTCCTTCACCGATTCGTCGACGCCGACGTGGTCGAGGCTGTGCCATTCGAACAGCACCGCGCCGGTCGCGACGTCGATCTCCTGAACGACGTTGTCGATCGCGATGCCGTCGGCCGGCCCGCCGGCCGGGCTCAGGTCCCATTTCACCGGCGTGTAGATCATGATCCATGCGGTGCCCTTCTCGGTCAGGCGCATGTCGTGCAGGTCGCTGGTGTAGCCGTTGCCGGCGTCGATCGTGGCGATCTCGGTGTAGGTCTTGTCGAGCACCACGTACTCGCCGCGGCCCATGCCGGTCGTGACGGTACCCTTCCAGTAGGTCAGGACCGGCTTGCCCGCCATCGTCTGGACCCGCAGATCTGCGGCGGACACGCCGGAGGGCATCGCCTGGTACCAGACCAGGTTGCCGCGATCGTCCATGATCTGCGGGCCGGAGCCGCCGGGTCCGCCGTGCGGGGTCAGCAGCAGCAGGTCCTTGCCCGGCTTGGCGGCAGGGGTGGTCGCCGTGATCGACGACGGCCGAAGCTCGGGATGGGTCTTGAGCGTCAGGGCGCCTTTCTCCCAGTCCTTCCGGACCGTCGGGCCGGGCTCCCACTTCTGCTCGGCGGGCCGGGCGACGGTGAAGGTGGCTCCTGACTCGCCGGCCCCGGCGATCTTCATGCCCGCGGAGACCGTAACCGTCTCGCCCGGCTGAAACGGCTTTTCGGCCACGAAGCTGACTCCTTGGCCATCCGAATGCGCCTGCATGCGTCCCTCGTGGGTGCCGCTGGCCGAGCCGGTGACCGTGACGGTCCCCACGTCCGCCGCCCCGCCCCCGCGCAGCGTGATCTGTGATTCGGGCGAGGCGACCGCCGTTCCCGGCGGCGGGAAGAGTCGCACCGACTCGGGCTTCGAGTCGGCGCGCAGGGAGCAGCCCCCCGCGATGAGCATCAAGGCGATCCCGGCGGCGAACCCTCGCGCGGCCGCGATCCCCGAACGTCGTTGGAAAGATCGACCCCTGGTTGTCATGGGGTCAAACGGTACTAAATCGCACCAGCCTATGGTTAATCTAACCCAAAGAATCGCGCGTGGAGCCCGGAGCTACCCGAAGGGTCTGGACGGTCGCCCCCCGGGGATTATGGCCGGGGGATTTTGGGAACAAGGTGTCGTACGCGCGCGGCGCATGGTTCGCCGTGCCCGGGGGGGTAGGGGAGTTTGGACGCAGCGTCGGTGCCGAGTCCGATCGGAACGCTCCATCGAGGGTTCCGCCGCCTTGCCGATTGGCTCCCTCGCGGGCGGACCCTGCCCGACGACATCTGGACCAAGCGTCATCGAGGCATCACCGTAATCCTATGGGCGCACGTCGCGTTCCTCCCGATCGTAGGTTTCGCCCGCGATTACGGCCTGGTGCACACCCTCCTCGAGACCGGCATCGTGGCGGTGCCAGCGGTGGTGGGCTCTCTCCCGGCCCTGCCGCGGCGGGCCCGGACCATCGCCGCCAGCTTCGGGCTCATGAGCACCTCGGCCGTCCTGGTGCATCTGTCGGGCGGCCTGATCGAGATGCACTTTCACTTCTTCGTAATGGTCGCCCTCGTGGCGCTCTACCACGACTGGATCCCGTTCCTGACCGCCATCGGCTACGTCCTGTTCCATCACGGCGTGATGGGGACCATCGACCCGAACTCCGTCTACAACCATCTGGCGGCCTGGCGGAACCCATGGCTGTGGGCCGGCATCCATGCATTGTTCATCGCCGGCATCAGCCTGACGTGCCTGGTCACCTGGCGACTCAACGAAAATCTTCTCGAAGAGCGCCGCTTCGCCGAGGTGCGGCTGCGGGAGGAGTCGGCCGTGGTCGAGGCGCTGCACGCGGTCGGCCGCACCATCGCGGCCGAGCTCGAGATGGAGCGCCTCGTGCAAGATGTCACCGACGCCGCGACCGAGCTGACCGGCGCGCAGTTCGGCGCGTTCTTCTATACCCAGACCGCCGCCGACGGCGAGCCCTTCACGCTGTATTCGCTTTCGGGCGCTCCGAAGTCGGCGTTCGAGAAGTTTCCTTTGCCGCGCAACACCGCGGTGTTCGCGCCCACGTTCGAAGGCAAAGGCGTGGTCCGCATCGACGACGTGCACGCGGACCCGCGCTACGGCAAGAACGAGCCTTACTACGGCATGCCCAAAGGGCATCTGCCCGTGCGCAGCTATCTCGCGGTGCCCGTCTTTGCCCGCAGCGGCGAGGTGCTCGGGGGACTTTTCTTCGGACATTCCGAGGTGGGGCGTTTCAACGCGGTGCACGAGCGCATCATCGTGGGCATCGCCGCTCAGGCGGCCGTCGCCATCGACAACGCGCGCCTGTACGAGCTCGAGCGCGAGGCGCGGCGCGCGTCAGACGCGGCCGGCCGGCAGGTCGCCCTTCTTGCCGAGATGGGCACGGTCCTGGCCTCGTCCCTGGAGATCGACGAGCTCGTCGACGGCGCCGCACGCACCATCGTCCCGACCTTCGCCGACGTGTGCATCATCGATCTGGTGGACGACGACGGCCGGCTGCGGCGCGCCGCTGTTACGTCGGATCCGTCGCTCGCCGAGGTCGCCGACGTGATCCGCCGCCACCCCCCCGCGCTCGAGAACCTCGCTCATCCGGCCCTGCGAGCGCTCCGGGAAGGAAAGACGCAGATCCTGTACCCCTTCACCGACGAAGCGATGTCATCAATCGCGACCGACGAGGAGTACGTGGCCGCGCTCACCCGGTTCCGCCCGACGGCGGGTATCGTTGCGCCGCTTCGCGGCCGCAACCGCCTGCTCGGCACGCTATCGGTCGCGACCTTCGAGGCCACCGGCCGCACGGTCGGCGAGCCGGAAGAGCCCGTGCTGCAGGAGCTCGCACGGCGGCTCGCCGTCGCGCTCGAGAACGCGCATCTCTACGCGCGCCAGCGAGGCGTTGCCGAGACACTCCAGCACGCGCTGCTGCCCGAGCGGCTCCCCGACATTCCCGGCCTCCAGGCGGCCGCTCGCTATATCGCGGGCGGCTCGGGCGTGGACGTCGGCGGAGACTGGTACGACGTGGTGCGGCTGCCCAAGGGCGCGATCGCGCTCGCGCTCGGCGACGTGGTCGGCCGAGGCGAACGCGCCGCATCGCTGATGGGTCAGATCCGGAACGCGGCCCGCGCCTACGCGATGGACCACAAGGGCCCGGCCGAGATCGCCGAGCATCTCAACCGGCTGCTCACGGACCTGGGGCACGAGAGCATGGCCACGATGATCTTCGCGATCCTCGACCCCGACTCGGGCACCCTTCGCTTCGTCAACGCGGGCCATCCACCGCCGCTGGTCGTCGGACCCGAGAACACCGCCGAGTTCCTCGACGGCGACACGGGCGTGCCCCTGGGTGCGACGGCGCGCGCCCGCTATACCGAAACGGTGACGACCCTGACCCCCGGCTCGACGCTTCTGCTCTACACCGACGGCTTGATCGAGGACCGCACAACGATGCTCGACGATGGACTCGAACGGCTGCGGCAGGCCGCGATGCGGTGCGGATGCGATCCCGAGACGCTGTGCGACACGGCCCTGGAGGAAGCGCCCGCGGGACGCAAGGGCGACGACGACGTGGCGATGCTCGCGGTCCGGCTGGTTCCGCTCGGAGAACGCCTCCACCTTCGGCTCCCCCGCGATCCCACGCTCGTGTCGTCGGTGCGCTCGACCATGCGGCGCTGGCTCGCGGCCACGGGCGCGAGCGAGCAAGAAATTTACGAGATCGTGCTCGCCACGGGCGAGGCGTGCGCGAACGCGGTGCAGCATGCCGTCGGGCCCGCCCGCTCTCATTTCGAGGTGCGCGGCAGCCGCGAAGGAGACAGCGTCGTCATCGATGTCTGGGATCAAGGCCGCTGGCGTACCGTGCGCGCCACCGGCGGCGGCCGGGGAATCGACATCATGCGGGCGTTCATGGACGACGTGGTGATCGACCGGGGCGCGACCGGAACTCGCGTGACCATGCGCCGCCGGCTTGCCGGCCTGGTGATGCACGAGGCGACGATCGAATGACCGACTACCGCCTGTCGCTGGGCACACGAGACGCCATTCTCGTCGTGACCCTCGAAGGCGAGGTCGACTTCACCAACGTCTCGGCCATCGAGGCCAGGATCCTGGACGCGTCGTCCAACGACCTGATCGCGATCGCGGTCGATCTTTCCAAGACCAGCTACCTCGACAGCGCGGGCGTCCGGCTGCTGTTCGATCTGGCCCGCCACACCGACGCGTGCCGGCAGCGGCTGGGCATCGTCGTGCCCGACGACGCGCCGCTTCGGCGTCTGGTCACGGTCACCAACCTCGCCTTGGTCGCAGCCGTATCCGCGACCGAGGCCGATTGCCTGAAGGACCTGCGCGACGACGTCGCCGGCTTCGCGAACGGCTAGAACGTCAGCGACGATCCGTTGATCTCGCCGAAGGCGTCCCGCACATCGCCGGGCCTGATCGTCACCACGTCACCGGGCAGCACGCCCGCAGCGGCCACCCATCTCCCGTTCTGCAGGGTCGCGGGCACGACCTCGTCCGGCCCCACGAGCCGGTCCACGTACACGGCCGCCGACGCAACCGTCCCGCGCGAGGCCCAGGGCCGGAACGTGCAGGTCTTGCACAGCGTCTGGTTGCCGTCGTCGCGGATGTAGCGGAAGCCCGACGCGTACGTGCGCGGATACCGGATCGGATCCACCACGAACGACACGTCGCCGCCCGCTTCGCGTCGCGAGTCGCTCACGGTGATGCCGCGCCACGGCCCGACGAGGAACGAGTCCGACGCGAGGTGGTACGGCACGTCCGCGCCGCCGCTGCGGCGCGTGCCCTGCACGACGAACCGGTACTCGCCATCGGGCGTCTGGCCGCCGTCGATCACCGTGGCCGGGAAGGCGTCGAAGGCCTCGAAGTTCGCCGTCCAGATCCACTCGCGGGCGCCGGTGTAGCTGTCGGCGAGCGCGTCGGCGCCGGCGGGGAAGGTCACCATCGTCTGGACCTCACCGGTCTGGTCCGCGTAGGGAACCCACTGGCCGCCGACCTTGCGCTCCACGCGCACGAGCGGGTTGTCCACCGCGTTCGAGCCGCCGCGCCAGCGGAACGTCGCCGCCTGGAAGCGGGTCACGTCGACGGGCTGCTGGACGCCCGCGGCCGCCCATGCGTCGTTGGGAAGCGCCGCGACCCACGCGTCGTAGGTCGCCGAGGACATCGCGCCGAGCACCGCGGTGAAGACGGTCTGACGCATCTCGTCCACGGTGGCGTGCGCCTGCAGCGGCTCGTCCGGCAGCGCCGGACCGCCCTTGAGCAACGCGGCGAGCCGCACCATCCGGGTGACCATGTAGTCGGCGGTGTGGGGCCCGTAGGCGGTGAGGGCCTTGCGATAGTGATCGCGGATCATGTACTCGCGATAGCTCACGACGTAGCCCTGATACTCGGCCGCCATGCCCACGCCGATCGGCAGGGTATAGCCGAGGCTCGCGGGAAGCTCCTGCTTGGTGAAGTTGCCGCGGATCTTGGCCGGATCGGCCGGCTCGGTGTTGGACTCGACGGCGTTCTCGACGTCGTCCCATCCCTTCGCATCGTTGTGGATCTGCGCGACCATCCGCTTGTGCTTCGCATCGCTGATCGTGACGTTGAGGTCGAGCTTGGCCCCTGCCTTGCACGTCCAGGTCGCGTTGGGGTTCTGGGTGCACGGATATTCGTAGCCGTCGAAGATGTTGCCTTCGACGTCGTCGGCGCGGGACTCGAAGTTCAGGATCAGGTCCATCTGAGCCTCGCAAGAGCACGACGCGAGCACGACCTCGCCGAGCCGCACGGCCTGCAGTCGGAGCCGCTGGTTCTCCTCGACCGCCCCCCATGAGGGCGCGTCGTAGTGCTCGGGCAGCGGGACGCCCGACTCCTTCAGCGTCTCCCACGTCGGGTTGGTCTGGTCGGTACGGCCCGCGCGGCCGCAGTCGGGCAGCCCCACGATCGGCGAGCCGGGGTTGCCTTCCACGGTCGGTTCGGTCCGGCAGTTCGACACGGACGCGTAGGGGTGCGAGACGGGGCCGGGCACCCAAGCCTCGGCCATGTCCACCGGGAACGACGGCGACAGCGGAACCGACCCTTCGCCGCGGCCGATCCTATGCCACGCATCGACGATCGAATCGGCGAGGTATCGCGCGCCGCGTTCGGTCTGGGCGTGACCCACGTGCGCCCAGGCACGCACGACGCCATCCGGCAGCACGTCGTTGCCGCCGAAGTACGGCCCTTCGGCGCTGCCCACGTCGCCCTGGCTCCAGACCAGCGGCGCGCCCAGGTCGCGCTCGACCATGCGCTCCAGCGGCGCCAAGAAGTCGGCCGTGATCAGGTCGTAGCCATCGAGCGACTCGGGATGCTGGCCGAAGTTGACGAACGCGGCGATCGGCGTGCCACTCGGATGCTCCTCGAATCGAAGCACGCTCAAGCCGAAGTCGGCATGCGATTCGGGATAGCCGGCCGGCGAGCCGTCGTCACCGATCGTCGCGCGCGCGATCTGACCCTTGTAGATCGTGTGCTCCACCGTCGTGGCCCCCATGCGCGCGGGCCGCAGGTCCGCGGCGGCAAGCTCGATCGCCTTGGCGAAGTTGCGGGCCTCGTACTCGAAGGCGCGCAGGTCGAACAGGTCTTGGAACAGCCACGGCCCCCACGACGGCGAGTAGTAGAACGGCGACGAGTGGTTGTGGCTGGCCATGAGCAGGATGTCCTCGTAGCCGACGCCCGAGGTGCCGGACGCGTCGAGGATCTGCGCCGCGCGGCGCGCGAGCGCATCCGAGGCGAGGTAGTGGTCGGACTTCACGAGTGCGACGCGCCGCCCGTTGGCGCCTTCGACGACGATCGCGCGGAATGACAGCCGCGAGTGCACGCCGTAGGAGCGACGCTGCGTCCAGGAGTGGTTGTAGGGATCGGCCTGGTTGCCTTGGACGGCGTGCGCGAGATTGGGATCCTTGGCCGAGTACTGGCCCGCACCGGCGCCCACGCGCCAGGTCGAGTCCACCTGGCCGTATCCGGCACGGACCGGAGAGCCGGGCGTGATCGTGACCGGGTTCGAACGCCCGTGCAGGGGCAAGGCCGCGATCAGCAGCGCGAAGGCGATGAGCGTGCGACGCATCACAAGAATTCCCTTTCGTTAGTCGACGAAGTACTCGATGGCTTCGATCCACGAGCCGCGATCCTGATAACGGAACGATCCGCCCGGACCCAGACCCTGCGATTCCAGACGCGAGCGGAATGCGGGCATCAGCCACGCGTTCATGTTCGATCCGTAGATGGCCTGCAGCGCGTTCAGCCGCGTGTCGAGCGTTTCGAGGATGACCTGCGTCCGCGTCTTGCCGTTCAGGTAGTCGCGGCTCTGCGGAAGCGCGGCGGCCGGGCCCTGCAGCGCCCGCAGGAACATGTTGATCACCGGCGACGGATCGGTCCGGTGACCGCCGCGGAAGAACGCGCCGTGCCCGAGCAGGTAGGGGTTGAACACGCCGCGCGCGGCTTGCTCGACCCATTCGTGGAAGATGGTGTGGCCGGGCGTGTCGGCCTTGCCGTCGTTGTTCGCGTCGAAATGGCTGCCGTCCCATGCGAGCATCGCGTCCAGCGCGGCCGCCAGCCGCGGATCGCTCGTCGCAGCGCGCGCCTCGGCCAGATACGGCCGGAACGCAGGGAAGGTCAGGTCGAAGTTTCCGCCCGCGACGTCGGGTGCGAACAGGCCTTGCGTGCCGTCGATCAGCCCGTCGGGGCCGGGCGCCGGGATCGCGCCGATCGGCGCCGGGCCGCCCAGCACGTCGGCCAGAGCGCTGAGCCGGTTCGCCACACCCCACGGCCGGTCGCTGTAGTGGGGATCGCCGCTGGTCCATCCGGCCGACGGCTTCGAGTTCCAGTTCGCCACCCATCCTTGCGCCGGGTTGATCGTGTGCGGCATCTCTTCGAAGGTCAGCAGCCGTTCCCATTCCGCCGAGCCGTCACCGGGATACGGCAGGCGCTCGTCGAAGGCGCGTGGCCGAGCCGGGTACGAACCGGGATGCCAGTACGCGATGTTGCCCTCGGCGTCGGCGTAGGTCAGGTTCTCGTTCCAGGTGACCAGGCGCATCGCGTCGGTGAACTCCTCCAGGTTCTTGGCGTACGGCCAGCGGAACATCGAGCGCAGCGTGCCGATCTCGTTGTTCCAGATCGCATACCGCTGGGCGTAGGCGACGCCGCCGGCTTCGTCGATCGCGATCACCGGGCCGTGCACGGTGCGGCACAGCTCTTGGGTGTGGATGCCGGTCTGCTCGGGCGCGAGCGTGTTGCGCAGCTTGAAGAGCTCGGTGCGGCACTGCATCTTCCGCGTCTCGCCGTCGTAGCGATACGAATGCTTGTCGCCGGCGAGCTGCTCGACGTACATGTCGATCGTGTCGCTCAGGCCGCTGGTCAAACCCCACGCGTGATGCGGGGTGTAGCCGATGCCAACGGCCGGGAATCCGGCGACGGTGATGCCCTTGGCGTCCAGACGGCGGTCGCCGCGGCCACCGTGCACCTCGAACTCGGTCAGCAAGCCCGCGACGGTGTAGCCGACCTGCGGACCGTTGAACAGCATCGCGTTGCCGTTGGCACTGCGCGAAGGCGAGACCGCCCACACATTGCTCCCCGGCCGCGGCAGGCCCAGCTCGGTCCGCAGCTTGTCCCGTACGGCGCGCTCGGCCGTCAATTGTGCGGCGACATCGGGAAGGCTGCCCGGCAGAGCCTCGACCAGCGACAGCGAACGCTGCAGCGAGCTCCCCAGCGGCGCACCGTGCGGGTAGGACGAGAATGTGCCTTCCGAAGCCGGCACCGAGGTCGGCGCCGCCGGGTCGTTGCGCCACAGCACGTCGTTGAAAATCTTCGCCGCCTCGGTCGCGCCGTAGGTCGTGATCAAGTCGCGCAGCAGCGCGGCGTTGCCAAGCTCTTGACCGCCGTCGCTGGCGACGCTGCGCGCGATCAGGCCGCCCAGCGCGAACGAATCGATCGGCGTCCACGGCTCGATCGGCAGCGCCAGCGCCGCGATCTCGGCAGGCATCTTGCGCGGGTCGGCGTGCATCTCGGCGATGTACTGGTTGACGCCGGCCGCGTACGCGATCAGCTGCTCCTTCTCCCAGTCGTCGAGCGAGGCGAACTGCTGTGCGTACTCGGCCGGGGTGTAGAAATCGCGGCGGGTCGCGATGTCCGAGGGTAGGCCGCCGGTTCCGATCAGCTCGGCCAGGCGTCCGAGCGCCGCCATGCGCAGCAGGTGCATCTGCCACATGCGGTCCTCGGCCAGCGCGTAGCCGACGCCGTACCACGCGTCCGCGATCGAACCGCCCCACACGGCCGGCACGCCGAACGAGTCGCGATAGATCTTCACGCCGGGACGCGGGATCGTGGGGGTGCCGCTGCGAAAGAACTCACCCGGCTTGTACTTGTAGGCCGTGTACGGCACCAGCCCGTCGGTCAGGTGCGGACCGTAGGTCTTCGTGCCGTTCGCGGTGTCGGCCGCGAAGTCGAGCACGCTGATGTGGCCCGACTGGCCGGGCGTGTTGATCGTGGCCGCCCGGAAGCCGCCGGGGACCTGAACGGGCGGCGAGCCGGCCGCGAGCGCGGGAAACGCGAGCGCGACGACGCCGGCCAGAACGACGAGCCGTGATTTCATAGCGAGCAGCCCCCAGGGAATCGCTTTGTCCGATTCGCCAAGAATTCGACTCGATCGGCCCGGGCTCCTTCCCGACAGCGAGGCGAATCGGCCCTGTGGACCCCGAATCCGGTCCGGCCGTCGATTTCGGACGTACCGGACGCACGAGGTGCCGCCTAGCCCGAAGCAATCGCGTCGCGCAGGGCGGCGCGGTCGATCTTTCCCACGGGCGTGCGGGGAAGCGCATCCATGCGCAGCACCGTCTTCGGCAGATACGGGCCGTGCAGCCGTTCGTGGATCCATGCCTCGAGCGGCTCGTCGGCGACGATCGCGGCACACACGCGCTGACCCCATTGATCGTCGGCGACGCCGAACACCGCAACGTCGCGCACGCCCGGATGCTCCAGCAGCGCGGCTTCGATCATCCCCGGATACACGTTGACGCCTCCGGTGATGATCAGATCCTCGCGGCGCGCGGCCAGCGTTAGGTATCCGTCGTCGAGCCGGCCGAGATCGCCGGCGGTGAACGCGCCGCCGCGCCAGGCGGCCGCCGTGCGCTGCGGATCGCGCCAGTACTCCCAGCGTGCGAACGGCGGCGCGGTGACGAACACGGTTCCGATCCCGTCTTCGCCCGCCTCGGCGATCGACAGCGTCCGTGCGGCGCGCGCCCGGCCGACGCTGCCCGGCCGCAACCGCCATTCGTCCGGCGAGATCGCGGTGAACTGTCCTTCCGTCGAGCCGTAGAACTCCCAGAGGTTTTCGATCCAATCAAGCGCGCGACGCTTCAGCTCCGCCGGGCAGGATTCACCGGCGTGCAAGACCTTGCGCGCATCACGCGGGGCGGGCGGATCGCCCGCCTGGAGGATGCGTCGCAGGTGGGTCGGCACCAGAAACACCGACGAGACGGCCTGCTTCGAAAGGATCCGAACGACCGCATCGGCATCGAAGCGCTCCAGCAGAAGAATTCGAGCGCCGGCGATGAGCGCCGCGGTCGCAAGCCGGTGACCGGCCGAGTGATACAGCGGCGAGCAGACCAGCACGGGGGCGTCCGGCGCGGCCGCCCATAGCGCTTGCTCGTCGAGCGCCCATGCGCGCGCATCGGCTTCGTCGAGCAGCCCGCCCCACACGCCTTTGGGCCGTCCGGTCGTGCCCGAGGTGTAGAGCATCGGCCGGCCGAGTGGTCGCGGCGCGAGCTCGGCCGTGCCAAAATCCCAGTCGATCTGATCCAGATCCCGAACGATCAAGGCGGGTTCGGCGTCGGATTCGATCCATGATCGCTCGCGCTCGTCCATCGCGGGATTGATCAACACCGGCACGATGCCGGTGCGAAGCGCGCCCTGGGTCAGTGCCAGCAATCGTGGATCGTTTTGCGCGGGAACCACGATGCGATCGCCGCCGCCGACGCCGCGCGCGGCGAGCCAGCCGGCGGCCGCCGCGGCCGGCCGCTCGATGCGGCCGGGAAGGATCTCGAATACGCGCGTCATGACGCGCCAGGATATCGGCCGGATCTTTGAAAAAGTGGGGGGCCACGAACCGCGTTGGCGGAACGGCTAGACAGTGACCTCGTTCGCCTTGCGGAACCGCTTGAACGCGGCGAACAGACTGGCCGCCGCCGCGACCATCGCGGCAATCGCTCCGATCTTGCGCATCGTCATCCTGAAATCACCTCTCTCCAGAGGTTCCCTGCTCACACGGGTCGAAACACCGTCAAGCAAGGAACGCGGCCCGCGGACGCGCTCGAACGATCTCGATGCCCGCCGGCGCTCGCGGTCAGCTGCGAATAGGCGCAGCACTCGTGGCGGGGCGCAGGATGTGCAGGGCGCGCAGGCCGGCGGCGGGATCGCCGGTGGCTCGCAGGTGGCCGGCGGCGACGGCAGCCGCGGGGTCGGCGTCCTCGTTCGCCAGACCGACGAACGTCTCCAGATCGGCTTCGATCACCAGATCGGGCGCCTCCGCCTCGCCGTCGTGGAAGCGAAGTTCGCCGTCGTCGGCGTGGACGTGGAAGGTTCCCGGCGGAAGACGGATCTCGTAGACCTCGCGCACGCCTTCGGTGCGGCGCGGATCGCACATCGCGATCATGAAGTGCATGAGCCACTC
>DATLFO010000345.1:0-6353 GCA_035541035.1 Actinomycetota bacterium
GGTTGGCGTCCTTTGCGTCGGCCGCGTCCCCACCCTGGAGCACCGCCATGGACCGTTTGAGCGCATCCACCTTCGCCGATGCCCGAAACGCGAGCGCCAAAGAAGCGCCGGCGACTCCGACACCGGCCAGCGCGACGAATCGCAGCGCATCAGGATCCCATGGCATGGCTCGCCCTCCAGGCGAAAATTCGCGCGAAGTATACCCTTCCCCCTGTCGCGCTCCGGCCGATAGAATCGCAGGCGTGGACCGGCCTTCCCATACGCAGACGCTCGACCGACTGCTCGACGCGGTCGCGGGCGGATCGGTCACACCCTCGGAGGCGGTGGATCACATCGCCGCCCTGCGGGCTCGCCGGCGCCTCGACGACGCGCATGCGCGGCTCGACCTTCACCGCCAGGCGCGGACCGGCATGCCCGAGGTCATCTATTCGCCGGGCAAGACGGTCGTGCAAATGCGGTCCATCGCGCGCGTCCTGCTCGAACGCTCCGACGCACCGGTGATCGCCACGAAAGCCACGCGCGAGATGTTCTCGGCGGTTCGCGATCTTTCGCCGACCGCCGCCTACAACGAGACCGCGCGCACCATCGTGCTCCGCCGCGAGCACGGCTCGCCGATCGGGCGCTGCATGGTCGTGACCGCCGGAACCTCCGACATCCCGGTCGCCGAGGAAGCGGCCGTCACCGCCGATGCGTGCGGCGCGAAGGTCGAGCGCGTCTTCGACGTCGGCGTCGCCGGTATCCATCGCATCCTCGGGGTCTCCGACGACCTGCGCACCGCCGACGTCATCATCGTTGCGGCCGGCATGGAGGGGGCGCTGCCCAGCGTGGTCGGCGGGCTCGTCCAGGCGCCGGTCGTCGCGGTGCCGACCTCGGTCGGCTACGGCGCCTCGTTCGGCGGCATCGCCGCGTTGCTGGGCATGCTCAACTCGTGCTCGCCCGGCGTGGCGGTCGTCAACATCGACAACGGTTTCGGAGCGGCCGCGTTCGCGGTCCGGATGCTTCGAGCACGCGCGTGAGCACCGTCGCGTACTTCGACTGCTTCAGCGGCGTCGCCGGGGACATGACGCTCGGCGCGCTGATCGACGCCGGCGTTCCGCTCGACGAGATCGAAGCCGGCCTGGCGAAGCTGCCGATCGAGCCGTTCGAGCTCGAGGTCACCCGCGTCGAGCGGCTCGGCATCAGCGCCATCGGCGTGCGCGTGCGCGCCGCCGACACTGGGGTCCTGCGCACGTACGCCGCGGTTCGTGCGCTGATCGAGCAGGCCGAGCTGGCCGAGCGGCCCAAGGAGCTGGCGCTCACGATCTTTCGCCGCCTCGCCGAGGCCGAGGCGAAGGTGCACGGCAAGGAGGTGTCGCGAGTCGCGTTCCACGAGCTCGGATCCGTCGACACGCTCGTGGACATCGTCGGCGCGTCGATCGCGCTGGATCTGCTCGGCATCGAAGAGGTTCATGCTTCGGCGGTCGCGACCGGCATGGGCATGATCCGCACCGACCACGGCATCTACCCGGTGCCGGGGCCGGCGGTCGTCGAGCTGCTCAAGGGCGCGCCGATGTACTCGCGCGGCATCCCGACCGAGCTCGTCACCCCGACCGGCGCGGCGATCCTGGCCGCCACGGCGCGCAGCTTCGGCGACATGCCGCAGATTCGCGTCAAGACCGTCGGCTACGGAGCCGGCACGCGCGAGCTCGAGATCCCCAACGTGTTGCGGGTCATCGTCGGTGAGATGGTCGCCGACGAGCAGTTCGGTCCCGTGCCGGCCGTCGTGCTCGAGTCCAACATCGACGACATGAATCCCGAACTCTACGAGTACGTGCTCGAGCGGCTCTTCTCCGTCGGGGCGCAGGACGTGTGGACGACCCCGATCGTGATGAAGAAGGGCCGGCCCGCGGTCACGCTGTCGATCCTGTGCGGACCCGCCGAGGAGCAGGCGGTGCGCGAGGTGCTGTTCTCCGAGACGACCACGCTCGGTCTGCGGCGCCGCGCGGTCGAGAAATGGATGCTGCCGCGCGAGGTCATCACGGTCCAGGTCGAGGGCGGGACGGTGCGCGTGAAGGTCGCGCGCGCCTTCGGCGGCCGCGTCACCGGCGCCTCCCCCGAGTATGCGGACTGCGTTCGGGTCGCGCGCGAGGCGCAGCGTCCGCTCAAGGATGTCTACGCGGAAGCCGCGGCGGCGGCGCGCGCGTTGCTCACCGACTAGCGGTGGCGTATTCGAAGACGCCGAGCGCGCCGAACGCGGTGCGGTCCACCGGCTCGCCCATCTGCGCGAGCACCGAGTTTCGGACTACTCGCGTCTTCGGGAAGTCGATGTCCTCGAGCGAGATGACGAACAGCGTGGGCGCGCCGGGCGTCGCCTTGAGGCCCTTGCGGAGCAGCAGATAGTCGAAGGCCCGCGTCGAGTTGCGGGCGGTGTCCCATACGTACGGCGTCCAGACCTCGACCCGGAAGGGCCCGTCGGCGCGCTCGGCGATCCAGTCGGCGGCGGCCGCGACGTTCTGGAAGGCGGCCGGCGAGGTCGCGTCGAGCTGATCGGGGAGCCGGACCGGGGCGGCGACCGAGGCGATGTTCAAGCCCACGATCAGCAGCACGGCCGTGGCCGGCACGAACAGCGCCGCGGTTCGCTTCGTGACCCACGCGAACGTCTTGTAGGTGATCTCGACCAGGCCGCCGGCGAAGAGCACGATCGCGCCGGGCAGCCACGGCAGAAGCCAGTATGCGAACATCTCGCCGCGCCACAGCAGCGCGCCGATGAATCCGAGGAGCTCGAAGAGCATCAGGGTCTGAAAGGCGGGTGCCACGCGCCGGTCGCTCCAATGGTTTCGCTCCCAGAAGATCAGCCCGGCGATCGCGGCGAGCACGATCGAGGCGGCGACGGCGAAGCGCGGCGTTCCGATCGTCTGCACGAACAGATCCTTGAAGGCCTTCAGGAACGAGCCGCCGGTCTCGCTGCCGGGCTCGCCGCCGCCGAGCAGCAGGCGGATCCACGAGCGCGTCCCCGCGAAGCCGCTTCGAAGCTCGGCGACCGCCATGGGAACGAGCGGCAGCGCGAACAGGCCCGCCAGGCCGGCCCACGAGCGCTTGCGCAACTTTGGCCGCCGCGTCAGCAGCCAGATCCCGAGCGTCGCGGGCAGGATCAGACCGGTCGCGTGCAGCTGCGGTGCCAGGCCAGCCGCGAACGCGGCCGGCGCGAGCCAGCGCTTGTTCGACGGCGCGCGGATGAGCGCGTAGATCAGAAGCGCGGCGAAGAACGGCAGTGTGTTCGGGTTCCAGCCGAAGCGGCCGAAGTACACGGCGATCGGCGCCGTCGCCATGATCGCGGCAGCGCTCAGTCCCGCGAGCGCGCCGAACGTCTCGCGGCCGATTCGCCACACCAGATAGACGGCTCCGACTCCTGCGATCGCGGCGAGGAACGCGCCCGCGAACGGACTCATGCCGAATAGCGCGTAGAACGGAGCGACCAGGTAGTAGTAGCCCGGGCCGAGGTAGACCCCGCGGGAGGTGGGCTGACCCGTCAGCACCGGCTTGTGGTCCACCAGCATGCGCTGGGCCGCCATCGATGCGTGCGCCTCGTCGTGGCCGTACCAATGCAGCGAGGGCAACGCCCAGAATCGCAGCAGTGCCGCAGCGATCAGGATGCCGCCGATCGCGAACAGCGTCCAGGGCTCCTCGGCCTTGCGGCGCGCTTTCCACGCCAGCCCGTTGGCCGTCTCGCGCACCGCTTTGGCCCGGACCGCCGCGCCGCGCCGCGACAGACGCACGATGTGCACGCGTTCGGCGGCGCGCCGGCGCACGCCGGGCGCGTCGCCCGGCCGGGCCGGTTTGATCGGAAGCTCGCTCACGCTCGCGCGTGGATGCGCGAGCAGAAGGTCCAGCGCCAGCACGGTCGCACCCGGCTTGGGCGTGAATTCTTCGAGCATCGACCGGCGGGCCACGAAGAACGGCGTCGCGGGATCGGTGATGCCGCGAACCGCGTCGCCGCAAACCGACAGCAGCGTGCGCGGCGGCTTGCCGTCGACGGGGCGTCGCGAGCCCATCACGATGTCCACGTCGTTGGCGGCGGCCTGGAACAGCATCGCGGAAAGCATCTCGGGAGGGTGGCGCTCGTCGGCATCCATGACCGCCACGTAGTCGCCTGCGGCGGTCACGAGCGCGTCGGCCAGCGCCGCCCGCGCCCGGATCACGCGAACCGGCAGACCGGCCTTCTCCGCCGCGATGAGCAGGTCGGTCGAGGCCATCCGGATGGTCTCGTCGGCGACGATCACCTCCGTCGCGTCCCGCTCCAGGCAGCGAGCGAGCCGCTCGATAAACGCGGGCGTGACGTCGCTTCCGGTCCGGTTGCGGACGACCAGCGTCAAGCGGGGGCCGGAAGCAACGGTCCGGCCCCGCGACGTCCGTTGACGCGGCGCGGTGGGCATGATGGCTCGTCAGGACAACGAGCCGCCGGCGCGCCTCGTTTCGCCGCCCTGCCCGGCCCGTCCTCCGCTGGGCGATATGTCGCGAGGCGAAACGGGCACCGCACGCAGGAGCGCCCGCGCAGCGTATGCGCGGGCGCTCGTCTCCCCCCTCGGAAGATCAGCCCAGCGGACAGTCGGCCAGCACCACGAACGAAGCGATGAAGGCGGACGCCGACGCGCCGTGAACGTTGATGGCGCGGGCGTGAAGCTCGTAGGTCACGTTCTTGAGGAAGTGGAACTCGAGCCGGAAGGTCCCCGGACCGTTCCAGTTGAGCTGGACCTGGTTGACGGCGGGTTCGGACGAGATCGGGACCAAGCCGCCTTGGTTGGTGCACGAGCCCGGCGAGGTGTTGCAGGTGTAGGTGCCGGTGTCGGCCCCGAGCTTGCGCACGATCACGATGTTGATGTCGTTGATCGCCGGGCTGAAGGTGTGGGCGAACGTGCCGTCGATGTAGCAGGCGCTGGTCGCGACCATGTTGTCCTTCGACGGGTTCAGCCACACCGGCCGCGGCGGGCCCAGCAGCAGCACCGATGCGGTGTTGGAGTAGCCGCTCAAGCCCTCGAAGTTGTAGGCCCGCACCCGGAAGTACTGAACCGAGTTCGGATCGTAGTTGCCGATGCGGAGCACCGACACGTTCGGCAGGGTGCGGCCGACCTCGCGCCACGTGCTGTTGTTGCTCGAGTGTTCGACGATGAAGCCGTCCTCGTTGGTCGAGTTGTCCTGCCAGGTGAACTCGACCGCCATCGTCGGGTTGCCGCTCCAGGGCACCGCGACCGCATTGGTCGGAGCCGCCGGGATCGGTCCCATCGGCGTTGTGGCGCAGGCCACGTTCGACGGGTCGCTACGGCGGTTGGCCGCGACGTCGATCGCGCGGACGCGATAGCAGCGATACTTGCCGCCCGGCAGCGGTGCGTCGGCGTAGGTGGTGACGTTTTGCCCCGTCGTCGCGAGGTGAGCGAACGGACCCGACGGACCGGAGTCGCTGAACTCGAGCCGGTAGCCCTTGTCGTCCACGGTGTCGCTCCACGCGACGTTGATCTGGTGCGGCCCGGCAGGCGTCGCCGTCAGGTTCAACGGCGTCACCAGCGGGCCGGCGGGCGTGGTCGAGGTGATCGCGTCCGACGGCGCCGAGTCGCCCGAGGCGTTGAACGCCACGACGCGATACTTGAGCGTCGAGGCCGCGAAGCGTCCGTCCACGAAGCTCAGCAGCGCGCCGGTGCCGCTGCTCGGTCCGGTCGTGCCTGCCGTCGCCCACCCGGTCGTGCCGGGGCTGGTACAGGCGAACAGCGACGGGTTGCAGTACTCGATCCGGAATCCGGTCTCGATGTTGGAGTTGTCCTTCCACTGCAGCACCGACTGGAACGACGTGACGGAGGTTTCCGCCAGGTTCGTCGGTGCGCGCGGGATCGCGACGATCATCGCGACGTTCGACGGGTTCGACTTCGCGTAGGGCGTCACGCGGTAGGCGAAGACGCGGTAGTAGCGGATCGTGTCCGGCGGGATCGCGACCTGCATTGCCGTCATCGGTCCCGTCGCCGGCGAGGTGTGCGGGCCCACCGCGGTCTGCGCGAGCCAGTTCGTACCGTCGGGGCCGAACTCGATCAAGAACCCGTCCTCGTCGGTCGAGTTGTCGATCCATTGCAGGTTGCTGGTCGAGGGCGCCGAGAAGGTCGCGATCAGGTTCGTCGGATCGCCGGGCGCCGGGATCGGCGGGGTGGTGATGCCCACGCCGTCGCCCGCGGGATGCGAGGGCGAGAAGCCGCTCTCGACGTGGTTCGGGTCGGCCGGCACGCCGGTGTTCGGATCGGCGGGCTTGTTGATGGTCAATTCGCGCTTGGCGATGATCCGATAGCGGTAGTGCGTGTTCCACGCGAGCGGACCGTCCAGGAACGAGGTCTGTG
>DATLFO010000346.1:0-5634 GCA_035541035.1 Actinomycetota bacterium
CTTCAGATCGGCGAGACGCTCGACATGATCGACGTCGAGCGCGGCGCTCGCACCAGCGGATCGCGTTTCGCCTACATCAAGGGACAGCTCGCGCTGCTCGAGTTCGCACTCGTGCGCTACGCAATGGGCACGCTCGTGGACAAGGGCTTCACCCCGGTCGTGCCGCCGGTGCTCGTGCGCCGCGAGGCGATGGAAGGAACCGGGTTCCTGCCCACCGACGAGGCGCAGATCTACAAGCTTCCCGAGGACGACTTGTATCTGGTCGGCACGTCCGAGGTGCCGCTCGCCGCGCTGCATCAGGACGAGTACCTGCCCGTCGAGGCGCTGCCGCTCCGCTACGCAGGATTTTCGACCTGCTTCCGCCGCGAGGCCGGCACCTACGGCAAGGACACGCGCGGCATCTTCCGCGTCCACCAGTTCGACAAGGTCGAGATGTTCTCGTTCACCACGCCCGAGCAGTCGTGGGAGGAGCACGAGTTCCTGCTGTCGGTCGAGGAAGGGATCCTGAAAGAGCTGCAGATCCCTTATCGGGTGATGAACATCGCCGCGGGCGACCTGGGCCAGCCGGCCGCGAAGAAGTACGACGTCGAGGCGTGGATGCCCGGCCAGGCCGCCTACCGCGAGGTCACCAGCTGCTCGAACTGCACCGACTATCAAGCCCGGCGGCTCAACTGCCGCATCAAGACCGAATCCGGCCCGCAGTTCGTGCACACGCTCAACGGCACCGCGATCGCCGTCGGCCGCATGCTCATCGCGATCATGGAGAACAACCAGCGCGAGGACGGATCGGTTCACGTCCCGCATGTGCTCGTCCCCTACGCCGGGTTCGAGCTCTTGGGCCCGACCACCTAACCGGTCGCTGCTACCCTTGCCTGCGGAGGGCTAGAGCTAACTGGCAAGCCAGCAGTCTTGAAAACTGCCGCCGGGCAACCGGCTTCGGGGTTCGAATCCCCGGCCCTCCGCCGCTCGGGTAGAATGCCCGCTCCAAGGAGGCGTCGCCTAGTCTGGTCTATGGCGCGGGATTGCTAATCCCGTTGGGTCGCAAGGCCCTCGAGCGTTCAAATCGCTCCGCCTCCGCCAAAATCGATCACGCGGAGTCGCGCGTGATCGATTCCTTTTTGCACCTTCCCGACTCAAGCGGCGGCCCACACGAGTCGCCGGCCGACGACCCGATGAAGCGCTCCCACGGCCCGCGTGATGGGGTAGAATCGGACCTCGCGTTGCGGCCGTAGCTCAATGGATAGAGCATCTGACTACGGATCAGAAGGTTCGGGGTTCGAATCCCTGCGGCCGCGCTGACCGATGCCAATCCCGCCCTTTTGGGCCGGGTACGACCTCAACGAACGCCGGGCAATTTCATCGCCCCGCCGCGAGTACGGCCGGGCCGCTACCGATCCGGGCCCCCATGCGTTTATGGAGGGATGACTGAAGCCACGGTGGACCGACAACCCCTGGAACGGGACCGCATCGCCGCGCTGTACGAAAGCCACGCGGCAGCGGCGCTGCGATTCGCGTTTCTGCTGATCGGACGGCGCGAGGCCGCTGAGGACGTGGTTCACGAGGCGTTTCTGCGAGTCTTCGGCCGGTTCGCCGACCGTCGCTCACCGGACTTCTTCCGGCCCTATCTGAATCGGACGATCGTCAATCTGGTCCGGTCCGAGCAACGCCGAGCCGGCGCGGAGCGATCAAAGTTGCCCCGGCTGAGAACGTCCGGCGTCCATACCGATCCGAACGTCGATCCGCGACCGGACGTGGTGCGCGCGCTGGCCACGCTTCCCGTGCGGCAGCGGGCCGCCATCGTCCTTCGCTACTACGAAGACCTGTCCGAGGCCCAAGTCGCCGACATCATGCGCTGCAGCCGGCCGGCGGTTCGTTCGCTGGTCGCGCGCGGCTCGGAGTCGCTCCGCCCACTGCTAGAAGGGTTGCGCCATGGAATCTGATCTGAAGGCTCTGCTGGACGAGGCGGCGACGGCGGCGCCCGCCGCGACGCGGATCACAGCCGAGTTTCGTTCGTCGATCACGCGGCGGCGCGCGCGAACGGGTGGTGTGCTGATTCTGTCGCTGGGCCTGGTGGCGGCCGGATCGCTGGCGATCGTGACCCGCTCGCCGTCTCGGATCGTGGTGCGGCCGGCCGCGGATTGCGGCGGCCAATGGCAGGTCCACCGGACCCCGGTCGAACGGCGGCTGCCGGGATCGACCGGCGTTGATCTGCTCTATGCCGTATCGGCCGGAGGGTCGCTGTGGGCGATCGGAAACGAGCACGGCATCGACAGCGGCATCATGGGAGTGACGACGCGGTGGAACGGCACTTCGCTGGAACGGATCGAGATTCCGCACCAAGGCCCGCGCGACGTCATCAAGGACGCCGCAACGGACGACTCGAGCATTTGGATCGCCGGCTGGACTCTTCAGCAAACCGCGACCACGACGCCAGCCGAAGGATTCCTCATGCGGTGGTCGGGAACGCGGTGGGAGCAAGAGACTCCACGCGACGACGGGCCACTCTTTCCGACCGCGATCGCCGTCCGAGGATCCACTGTCGCCGTCGGCGGATACAGGGAGAACGGGCTCGCGTTCGTGATGATGAGAACCGGATCCGGTTCGTGGCAGCACTATCCGCTGCCGGCCGACATGAAGGGTCCCTTCGTGGCCGACGTTGCGCTCGCTCCCGACGGAACGCTCGTCGTGCTGACCATCGGATCCGATCCCGCCTCGGTTTTGGTTCTGGAAGACGGCCGCTTCCGGCGAATCTACTCGGGAGCCCCGCCGGGAACGACGGGAATCATGGCGCTTTCCGTCGCCGCGACCGACGACATGTGGGTGTCGGGGATCGACCGGACGCGCAATCATGTTTCGATGGAGCATTGGGACGGACGCACGTGGACTCCCGTCGATCTGCCGGACATCGATGTGGTCCCGTCCTTTGCCGTCCGCGCGGCCGGTGACGTGTGGGCCGTCGGACAGACCCGCGTTCAGCGTCCCGGATCGCAGTTTCCGCCGCGCGAGGGCGAGTACACCGGGCTCGAGGCCGTCAAGACGACGTTCCTTCACTGGGACGGGACATCGTGGAGCACGGCCGATGCGAACTTCCCCTCCGAGCAGTCCCGGTTGTGGTCGGTCGATGTCGATGCATCCGGCAGAGGAATCGCGGTCGGCGGCGGAGACGTGAAGCCCTTGCAAGCGGAACGGATGATCGCAATCCGCTGCTAGAGCGGACCCGTCCGCGAGCGCAGACGCCCTTCGGGCTCTTCGGGTTCGAGATGAACCAGGCGCGGGGCCGGCACACTGTTGCTGCTCCGCACACTATGCCATGGACCTTATGCCACTGTGTGCCACCTAGGCCCCGGGTCGAAGGCCTCTCAACGTCTCCCGGGAGACCGCCTTCCCCAAGCCCGTAACCCGATGCATTCGGCAAATGACAAGCATGTAACTGTCACTCGCGACTGTCATTCGGCAATCTGATTGCCGACATGGAGCGAAGTCAGCCCGCCGGGAATCACACGTACTCAGCGTATGCCGGGGTGGGATCCACGTGAGCCGTACCACCTCTCCGGGCTTGGGGATCGCGACTTGCGACGCGATCCGCCCGGAGCGCTTTAGTCGAGAGGGGCTTCGATACGGCGGACGCGGGTTGCGGAGACGAGCAGGTTGCCGGCGGGGTCGATGGCGAGCCCGTCCAAATCCCGAAAAGCGGTCTGCAGCGCGGGGACCCCGTCGATCTCGGCCGAGCCGCCGCCTCCGATCGTTCGGATTATCCCTGCCGCATCGACGTGTCGCACGAATGTGACCGTCGCGACGAAGAATCCGCCGCGGCCGTCGGGTACTACGCCACGCGGATACGCGACGCCCGCGTTCGTCGCGAGACCGCCGTCACCTGAGTCGTCGGACGTCCCGTTGCCTGCAACCGTCGTGACGATCCCGGACGCGTCGATGCGTCGCACACGGTTCACGTACCGATCTGCGAAGTACACCGAGCCCGTCACCGGATCGTAGGCGACGTCTTCCACTCGGCCTATCGTCGCGCTCGTCGCGGGACCGTTGTCTCCTGAATAGCCATACGTGCCGGTGCCGGCGATCGTCGTGATGATTCCTGCGGTGTCTACCATGCGGATCCGCGCGTTGTTCGTATCGGCGATGTAGAGGTTGCCGGCATCGTCGACGTCTACGCCCATCGGAAACACCAGGCTTGCGAGCGTCGCCGGCAATCCGTCGCCGACGAATCCCGTTCCGTAGTCGCCCAGCCAGAGCTGACGGTCAACCTCTCGGCCACCGGCGACGACGCTGAGTGAGCCGTCCGGCGCGAGCTTCGAGATGCGATGGTTGTAGAGCTCGGCGATGAACACGTTTCCCTGCGCGTCCACCGCGACGTCGTTCGGTCCCCATAGTTCGCGCGACGTCCGCACGAAAGCCCGGCCGCCGGTGACGGTGCTGATCGATCCGGAAGGATCGACCTTACGAATACGGTGTCCGTACTGATCAGCGATGTAGATCGAGCCGTCGGTGCCGACGTCGATGCCTGCGCAGTCCGTAAGCATCGCGTGTGTGGCGGGGCCGCCGTCGCCCCCGAATCCGACATCGTCGTTCCCGGCGATCGTCCGTACTGTGCCGTCACCGCCGATCGCTCGAATCGCCTGACGGCCCCAGTCGCTCTCCGAGTACAGAATTCGCTGTGATGGCCCGATCGCAAGACCGTTCGTGAACGCGACCGACGAGATCCTGGCGGGCATCCCGTCGTCGTGCGGAGACCACGACACCGGTGTCCCCGCGACCGTCCACATGAACCCCGCATTGTCAACGCGACGAATCCGATGGTTGAAGGTGTCGGCAATGATCACGTCGCCGTTGCTCGCGATCGCAACGCCGTGCGGATAGACGAGATGTGCGAGCGTGGCGGGCACACCCTCTTGCGCGTACAGGCCGTATCCGTATCCGTCGAGCGCCCGAGCGGGACGGGTCGACCCGGCGATCGTGGTGATCGTTCCGTCGACATCGACTCTGCGGACGCGATCGTTCCACGTATCGGCGATGAAGACGACCCCGTCGCGCACCGCGACGCCGCCCGGATGGTTCAGCTCGGCCTGCACGGCCGGACCTCCATCGCCGGAGAAATCGTGGACGCCGGTCCCCGCGACGCGCTCAATGATCCCGTCGGGCCGGACGCGGCGGATCACTCCGCCCACGTAATCGGCGATGTAGAGGAATCCGTCCTCGAACGCGACGTCGAAGATCGAGTCGAATCCCGCCTGCGTCGCAGGTCCGCCGTCGCCCGACGAAACCTTGGCGCCGCTCCCCGCCACGGTCGTGACAACGCCATCCGAGGCCCGAATCATTCGCACCTTACGCGCGTCGTTGTCGGCGACGAAAAGGTTTCCGACGTTATCGAGCGCCAGGGCAAGCAGCGATTGGAAGCGCGCCCCGGCAACCGGTCCGCCGTCACCGGAATCGCCCGGTCCTGCCTTGCCTGCGACGGTCGACAGGACTCCCGCGGGGCTGACGCGGCGGAGCCTCGAGTCCTGCGTGAACCAAACCGCGCCCACCGCATCTTCGGCCACGTCTCGCGCGTGAACGCTTACCGTTGTCGCCGGATAGCCGTCTCCGTCGCCGCCTCCGGCGACCGTCGTGACGGTACCGGGA
>DATLFO010000347.1:0-4646 GCA_035541035.1 Actinomycetota bacterium
TCGTGGTGCTGTCGGTGCTGACGATCCTCGGGGGCCTGCGCGTGTGGCAGAACGTCTGGCGCGCCGAGGCGCTGCGCGGCTACGTCGCGGCGCTTCGAACCGCGCAAGAGCCGGCGGTGCCGCACCTGACGCCGGGCACGCGCACGTATCTGGACACCAGCGCCCGCGACTTCGCCGACCTCAAGACTCCGTTCGTCGCGTTCCGGACGCTCGCCGAGGTATGGGAGCAAGACTTCAAGGCCGCCAAGGACCGCGTCTCCGATGTCGTGCCGCCGGCGGAGCTCCTCCCGGCGCACGCGGATCTGATCCAAGGGCTCGACATGTATGCGGGCGTCGCACGTCTGTACCACCTCGCGAGCCAGCAACGCGAGATCGGAGCCGGGCTCAGCGGCGACGCGCGCGCCGCGGTCGAGGAGAAGGTCCAGGTCACACTGCAGCACGCACGGGAGTGGGCGAACCGCGCCGCGGCCGTCTACTCGCTCGGCGGCGCCGCGATCGAGGCGCTCGAACTCGAGTGGCTCGGCGAGGAGCCGTCGCGGGCGCTGCCCGAAGAGCCGCGCTTCCTGGTGCCCACCACGCCGCCACCCGAGGTCACGCCCGCGCCGGCGGGCTGATGCGGGTGGGCCGCTCGATCGCACTCATCGCCAACCCGGCTTCGGGTCGCGGACGTGTCGGCGGGTTCTTGCCGCGCGTCGAGCAGCGGCTCCGCGACGCGGGCTGCACCGTCGAGACGTTGATCTCGCGTTCGCCCTCCCACGCGATCGAGCTGGCGGCCGGAGCCGGCGGCCGCTGCGACGTCGTCGCCGCCGCGGGCGGGGACGGCATGGTTCATTTCGTCGTCAACGGGCTGCTCGGCACGCCGGCCGCCCTCGGGATCGTGCCGCTGGGCACGGGCAACGATTTCGCCGCCAACCTCGGCTACGCGCGCCGTGATCCGCTCGCGGCCTGCGCGGTCCTGGCCTCCGGCGCCGAGCGGCGGGTCGACGCGGGCAAGATCGAAGGCGGTCCGTCCTTCGTGTGCGTGGCCGGCGGCGGGTTCGACTCTGAGGTCAACCGGGTCGCCAACCGGATCCGGATGCTGCGCGGAACCCCGGTCTACGTCGCGGCGACGCTGCGGACGCTGGCGCGGTTCCGCCCGGCGCGGTTCACCGTGACCCTGGACGGGAAAGCGAGCCGCATGGACGCAATGTTCGTCGCGGCCGGCAACGCGACGTCGTACGGAGGCGGGATGCGCATAACGCCGGATGCGCGGCTCGACGACGGTCTGTTCGACGTCACCGTCGTGGGCGCGCTCTCGCGGCCGGCGTTGCTCGGCCAGTTCCCGAAGCTGTTCAAAGGCACGCACGTGAACCATCCCGCGGTGACCACGGCGCGCGCGGCGACCGTCACCATCGCGGCCGACCGTCCGTTTGCCTGCTACGCCGACGGGGAAGAGATCGGACCGCTGCCCGTGACCTTGACCGTGCAGCCCGGCGCGCTCCGCGTCGTCGGTCCCGGAGTGAGCGCGTGAACGAGGTCGAGCAGTTCGCGGCCGGATACTCGTTCCCGCTGGATCCGTTCCAGACCACCGCGTGCGAGTCGCTCGCCCGGGGCCGATCCGTGCTCGTGTGCGCGCCGACCGGCGCGGGCAAGACCGTGGTGGGCGAGTTCGCGGTCGCTCTGGGCATCCGGCGCGGACGCAAGACCTTCTACACCACGCCGCTGAAGGCGCTGTCGAACCAGAAGTTCGGCGACTTCATCGCGCGGCACGGCGCCGCCAACGTCGGCCTGCTGACCGGTGACAACTCGATCAACGGCGAGGCGCCGGCGGTCGTGATGACGACCGAGGTGCTGCGCAACATGCTCTACGAGAAGTCCCCGACGCTGCACAATCTCGGCTTCGTCGTGATGGACGAGGTGCACTACCTGCAGGACGCGTATCGTGGTGCGGTCTGGGAGGAGGTCCTGATCCACCTTCCGCCCTCGGTGCAGGTGGTCGCGCTCTCCGCGACGGTCTCCAACGCCGAGGAGTTCGGCGACTGGCTGCGGCACGTGCGCGGCAAGGTGGACGTGGTCATCGAAGAGGCGCGGCCGGTGCCGCTGGAGCATCACTACATGGTCGGCAGCCAGGTCTCGCCGACCTTCGTCGGACAGGGCAAGAACAAGCGGCCGAACCCGCAGCTCAAAAAGATGAGTCTCAACGCGGAGCGACGGCGCGGCCGTGACCACATGCGAGCCCGCCGCGCCGTCCCGCGGCGGGAAGAGGTCGTGGACATGCTCGACGACCGAAGTCTGCTTCCGGCGATTTACTTCATCTTCTCACGCAACGGCTGCGACCAGGCGGTCAAGCAGATTCTGACGGGCTCGACGCGACTGACGTCATCCGAGGAGTCCGAGCGCATCGCCGCGTATCTGGAGCTCCGGGCCGAGATGCTGCCCGACACCGATTTGGACGTGCTGGGATACGACGACTGGCGCGACGGGCTGATGCGCGGTGTGGCCTCGCATCATGCCGGGCTCATCCCGCTGTTCAAGGAAACCGTCGAAGAGTTGTTCGAGCAGGGCCTGATCAAGGTCGTGTTCGCCACCGAGACGCTCTCGCTGGGCATCAACATGCCGGCCAAGACCGTCGTGCTCGAAAAGCTCATCAAATTCACCGGCGAGAAGCACGAGCTGATGACGCCGGGCGAGTACACGCAGCTGACCGGCCGCGCGGGTCGTCGCGGCATCGATCCGGTCGGTCATGCGGTCGTGTTGTTCCAGCCCGAGGTCGCCTTCGATCGCGTCGCCGCGCTCGTGGGTGCGCGCACGTATCCGCTCCGGTCCTCCTTCCGGCCGTCCTACAACATGGCCGTCAATCTCGCCCGCACCTACACCGTCGCCGAGGCCCTCGCGCTGATCGAAAAGTCGTTCGCGCAGTTCCTGGTGCAAAAGCAGGCGAGCGGCTTGCACGCGCAGGTCGAGCGCAGCGAGAAGTTCCTCGAGGGCTATCGCGAGCGCATGACCTGCGACGCAGGCGACTTCGCCGGGTACTGGTCGATGGTGCGCCGCATCCGCGACGAGGAGAAGGACGCGGCCGGCGACGGTGAGACCCACAAGGAAGGGGAGCGTATCCTGTCGCGACTGCGGATCGGCGACGTCGTCAGGATCGGAGGCCGCGGACGCGGCATGCTCGCGGTCGTGGCCGTTCGCCGCGGCGGCACGCCGATGGCGCTGACGACCTCGGACACCATGAAGCGGCTCGGCGTGCGCGACGTGATCGGCGACCGTCCGGTCCTCGGCCGGATCGAGCTGCCGCGCCGCTATCCGTGGAAGAGCAAGGAGCGCGGCGAGGTGCTCGCGGCGCTCAAGCGCTTCCAGGTTCCGTCCGCGCCGGTCGAGCCCGTGCCGCCGGCTCCCGCCGTCGAGCCCGACCTTCCCGCCGGCAGCGTCTGGGCCGCGATCCGCGCGCATCCTTGCCACGACTGCCCCGACCGGACCGAGCACGAACGATGGGCCGCACGGGTGGACGACCTGACCAAGGAGCTGACCGCGCAGCGGCGGCGGCTCCGCAACCGAACCGAGGGGCTCGCGCGCACGTTCGAGCGTGTCGTGGGGGTGCTGCGCGAGAAGAGCTACCTGCGGGCCGATGAGGGCCTGACGCACAAGGGCGACCGGCTCAGCCGCATCTACAACGAAGGCGACCTGCTGGTGGCCGAGGTGCTCGAACAGGAGATCCTGCACGGTCTGGAGGTGCCCGACCTCGCGGCCGCGGTGTCCACGCTCGTCTACAACGCCCGCGGCTTCGCGGTCGAGCCGGCCTGGCCGAACGAAACCGTCCGCCAGGCCTACATCAAGATCCGGCGCCTGTGGCGCGAGATCGAAAAGACCGAGGAGCGGCACGGCCTCGCCTTGACGCGCGAGCCGGAGCCCGGCTTCGTGGACGCGATCCACGCCTGGGCGAGCGGCGAGTCGCTCGACGAGATCCTGGACTTCACCGAGATGTCGCCGGGGGACTTCGTGCGCTCGACCAAGCAAGTCTGGGATCTGCTGCGACAGCTTGCCGAGGTGGCCGACGGCGAGGAGCTTCGGGGCCGCTGCCGGAAGGCGGCCGACCATGTCTATCGCGGCGTGATCGCCTACTCCGGGGCCCTCTAGCCGGGCATTTGCCGCGATTCGGATTCTCCCGCGGTCCCGCTTTACCGCCTTTCCCGTGATGCGCCGAAGGGATCCGCGGGGCCGGGCGCGAAATCTTCTTCCAAGATGCGACCAGGGATCCGTCTTCTCCGCACCGCCGTGGCCGGCGGGCTGCTCTTCGCGCTCATGCTGATGCCCGCGCGAGCCGCCGCGGTCGGTCCCGTGATCTGGCACACGCCCGTCCCGTACGCCGCAGCCGGCACCTCGATCGGGGTGACCGCGCAGGCGACGTGCGACACGCCGTGCACCGCGCGCATCTACTACCGGACCACGGTCGCCAACGCCCCGGCCGAGCTGCTCACGCGCGACGACCCGAGCTGGGCGAACCTGATCATGGGCCGCGACCCGGGCATCATCATCGGCCAGCAGACGCTGTACTCGTTCTTCGTTCAGCTTCCCGCCTCGATCGCCGACTCGCGCGGGGTGGACTACATCATCAAGGTCACCGACGGCTCCGCCGTGTCCTGGTCGCCCGGCACGCCGGCCACGGC
>DATLFO010000348.1:0-12781 GCA_035541035.1 Actinomycetota bacterium
CCGGCCGCCGCCGCTGCTGGGCGAGCACACCCGCGAGATCCTCGGCGAGCTCGGCTATGCGCGTGACGACGTCGAGCGGATGGCCGGATCGTGAGGGCGCTGCTGGTCGCCGCGGTCGCCGCCGGCGCGCTGCTGGCCGGCGCCGACGAGGCGCGCGCATGCTCGTGCCGGGTGCGCTCGCCGTCGGCGTACCTGGCCGATGCGGCAGCCGCGTTCCGCGGAGCGGTCGTCACGCTTGCGCACGGATCCGGCGGCTCGGCCGTGGCGCTGTTCGAGGTGGACGTCGTCTATAAGGGCGAGGTGCCGCGTGCCGTCACGGTTCGCACCGGAGGCGAGGCCGACACGTGCGCGGTTCCGTTCCGCCGGGATGCCGTCTACGTGGTGTTCGTCACCGGCGGGCCCGACGCGCGGCTCGCCCATCTGTGCGGCGGAACGACCGATGATCGCACCTATATCGAGCGGGAAGGCATCGAGCCCGTCGCGACTTACGGCCCGGCGAGGCCGGGCGCCGAACCGAGCGCGAACGACGAGTCGGTCGCGGCGCGTCCGGACGCGGCCGCTCGCTCGCGCGCAGCGCCGATCGCGCTGGCGACGATCATGGCGCTGGTCGCCGCGATGCTGCTCGTTCGCGCCAGAAACGAGGCTTTCTCCGGCCCTCGCGAACCGGGCGCGTAGTATTGAAGGATCCGGCGAATCGTAAGGAGGCCCCTCGATGCGGATCGGGATCCTGACCGGCGGCGGCGACGCTCCCGGTCTCAACGCGGTCATCCGCGCGATCGTGCGGAAAGCGACCGACGTCTACGGCCACGCGATCATCGGCTTCCGCAACGGATGGAAGGGCGCTGTCGATGCCGAGGTCGAGACGCTCACGCGCGAAAGCGTGACCGGGATCCTGCCGCGCGGCGGGACGATCCTGGGATCGTCGCGAACCAACCCGTTCAAGATCGAAGACGGCGTCGCCAAGACCAAGCACACCCTGCAGGCCTTCAACATCGACGCGCTGATCCCGATCGGCGGCGAGGACACGCTCGGCGTCGCCGCGAAGCTCCACGAAGAAGGCGTCAAGATCGTCGGCGTGCCCAAGACGATCGACAACGATCTGTCGGGAACCGACTACACCTTCGGGTTCAACACCGCCGTCGAGATCGCGACCGAGGCGCTGGATCGGCTCCACACGACCGCCGAGGCGCATCAGCGCGTGCTGGTCGTCGAGCTGATGGGACGCCACGCCGGCTGGATCGCCGCCTACGCCGGCATTGCCTCGGGTGCGGACGCGATCCTGGTCCCCGAAGAGGCCTTCGACATCGAAGTCGTCTGCGAGCATCTGATTCGCCGGCACCATCGCGGCCGCAACTTCTCGATCGTCGTCGTCGCCGAAGGTGCCAAGCCGAAGGAAGGAACGCTGGTCCTGCAGAGCGAGGAGACCGACCAGTTCGGTCACGTGCGACTGGGCGGCATCGCGAATATGATCGCGCCCGAGATCGAAAAGCGCACCGGCTTCGAGACGCGCGTGACGATCCTCGGGCACGTGCAGCGCGGCGGCACGCCCAGCGCCTTCGATCGCGTGCTCGCGACGCGCTTCGGCGTGGAGGCGATCGACGCCGTGCACGAAGGCGACTTCGGCACGATGGTCGCGGTGCAAGGCAACGAGATCGTGCGCGTCCCGATCGGGGAGGGTGTCGGCAAGCTCAAGACGCTCCCGAAGTCGATCATGGACGTTGCCGAAGTCTTCTTCGGCTAAACCGCGCTCGACTCGCGTCCGGCGCGCCTCGCCGATTCGAGCCTGGCGCGGCGCTGGTCGCGCTCGGTGATGACCACGCCGCCGACGACCATCGCGGCGGCCAGCGCGACCCAGGCGGTGAGCGGCTCGCCCAGCAGCAGCGCGGCCGAAAGGACCGCGACCACCGGCACCATGTAGATGAAGACCGCGATCTTGGCCGCCTCGACCATCGACAGGGCGAGGTTGAAGATCAGGTAGCCCGCCACGCTCGAGCCGAGGCCGAGGAAGATCGTCCAGGCCCACGCTTCGGCGGGCAGCGCGGCGATCTCGCGCAGCGTTTCGGCGCGCACGAACGGCAGCAGCATCACCCCGCCGACCAAGAACGTGGTCGCCGTCAGCCGCATCGCCTTTACGCGCGGCAGGATCGAGCGTCCCACGACCGTGTAGACCGCCCACGAGGCGGGGGAGAGCAGCGCGACCAGCACGCCGGACAGCTGCGTGGGCCGTCCGTCGGCGGCAGGCGAGCCTTTCATCGCAAGGACCACGACGCCCGCGAATGCCAGCGCGATCCCGGCGGCGCGGCGCGTGGAGACCGATTCGCGCAGCACCAGCGCCGACAGCACCGCGACCATCACCGGCGCGGTTCCGACGATTAGCGCCGCGACGCTCGCCGAGGTGCGGTGCTCGCCCCAGGTGATCGCCAGGTGGTAGACGGGGATGCCGAGCAGCGCCAGCACGCCGATGCGCCACTCGTCGCCCTTGAAGCGAGCGGGCCGGGCGCCGCGCCAGACCAACGCCAGCAACAGGATCGCGGCGTCGGCGACGGCGAAGCGCAGGATCGTCAGCGTGGCCGGCGACATGTGATCGAGCGCTTCCTTGATTCCCACGAACGCCAGGCCCCACAGCAGCGAGACCGACAGCATCAGCAGGTAGACGACGGCGTTCGGCGGCATGGGCCGAGTTTAGTCCCGGCGGCGCGCCCGCGACCGGCGCATTTCGGCCGCCGCCGTGCCCGCGCCGGTATCATCGGAGGCCATGGACATCGTCGAGCTGCGTTCCGATACGTTCACCACGCCGACGCCCGAGATGCGCCGCGCCATGGCCGAGGCCGAGGTCGGCGACGACGTCTGGGGCGAAGACCCGACCGCGATCGCGCTGCAAGAGCGTGCCGCCGGGATCTTCGGCAAGGAAGCGGGCCTGTTCGTGCCGTCGGGCTCGATGGGGAACCAGATGTCGATCGCCGCGATGACGCGGCCGGGCGACGAGGTCGTCTGCGAAGCGCAGTCCCACATCGTGCTCTACGAGATGGGCGCGCCCGCCACGATCGCGCAGGTGATGCTGCGAACGATCGAGGCGCCCGACGCGATCCTGGATCCCGATGCGGTCGCGCACACGATCCGTCCGGCGTCGGGTCATACGACCGGCACGTCGCTGGTCAGCCTCGAGAACACGCATAACGCGCGCGGCGGGCGGATCGTGCCGCTGGACGCGATGCGCGCGGTCGCCAAGGTCGCGCATGAACGCAACGTCGCGGTGTTTCTGGACGGGGCGCGCATCTTCAACGCCGCGGTCGCCACGGGCATCCCGGTGCGGGACTGGGCCGCCGATGTGGACGCGCTGTCGTTCTGCTTCTCGAAGGGGCTGGGCGCGCCGGTCGGCTCGATGATCGTGGGCACGCAAGAGCACATCGACCGGTGCCGTGTGCTGCGCAAGCGCTACGGCGGCGGCATGCGCCAAGTCGGCGTGCTCTGCGCCGCGGCGCGCGTCGCGCTCGACACGCAGATCGACCGCCTCGCCGACGATCACGCGAACGCCCGGCGGCTCGCCGAAGGATGGGCCGAGGCGCTTCCCGGGTGCGTGGACCCCGCGACCGTCGAGACGAACATGGTCTTCGCCGACCTGCAGGGCCGCGACGCCGCGTCCGTCGCTGCCGCGCTTTGGGAACGCGGCGTGCGGGTCGGGCCGACCGGCCCGTCGGCCATCCGGGCCGTCACGCACCGCGACGTCACCGCCGAGGGTATCGAGGCCGCGATTTCCGCTTTTTCCGAGGCCGTTCGGGCCTCCTGATATCCCGGAGACGTCCGGCCTCGCCGCTATCGCAGCGGGGTCCGCCGCGAGGATTTTCCCGATCCGGGGCGAACCGGTACCTCTATGGGCCGAGCCAGGATCCTCGCCGTGCTGCTTGCATTGGCGATGTTCGCGCCGCACGCATCCTCCGCGTCGGTACCGGCGGCGTCACCGGTGACGGGCGGCGACGCGGGCCTGTGCGTGCGCCCGGTCGTCGAGACCGGCGCGTCCTGCACCTTCAACGTCTGGGGCCGCGTCACGGACCCGGACGGGCCGGTGATCAACGCGACCGTCGCCCATTCCGGCGGCCGGACCCGCAGCGACGAGCGCGGCTTCTTCGACCTGTATGTGAACAGCCCCGGCAGCTACCTGGTGATCGTGGAGTCGCGTCCCGGCTGCCGCGTCCCGATGCGCGTGACCGTGGACGCCGCGACCGCGATCCGCGACGGCGGCGTGCGGCGCGACGTGACGCTTCCCTGCACGCGGCCGACCTACAACGCCTTCGGGTTCGGCGTGGTGCAGAGCGGGGCGCTGGTGACGATCGCGCGCTCCGGCGTGAGCCATAGCGGCTACGCGCCCGGCCGCATCGACTGGTTCGAGCTCCGCGGCGGCCGCGTCCTGGCGCCCCAGCCGTTCATCGACACCGCGCACGACGACCGCGACGCGGCCGGCGGCCTCACCCGGACGGGCGCGCTCGTCGTTTTCTATGCGCATTTCGATCAGCGTGCCAACCGCTGGGCGGGTATGCGATACGTGCGGGCGGCGCGGGAAGGCACCGTGATGGGCACGATCCCGCACGGCAGCCTGGTGTCGTTCTCGCCGTACGGCCCGATCGTCATCCTGCCGTCCGGGCGGCTGCTGCAGACCTTCTACGGAACGGACGCCGCAAACGTCACGCGCATCTACACGTCGCTGTCGAACGACGACGGACGGACCTGGAGCCCGATCACGCCGATCGAGGTGTCGCCGCCGTTCCGCGCGAACGAAGCCGCGGCCGTCTATCTGGACGGCTCGTCGGATGCGCGGGCGCGCCTGCTGATGGTGGCGCGCGCGGACGGCTGGTCGAACGGCAGGCGGTGGTTCGGCCTGGTCCAGTACAGCTCATCCGACGGCGGCCGGAGCTGGCGGCGTCACGGGCTGATCTCGATCACCCGGTCGGCGCGCGAGTCGATTCCGTGGCTCGCGACGCTCGGCGGCGGCCGGGTCGCGATGGTGTGGGCCGATCGCGGCACGCTCACGCTCAAGCGCAGCGTGACGCGATCGTCGGAGGCGCTGGCGATGCGCTGGGCGGAGGGGCAGGTCGTGTACCGGAGCCGCGTGCCGGACGCACCGTCACCCGACATCGGCGACTTCGGCTATCCGTCGATCGCCTCGTACGGGCCGCAGGACTCGCGCAAGGCGATCGTGTTCAACGACATCGATCCGGCAAACTCGATCGGAACGATGGCCGACGTGGATCTGTATGCGATCCCCCTGTGGGCCTCGCCGGCGGACCCGCCGGTCACGTTGTCGCCCTGACGCCGGAGTCTTCCTCCGGCGGCAAAGCCCCGGTGATCGAGTCGTCCTCGGCCGGCAGGCGTACCCACATGGTCGTGCCGCGGGCGGGCTCGCTCTCGGCCACGATCGCTCCGCCGTGCTCCTCGACGACCGACTTCACGATCGCGAGACCCAGGCCGCTGCCTCGCTCGGCGCGAGAGCGGTCGCTGCGCCAGAAGCGGTCGAAGGCGTGCGCGACCTCCTCGGTGGTCATGCCGAGGCCGGTGTCGGCGACGCGCAAGACGGCCCACTGATCCTCGCGGTGCACCGATACGTCGACCGAGCCGTCTCCCGGCGTGTACTTCATCGCGTTCTCGACCAGATTGGTCACTACGCGCCGCAGCCCCTCGGTCGATCCGCGCACCACGATCGACTGGTCGGCGTCCACGGTCACGTGCGGCCCGTCCCCGCCCGAGGCGGTGTCGGCGGTCTGTGCGCCCATGACGGCCTCGCGCACCACGTCTGCGAGCCGCACCCGCTCCTCGCGGGGCTGGGCGCGCGCGTCGGCGCGGGCCAGGGCGAGCAGGTCGGCGATCAGGCGGCTCATGCGCTCGGCTTCTTCGATCGAGTCGGTGAGCGCGGCCTTGAGCTCGTCGGGTGAGATCGCGGGTGACGCCTTGATGACCTCGAGGTTGCCGCGCATCGTCGTGAGCGGCGTACGCATCTCGTGCGAGGCGTCGGCCAGGAAGCGCCGCTGCCCTTCGAGGGTGCGCTCGAGCTCGGTCTGGGCGCTTTCGAGCCGGTCGAGCATTCCGTTGAAGGCTTTCGTCAGCTTGCCGAGCTCGTCCTCGCCGCCGGGATCGACGCGTCGCGACAGGTCGCGGGTCTCGCCGATCGCGGTGGCCGCGTCGGCGACCTCCTCGACCGGACGAAGCGCCGTCTTGGCCGCCTGCCACGACAGCGCCGCGGCCAGGGCGAGCCCGATCACGCCCGCCCACGCCAGCAGCAGCCGCAGCCGGTTGAGCGTCTCGGCGATGTTGGCGCGCGGCGCCGCCACCACCAGCGCGGCGACGGTGCGGCCCGAGCCGTCGACGACCTCGGTGACCCGCATGCGCAGCGGCACCCCCGACACGGTGATGTCGGCGTAGTAGCTGGGCTCGTCGCCCCGCGCGACCGACAGCACGCGCTCGTCCGAGGGGAGCAGCACGCTCGACGGCGGCCAGATCGGCTGCTCGGTCCCGCCGGGGCTCACGATCTGCGCGACGTAGTCGACGCGGCTTCGGAATGCCTCGGTGTTGGGATAGAACCGGATGATCTCGTCGGTGTAGCGGGTGAGCGTCTGATCGAGATTGTCGTGGAGAGTCTTGTTGAGCGTCAGATAGACGCCGGTGCCGAACGCGGTCAGCACGATCGCCAGCACCAGCGTGGAGACGAGCGTTAAGCGAAGGCGAAGCGACATGCCGGTCAGGACTCGCGCAGCGCGTAGCCGATCCCGCGCACCGTCTTGATCAGGTTCGGGTCCCCGAGCTTCTTGCGAAGGTATCCGACGTAGACCTCGAGCACGTTCGAGCCGACCTCGGACTCCATGCCCCAGACGTCCTCGAGGATGCGCCACCGCTCGTGCACCACGCGCGGCTCCCGCAGGAAGAATGCGAGCAGGTCGAACTCCTTGGCGGTGAGCTCGACCGGCTTGCCGGCGCGGCGGACCTCACGGGTGCGGGGATCGATTTCGACGTCGGCGTAGCGCAGCACCTCGGCCTCGCCGTGGCTGCGGCGCAGCATCGCCCGGACCCGGGCGAGCAGCTCCTCGAGCGAGAAGGGCTTGATCAGGTAGTCGTCCGCGCCCGCGTCCAGGCCCTTGACCCGGTCCGAGATCGAGTCGCGCGCCGTGAGCATCAGGATCGGCGTGGTGTCGCCTCGCTCGCGCAGCCGCCGCGCCACCCCGAGGCCGTCCACGCCGGGCATCAGCACGTCGAGCACCATCAGGTCGGGCGCGTGGGCGCTCACCGCGGCAAGCGCGCGGCCGCCGTCCTCGGCGGTCTCGACCTCGAAGCCGGCCCCTTCCAGGGCGCGCCGCAGCATGTCCCGCAGCTTTCGATCGTCGTCGACGACGAGAATCCTTGATCCCATGGCGAGCAAAATCGTATCGCCGCGTCGCTGAGAGCGCCCTGAGGCAAGCGAACCGTTCCACGGCCGTCCGTTTTGAAGGCATCACGCGTGACGCCCACGGCCCGATTCGAGTGCGGGCTAGTCCCTTCGGGCTATGGGTTCGCGCTGCCGTTTAGGCCGGGATAGTCGTGCCGAGACGGCAAGAAGAAACCTTTTGAAAAGTGGTTCGTTGTTTCAGTCAAACGCAGCGGGGCGATGCCGAAAGAGGTAGAGAGATGGCAGACAAGGCGAACCGTACCGGACAGAGCGAAACCGCTCGGGGCAACGTCCTGGGCGACCGTGCGGGATGGAACAAGGTCGCCTACAACGGCGCCGCGCATGCTCCCTCGGACCGCACCTACGGCGGCGTGAACCCCCGGACCATGAACTACACGCACCGCGCGGATTCGGGTGCGTTCCCCGGGTCGCTGACCAACGGCGCGCTCGCCAACCTCGTCCCCTTGGTTCTTTCGGCGATGTGGGAGTCGGCGTTCGCTCGCGAGGCGGGCCCGCTCTCCACCTGGAGCAACTGACATGATGGCAATCCTGGAATTCATGGCGCGGCAGATCGCATTTCGCCGCACGCGCCGCTAGCCCGCAGCACAAGCGTATCGAGCGCGACTCCTCCCCTCTCCCGCGCGCTTCTCCTGAGGCCCTTCCGTTGGTGGCGACGGAAGGGCCTCAGTCATGTGCCGGTCACGGGATCACTGGGGTGCGGCCGACGCGGTTGCGCCGCGGTCGCGCACCAAGGCCTCGGCGATCAGGATGCCTGCCGTGATCAGCACCGCGCCGGCGTAGCCGCGCGGGCCGAGCCGCTCCGAGAGCATCAGGAACCCGAACAGCCCCCCGAAGACCGACTCGGCCGTCAGGATCACCGCCGTCCGCGAGGCCGGGATGCGCTTTTGCGCCCGGGTCTGCAGCGCGAACGCGACCGCGCTTGCGAGCACGCCGGTCAGGATCGCCGCGGCCCAGATCGAACCGTCGCGCGGCAGGGCGGCGTCGCCCCCGATGAAGGCGGCCGCCAGTGATGCGGCCGCGGCGACGATCGACTGAACCAGCACGAAGTCCATCGGGGAGACGCGCTCGGCGACCAGGCCCGTGCCGAAGATGTGCACCGCGAAGGACGCGGCCGTGCCGAGCACCAGGATCTCGCCGGCACCCAGGCCCAGGCCGGTGGGGGAGGCCATCAGAAACAGCCCGATCGTGGCGACGATCGCGCCGATAACGGTCGTGGCGGCCGGCCGCCGGCGCGCCACCACCGCGGTCATCAGCGGGACCATCAGCACGTACAGCCCGGTGATGAAGGCGACGTTGGAGGCGCTCGTGCGCTGCAGGCCGAGCGTCTGGGTCGCATAGCCCGCGAACAGCGCGACGCCGAGCCACAGAGCGGGCTTGATCATGCTGCGGGGAAGGCGCGCACCGATGGCGGCCAGCGCGATCGCGGCGATCGCGAAGCGAAGCGCCAGAAACAAGAAAGGATCCACCGGCGCGGCCGACTCCAGGCCGAAGCCGCCGCGCACACGCTCGCATCGCTCGACCGAGCATTTCACCAACGGGAAGGTCAGGCCCCACACCGCGGTCACGCCGATCAAGGCGAGCTCCATCGCGAAGCGGGGAGGGCGCCGGGCGGGGGAGCGAGCCACGTCGCTCAGGCCGTGTGCAGGATCACGTTCGAGCCGCGCTTGGCCTTCCGGCCGGCGTTGGGCACCTGCGACACGACCGTGTCGCCGTAGGAGCCCGGCACCTGGCGGCGCGAGGCGGTGAAGCCCGCGGCCCGCAGACGCGCGACCGCTTCGGCGTAGGACTCGCCGCGCACGTCGGGCACCGGCACCTCGCTCGGACCGTCGCTGACGGTGAGCGTGACCGTGGTTCCCTTGTCGGCCTTGGTGCCGGGATTCGGGCTGGCGGCCATCACCTGATCGCGCGGCACGCGTTCGTCGACGACGCGCTTGGTCGCCACGGTGAAACCCTCGGCCTTGAGCATCTCGGTCGCCTCGGTAAGGGGTTTGCCGACCACGGCCGGGACGACTTTTTGCTCGGGTCCGGCCGAGACCACGATCGTGACCTTTGCGTCCGATCGAACGTTCACGTTCGGGTCGGGATTCTGGTCGAACACGATTCCTTTCTTCACCGACGAGGTGAAGCGGTTGCTCACGAGCGGCTCGAGCCCCTTGTCGGTGAGCATCGTGCGTGCCTCGGCGAGCGGCTTGCCTCGAACATCGGGCACCGGGATCAGCAGCGGCCCGATCGAGACCGCGAGCGTCACACGCGAGCTGCGCCGCAGCTTGGTGCCGTGCTCGGGCGAGACCGAGATCACCTTTCCTTGCTCGATCGCCGGGTCGTTGCGAAAGACCGGCTCGGCGTTGAAGCCGGCCTCCTCGATCAGGGACGTGGCGGCCTCTTGCGTCATGCCGGTCACGTCCGGGACGGGCACGGTCCCGAATACGCGGACGCCGATCGGAACCATGCCGGCCGCCAGAAGGAACACCAGCGCCGCGATCAGCCGCCGCCGCTTCGGCTTCGTGCGGCGGCGGATGACGGTGGTCTCGGCCGCGGCGATCGGGATCGCGCGGGTGCGGGTGTCGTCGAAGGCGACGACGTCGGGAGCTTCCATCTCGCCGCCGACGGCGAGGGGCGCGAGCGCCGCGGCCATCTCGGCGGAGGTCTGAAACCGGTCGTCGGGGTTGCGGGCGGTCGCGCGCGCGACGACCTGCTCGAGCGCGGCCGGCGCGTCGCGGCGGATCGAACGCAACGCCGGCACGTCCTCGGCGACGCGGCGGTAGGCGACCACGACCGGGTTGTCGCCGCGGAACGGCGCCTCGCCGGTCATCATCTCGTAGAGCACCGTGCCGAGCGAGTAGATGTCGCTGCGGTGATCGCCGGCCTTGCCCTCGACCTGCTCGGGCGCGAGGTAGCTCGCGGTGCCGATCACGACGCCCGCCTGGGTCGCGCGCGACTCGGCCAGCGCGCGGGCGACGCCGAAGTCGGCGACCTTGGCCTGGCCCTCGGCGGTGACCAAGATGTTCTCGGGCTTGATGTCGCGGTGCACGATGCCTTCACGCCGCGCCGCGTCCAGCGCGCGGCAGACCTGCTCGATCAGCCGCGCGGCCGTTGCGACCGGCAACGCCCCTTTCTCGATGAGGATCTCGCGGACGGTTTTGCCGGTGATGCGCTCCATCACCATGTACGAGGCGCCGTCTTCGTTGCGGCCCCAGTCGTAGACCTGGACGATGTTGGGGTGGCTCAGCCGGCCGGCGGCCATCGCCTCGCGGCGGAAGCGCTCGACGAACTCGGCATCGTTGCCGTAGGTGGCGTGCAGGATCTTGACCGCGACCCGGCGGTCGAGCACCGAATCCCGGGCATCGAAAACTTCGGCCATCCCACCGGATGCGATGAGGGCCGTGATCTCGTACCGCCCCCCGAGGGGGCCGGCGAGCCGGTACCCGGGGAAGCGTTCGCGCTCGATGTTCTGCGCCACGTCCGGCTAATTGTAGGGACCAAGCCCGCTCCCGGCACGGAGGATAGGGAACGCTCGCTCGGGTATACAGTGAAAGACCGATGGCCGATTTCGTGTCCGACCTCGAAACGCTCGGTTTCCGCCGCACCGCACGGCGGGTGCCCGAATGGACGCACCAAGCGAGCCCGTACCTGATCTTTTCGGTGCAAGCCGAGGCCGACGGGTACATCCTGTTCACCTGGGAGTTGGCGATCGGCGAGTTCATGCACGCCCACGGCCTGCAGATCGGCACCAACGAGGCCCTGAACCTCTTCCTGTTCCCCGAGCGCGACTCCCGGGGACCGGCCGACGTCACCTTCGTCGTCGACGAGATGGACCGTGTCCGAAAGATCCTTTCTTCGCTCGATCTGAGCCGCTAGGGGCGGCCCGGCGGCGCGCGGCCGCTCGGGGCTATACTCGAAGCGAAAATCTGATATCGGGGAGCTCGGGCGACCGGGCTGAGAGGCTGCCTGCCACGGGCGGCGACCCGCGAAACCTGATCCGGATAATGCCGGCGGAGGGAGGATGACGGCCACCGGACGCGATTCGGTGGCCGCGCTCATATGGAAGACCGGCTCGTCATCGCGGGACGCGACTTCTCGTCGCGTCTGATCCTGGGCACCGGAAAGTTCCCGTCGGGCAAGGTCATGCGCGACGCCATCGACGCAAGCGGCACCGACATGGTCACCGTCGCGTTGCGGCGCGTGGACCTGGACGCCACCGGCGGGCCCGACATCCTCGAGTTCATCGACACGTCGCGAATCCTGTTGCTGCCCAACACCTCGGGCGCCGCCGACGCCGAGGAGGCCGTGCGGCTCGCGCGCCTCGCACGTGCGGCGGGCATGCCGTCGTGGGTCAAGCTTGAGGTCACGCCCGACCCGCGCTATCTGCTGCCGGATCCGGTCGAGACGCTTCGCGCGGCCGAGATGCTCGTCGCCGACGGCTTCACCGTGCTTCCGTACATGGCCGCCGACCCGGCGCTGGCCAAGCGTCTGGAGGAGGCGGGCTGCGCGACGGTGATGCCGCTCGGATCCTGGATCGGGTCTTCGCGCGGGCTGCGCACTGCCGACGCGATTCGTATCATCGTCGAGCAGGCGAGCGTGCCGGTCGTGGTCGACGCGGGCCTGGGCGCACCGTCGCATGCCGCCGAGGCGATGGAGATGGGCGTGGACGCGGTCCTGGTCAACACCGCGATCGCCGTCGCGCGCGACCCGGTGCCCATGGCCGCGGCGTTCCGCGAGGCGACGATCGCGGGTCGCCGGGCCTGGACGGCGGGCCTGTCGCCGGTCCGTGACCACGCCGAGGCCTCGAGCCCGCTCACCGGATTCCTGACATGAGCTTTTCCGAGGTGCTGGCGCGCACGCCGGTGCGCGACCTGGCGGCGGAGTCGATGCGCGTCACCGACGCGGACGTCACCCGCGCGCTGGCCAAAACCGACGGCACGCTCGATCTGCACGACTTCGCCGCGCTGCTCTCGCCCGCCGCCGCGACGCGGATCGAGGAGATCGCCCGAGCCTCGCACGCGCTGACGCTGCGCCGCTTCGGCCGCACGATCCACATGTACGCGCCGCTGTACCTGTCCAACGAGTGCCTGACGACCTGCACCTATTGCGGCTTCGCACGGACGCTGCCGATCGCACGCAAGACGCTGTCGGTCGCACAGACGCTCGCCGAGGCGAGGCATCTGAGCGCCCGCGGCTTCCGGCATCTGCTGCTGCTCACCGGCGAGCACGAGCGGCTCACCGGCGTGGACTTCTTGTGCGAGCATCTCGAGGCGCTGTCGCCGATCGTTCCGCATCTGTCGCTGGAGGTACAGGTCTGGTCGGCGGAGGAGTACGCGCGGCTGCGCGACGCCGGCTGCGACGGGGTCGTCG
>DATLFO010000349.1:0-11135 GCA_035541035.1 Actinomycetota bacterium
GAGATCGCCAGAACGTTACAGACGTCCGTCGAGGACCACCCTTGCTCGTCGCGCAAGACGATGACCGTGCGCTGCGCGTCCGGCAGCGCCTCGATGGCTTCGCGGATGGCCGCCAGCGCCTCTCCGCCGAGGATCGCTCGCTCCGGCATCACCGGCGGAGCGACCCAGTGGCCCGGATAGCTCGGATCGTCGAGAGGAAGAAACGATGCCGCATCACCATCGTCTTCCGGTTCGATCGAGGAGAAAGGGAGCGTGCGTCGCTCCTTCTTCCCCTTGGTCCGCGCGACGTTCACCAGGATGCGAAAGATCCAGGTCCGCAGGCTCGACCGCTCTTGAAACCGGTCGAGTCCCGCAAGGACGCCCAGCCACGCCTCTTGCACCGCTTCCTCTGCGACGGCGATCGACGGAACGTAGGCGGAGGCGACGCGCATCATGGTCGAGTGGTATCGATCGATGAGCGCGGCGAAAGCCTGCTCGTCGCCCGCGCGAAGCGCAGCGACGAGCCCAACTTCTCCGGTGATATCGGCGGCCGCGGATCTCATTACGGGCTATCTTCGCGGCGACCTTGCCGGTGAAGCAAAGAGGGCCACGGAGACGCGCCGGACATTGATCACCATTTCGACACGTCCCGCACATCCGCGGTGCCGGATTCGCCCGCCCGACCATGTTTTAACACTCCGTGCCCGGGAACATTCCCCTGCGAGCGGGCGACCGGATGCGCCCCCACCAAAGAGAAACCGCCAACACGTGTACCCCGTCTGCCCTCAGACGCACGAAAAGGATTGGACACGCATGAACGCCGCCACCCCGGACACGATGCGATCGCCTTGGGCGACGATGCATCCCGCCGAGATCGCGGCGCACGAGTTTCCTCGCACCCGCAAGGGATACGACCCGGATGCCGTGCGCGCCTGGCTTCGCGCGGTCGCCGCCGCCGTCGACACGCTCCAAGGCGAGCTCGCACACGTGCGCGCGGAGCGCGACCGGCTCGAGTCCGTGCTTCGGCGGGCCGGGGAGGATCCGCCGGCATCGGCGGTGCGCACCGCCCTGATGCAGGCGCGCCTGCGTCGTCGGCCGGGTGGCTACGACCGCGCCGAGGTCGAAGCGCTCCTTGAGGCGGCCGCCTCCGAGATCGCCCGTTTGGAGACTCGCTCCGCCGTGCTAGAAGCCGAAGCGGCTCGCAGCCGCGACGCTGCTCTGCGTGAAGCTGCGCTCACGGATGCCGTCGCCCAGCTCCAAGCCGAGATCACATCGATTCGGTCGCGGCTTCCCTCGGTCACGTCGCCGGCACCCGGGTCGCTCAACGGCATCGGTCCGCTGCTATGAGCACGCTTCCGGCCGTCGTCTGCGCCGGAGGTTCCGGCCCCGAACGCGTCCACGCAACGCTCGCATCGGCCGCCGGAGACCACGCGCTCTGCGTCACGTCCTCGATCGAGGAGGACGGAGCCGCCGCCGGGCTGGCCCGCGTTCTCCGGCTGGAACCGTGGCCGGGCCCCCATCGGGCCTTGGAGCAGGCGGTCGACGAGGTGGCCGGCGAGCCCGTCGCCCTCCTCGCGAGCGGCACCACACTCCGGAGGAATGCGCTCCGGCGCGCCGGCGAATTGCTCGGCCGCGGCACCGCGGTCGTGGTGCTCGCCGAGACACGACGCAAGGCGCGAGCGCTGCAACGCCGGATCCGCCTTTACCCGCGAGCGACCTTCCAGCCGGGTTCCGGTGTGGTGCTGTCGGCCGAGGCCGCACCCGTGCTTCGCGAGCGCGGGTGGCTGCAGCCGGATGCGACGTTGACGGTCGCAGACATCGAGGCGATCGCCGGCCCGATTCGCGTGCTCGGTGCCGCCATTCACCCCGCCCCGCCGCGTGCCCTGGAGCACATGACCGTTACGGTCCTGATTCCCGCCTACAACGAGGAAGCATGGATCGGGGACACGCTTCGCTCGTTGGAACAGCAGACCCGCCGGCCCGACCGCGTCGTCGTCGTCGATGACGGCTCCACCGATCGCACGGGCGTCATCGCGGCCGCGCTGGGCGCCCGCGTGCTGCGGCCGCCCAGGAAGCAAGGGCAGAAAGCGACGGCGCTGAACTACGGGCTCGCCCACATCGACACCGACGCGGTGATCGTGCTCGACGCGGACACGCTATTCCACCCCGAGGCGGTCGAGCACCTCATGGTCGAGCTCGAACGCGGAACGGACGCGACATGCGGCGCGGTGCTGCCGATGAACGAGCGGGGCATCTGGGCGCGCGGCCGCGCGATCGAGTATTCGGTCGCGATGCGCATCCACAAGCGGATCCAACGCGGCCTCGGCTCCGTCTTTGTTCTTTCCGGCTGCATCTCGGCCTTCCGGACCGAGGCGCTCCGCACGATCGGCGGGTTCTCCGAGCGGACGATCACCGACGACGTGGACGCGACCTGGTCGCTGCTGACGCGCCGCTTCTCGGTCTCCTATACACCGGAAGCGATCTCCTACACGGTGGAGCCTCCGAACTGGCAGATTTATAAGGCGCAGATGCGCCGGTGGGCAGGCGCGCTGTTCCAAACCCTGCCGTACCACGTCAAACGCCTGCATAAGAAGCCATCGCTCGCGCTGGTCGTCGGCGCGGCCATGTGGGACGTGGTGACGGTGCCGATCTTCTTCGTGAGCACGGCCGTGATGATCGCGACGGGCCACGCCCGCGCCTCGGCGATGATCGGGCTTTGGGCAGCGGCGGCGATGACGGTGACACTGGTCGCGTCGATCTCGGTGATCGGAGTGCGCCGCACGCTCAAATCGTTCCCCGCGTCGCTGCTGATGCTGTGGACCAACCTCTACTTCTTCTTCGAAGCGCTCGTTCGGGAATGGGTGCTGCGCCGGCGCAGCCTCGCATGGGTCAAGGGACACTGAAAGAGGAGGAACGAAGCATGTACACGGGAGCAGGATCGTTTTCGGGAGCAGGCAGCGGTACGACCGCAGTCATGGGCGTTCGTTTCGCGAAGGGGCTCGCCGTCACCGGAATCGCGATGGCCAAGGTGGCCTGGATCGCGCTGGCCGGGATTGTGGCTCTGATTGCCGGCGTCATGACGCTCGGCCGCGGTCACCGGCTCGTCGCCGGCAGGACTTTGGAGACGGGCGAGGGCCCGCGAATGTCCTAGGCGCGGGCCCTCGCACGCTCGTTTCTTCAACGCTTCAGATAGACGTTCGAGGCGGCTGCGTTGCCGGCCGCATCAAGCACGCGAACCGTGAACAGATGCCTGCCTCGAGGGAGCGACGACGTTGGCACGGTGAAGTTGCCCCGCCCGGTCGTGTCCGCGTAGGTGAGCTTACCGTTCACGTAGAGCTCCGCCCGCGCGACTCCGACGTTGTCGGACGCGGTGTAGGTGATCGTCTGCGAGGGAAGCGACAGATGCGCGTTCGGCTTCGGGGACGTGATGGCAACCGACGGGGCCGTCGTGTCCGCCGGAGCCGGCGCCGGCGGGGCGGTGCCGCTCCCGAACGCATTACGCGTCCCGGTCCAGACACCGGCATCCTCACGGCCGAGCCGCCAGAACACCACGCCGCGCAGCCCGTGCTTGGTCACCGAACCGAGTCGCATGTCGGTCGATCGCCGGTCGGCGAACCAGACCGTGTGCGTAACCCCGGCAGCGTCGCGGTACGTGAACCACGGTTCCTGGTCCGTCGAGGACCACTGGAGCGTTGGCTGGTGCTTCGCGATGAGCGCTTGAACCTGCTCGTAGGTCACGCCGTTGCCCTGCTTGCCCACCCAGTCGTAGCCGTAGAGCGGCAACCCGAGCTGGACCTTGGACGGCGTGATGGTCTTGGCTGCGAACGCGGCGACGGCGTCGACCCACGAGGCCGGGGCGATGGGCCCGGCTTCACTTGTGGCCCAATGGTAGTCGTAGGCCATGATGCGCACGCGGTCGGAGGCCGCGCCGATCGCGACATAGTCCTGCGCCTGAGGGCCGTCCCAGGTGCCCGGCTCCGACGTCTTGGGGTGCACCGTCACGCTCAGCAGCTTTCCGGCGGCGCGCATGGCGGCGCCGAGCTCGCCGACGAAGGAAGTGAAGTTCGCGCGGTCACCCGCGGCGAGCCCTTCGTAGTCGATGTCGAATCCGTCGTAGCCCTGGCTCGTGGTCAATGACACCAAGGCTTGCACGTGTGCGGCGCGCCGGCCGGAATCGCCGATGACGGCCGCGACACGATCACGGTCGAACTCGTTGCTGATGGTGGGCAGGATCAGCGCGCCGGCACCCTTGATAGCGTCCCTGACCGTGGCGGAGCCCGCACCCGAGTACGCCTCGACCGCCCCCGACGGCGCGAGGCGATACCAGAACGGCGAGACTTCCCCGAACTGGTCGCCGTTGGACTTGATCGCATCGAGCCCGCGATCGTGATCCCAATAGGGGAGCCAGGCCGCGACTGAGCGAGAACCGGTCGCTGCCGCCGGAGCCGGGAGCATGCCGGCAAGCAAGACGATGGGCATGACGGCAAGAGTTAGGAACCTTCGAGTGACAGTCATAATCCCCCCACTCGGCTGCAGCCCCTTGCAGCCTTGAGCGTGACAACAAAATACTTTAGATCGACTCCAGAAGGTTTTAAACGCCGAAACAAGCAATTGTTTCGGCAAAAGCAAGCCTTTTTCCGCTTCGATCCCGAAGTGCTTGCTGTATCCCTGGTAAATAGGGCATGTGACCGTGCGCCCGGAGAAGCCGACGAGCCCATCGCTCAATGCGGTGACCCTCGATGATTTGCGCAGAAGCGAGCGGTTGATGCTCGGCGTACGGGCCACGGCGATCCCGTGGGCGTTGTTGCAGATACTGACCTACACGACACTGCCCTATCCGGACGGGGTCAAGGGTGCGGGGTTGATCATCGTGGCGGGGCTCGCGGCCGCGGTCGCGATGAGCAGGATGCTGCTTCCGCGCGCACGCACCCATGCCGCGGTGCTATCGCTGGGCATCACGGGCCTGGCCGCGGACATTATGGTGGTCTCCGGCTTCGCATGGCTGTTCGCCTTCGATCAGGAGTCGGCGCTCTGGGCGATCCTTCTCATCATCCCGCTCGAAGGCGCGATCCGATTCCAGCTCCGGGGCGCGTTGTGGACATGGACGGCGGTGACGATCCTGTACATCGCCCGCGAGGTCTGGGGAAGCGACCGCTACGGCTACCGCCTCCAGTGGGACAGCGTGACGTTCCGGATGGGCATCGGGCTGATGATCGCGCTCGTCGCCGGCCTGATGGCGCGAGATCTGGTGCGGCAGCGCGCGCAGCTGCGCCGGGTGAACGAGGAGCTCCGCCGCACGGACGCGATCCGCTCGGCGCTCGTTACCACGCTCGCACACGACGTGCGCAACCCACTGACGGCGATCCGAGGGACGTTCTCGGTTCTTCGCCGAAGCGAGCTCGATCCCCGTCTCGCGGAGCTGGTGAACCTGACCGACCGGTCCGCCGCGCGACTCGAGCGGCTCTCCCTCGGCCTGCTCGACCTGGCGCGCCTCGAGCAAGGGCGGCTCGACCTGAATTTTCGGTCCGTGCGCGTCACCGACGCCGTTGGGTCCGCCGTGCGATTCGCCGATCCGGACGGCGCCGTCGAGTCGGTCACCGACCCCACGCTCACCGTCCGGGCCGATCCGGACCGGCTCGAGCAGGTGCTGGTGAACTTGATCACCAACGCCCTGCGGTACGGGGACCCGCCGGTGACCGTCTCCGCCGAAGCGGCCGGAGAAAAGGTGCGGATTCGGGTTCGCGACCGCGGCGCGGGAGTGTCTCCGGCGGAGCGGGATCACCTGTTCGAGCCGTTCCGTCCGCGGGAAGCGAAAGGCTCGGTCGGGTTCGGGCTCACGATCGTCAAGGCGCTGACCGAGGCGTCTGGCGGACGGGTCTTTTACGAGGATGCCGAGCCGGGCGCAGCGTTCGTCGTCGAGCTCCCGGCCGGCGGCGGCGTTAGCGCTTCGAGCTCTTGACGCCCTTGTAGAAGAACCGGGCTCCGAGCCCCACCACGAGAAGGCCAAGCATGATCCAACCGAAGCGCGACAGGATGCGTTCGATCAGGTCGATCTGCTCACCGAGGACGAAGCCCAGCACGCCCACACCGGCCGCCCACACCGCGATGGCCGGAACGTCCCAGGCCAGGAACCGGCGAAAGGGCATGCGGCCCGCACCGGCCGCGAACGGCACGAAGGCGCCCGCCGCGGTGGCATATCGGCCGATCGCAACCGTCCATCCCCCCTTGTCGTGAAAGTGCTCCTTCACCTGTGAGAGCTTCTCGCTCATCCGGTCGCCGTACGGCAGCCGCTTGATCAGCGACTCGCCGTAGCGACGTCCGAGCCAGAAGCCGGTGGACTCCCCGACCAGCGCCGCGAAGAATCCGATAAGAATGACGGGAACGATCTCCAAGTCTCCGCGAGACGCATAGATCGCGCCGAGCGCGAGCGTGACCTCTCCCGGCACCACGAGCCCCAGAAGGATCGATCGCTCGAGCAGAACCGCCGTCGCGATGATCGGGTAGCCCGCCGTCTGAAACACAGGGCCGAACCAGGTGATGATCTCTTCGATGAGCGCCATCATTCGGTACCACCTTACCCCGCATCGTGGGATGCTCCCTTCGCGATAGCAAGCCGCCCGTGTCGAATGAATCATTTCGACCACGCGGCGTTCCACCTTTGGTTATCGACTTCCCTCGGCCACGATGGGATCCTCGTCGGGTCTTCACCGGCGGCGGTGAAGCGTCCACGAGGGAGGCAGCGATGACGAGACGTCTCCGCAGAACGGTTTCGATCCTTTGGCTTTCGAGTCTGCTGCTCGTCGTTTCGCCGATGACGCAGGCGTTCGCTCGGGAGATGGAGACCGACGGCATGACCGGAGGCGGCCCTGCGGGCGCCGCTTCGTCGAGGCTCGTATCGGACGGTCTGGGCTGGTGGTGGCTGCTCATCGTGGCGGGAATCGTCGTGGGCGGCGCATTGCTGGTCGCGCTATTCGACACCCTTCGCAAACGCCCGCCGAGGATTCCGCGCGCACATCCGGCATAACGGCAGAGCCGGTCGCGAGGTGTGTCCGCCGGCGCAACCGTGAAGGAGGGCCTTCGGGGCCTCCTTCAGGCTGCGGCTACCGCACCTCGCGCAGCAATCCGGTCGCGACGTCGTAGACGAAGCCGCGGATGCTTTTGTGCGCGATGAACGGGCTTTCGGTGAGCCGCGAGATCGACTCGCGCACGCTCACGTCGAGGTCCTGGAACGCGCCGAGCGCGAACGGCGGCTCCGCGCCCGTCTCGGCCGCGATGCGCGCACGCGTCTCGTCCTCGCGGATGCGCATGAGCCCGCAGTCGGTGTGCTGGACGATGACGATCTCGCGGGTGCCGAGCGTCCATTGCGACAGCATCAGTGAGCGGACCACATCGTCGGTGACCAGACCGCCCGCGTTGCGCACGACGTGCGCGTCGCCCGTGCCGAGACCGAGCGCGGCGTAGACGTTGAGCCGCGAGTCCATGCACGCGACGACCGCGAGCTTTCGCGCGGGCTCCTTCGGGAGCAGCGAGGCGTCGAAAGTTCGCGCGTGCTCAGCGTTCGCTTCGAGGATCAAGTCCGCTTCATCCATGACGCGCGGCACTGTACCGCCTCCGGCTGAGGTGAGCGCAAGCCGCACGCTAGCCCTGAACGGTGATCGTCCCGACCATGCCCGCCTCGTAGTGGCCCGGCACATGGCATCCGTACAGCACGGTCCCGGGCGTGGTGAAGCGCCACGTCAGGCTCTTGGTCTCACCGGGTTTGAGGCCGATTGCGGGGGTGCCCTCAGCGTGGTGTCCCCCGCCGCCCATCTGCTGGCCGTGCTCCTTCTGGAATTCCTCGTCCCCGAGCGCGAAGTCGTGGTCGATCTTTCCGGTGTTGGTCACCCGGAAGGTGACGACCTCACCCTTTTCGACGGAGATCGCGGCGGGATCGAACGTGAGCGAGTCCATCGCGGTGATCTCAACGGTCCGGTCCGCCTCTGCCTCCCCGGCCGGGGATCCGAACGCGAACGTTCCGCTTCCGCCGTGCATGGGCTCATCGCCGTGCGTGGCTCCGCCGGCCGTCGGTTTCGGGCTCGCGTCCGCGCCCGGCTCCGTCGTCGCCGTTCCGCACGCCGCGGCAACCAGCGCGAGGGCCAGCGCGGGGATCCATATGGGTCGTCGCATCGCGGTCTCCTTTCCTCCACCCAGTATCGGTACCCGCCCCGCGGCGCGCAGGAGTCCGCCGTCCCTTGGTCGACGGCTCTTCAGCGAGGAACGCTCACGAACGTACCCGAACCCACCGAGGCGCGGCGAGCTACGGATCGCGACGGCGCATCCACCAGGCCGCCCTCGTCGCTGCGGCGGGCAGCGCCGCCCCCGCGGGCAGGCGGAATAGCCGGCCCCGGTCGCTCGGTTGACCATATCGGGAGGGCCGGGCATAGTTACCGGTGGGTAGCTTTGAGACAGGAGAGGATTCCCATGCGTGAGGCAGTTATCGTCGAAGCGGTTCGTTCTCCGCTGGGGCGACGCAACGGCAAGCTGAAGGACTGGCATCCCGTCGATCTGCTCGGCACCGTCTACAAGGAACTGATCGAGCGGACCGGCATCGACCCGGCGCAGGTGGACGACGTGATCGCGGGCTGCGTGTCGCAGGTCGGCGAGCAGGCGCTCAATGTCGCGCGCAACGGCTGGCTCGCGGCGGGACTGCCCGAGTCGGTTCCCGGCACGACCGTGGACCGGCAGTGCGGCTCCTCGCAGCAGGCCGCGCACTTCGCGGCGCAGGCCGTGATGTCGGGCGCGTGCGACATCGTGATCGCGGGCGGCGTGGAGAACATGTCGCGCATCCCGATGGGCACGAGCATCCAGGCCGGCGGCTTTCCGTTCACGCAGGCGATGTTCGAGCGCTACGACGGCAACCTCGTGCCGCAGGGAATCTCGAGCGAGCTGATCGCGGCGAAGTGGGACCTGTCGCGCGAGCAGGTCGACGAGGTCGGCTTCCGCTCGCAGCAGCGCGCGCAGGCCGCAACCGCCGAAGGCCGCTTCCAGCGCGAGATCATGCCGGTCAAGGTCACCGTCGACGGCAACACCGAGCTGTTCGACACCGACGAGGGGCTGCGCGAGACCACGCTCGACAAGCTCGGCTCGCTCAAGCCGGCGTTCTTCGATGAGAACGTTGGCACGAAGTTCCCGCAGATCAAGTGGGTCACCACGGCGGGCAACTCCTCGCAGATCACCGACGGCGCGGTCGCGATGATGATCACCACGCCCGAGAAGGCCAAAGAGCTCGGCGTGAAGCCGCGCGCGCGCTTCCACACGATGGCGCTCGCCGGCGACGACCCGGTGCTGATGCTCACCGCCCCGATCCCGGCGACGAAGAAGGTGCTGGCGAAGTCGGGCCTCAAGCTCGACGACATCGACCTGGTCGAGATCAACGAGGCGTTCGCGACGGTGATCCTCGCGTGGCGCACGGAACTCGGTGTCAGTGACGAGTTCTACGACCAGCGCGTCAACGTCAACGGCGGCGCGATCGCGCTCGGGCATCCGCTCGGCGCGTCGGGCGCGCGTCTGATGACGACGCTCCTGCACGAGCTCGAGCGCACCGGCGGCCGCTACGGCCTGCAGACGATGTGCGAAGGCGGCGGCATGGCCAACGCGACCATCATCGAGCGGCTCGACTAACCGCCGCGAGACGTCATGTTTCGCATCGTGGTCGCGGTTCTCGCGGGGCTGATCATCTTCGGGATCGGCTTCTCGTCGATTCGCGGGCTGACCCGGCCGCCGGGCGGCGGATCGGGCGAGCCGGAACCGATGGATCCGCGCGTGCGCGTGCTGTACTGGTGCGAGAACTGTGGCGGCGAGATCATGGTGCTCGCGCAGGGATCGGGCATGCCCTACCGGCATTGCGGCGAGAAAATGATCCGCCGCGAAGAGGTCCTGCGCGACAACTAATGCGGGCTATTCGTCGCGGATGCGCTCGGCCCGCTCGCGAAGCTGCTTGAAATCCTTGCGCGGCCCATGGCTATCGCCGAGCAGGCCATCGGTCTTGGAGAAGCCCCAGCCCTCGAACTTCACCTGCAGCCGGCCGCCACCCCACGCCCGCTTGAGCGTGCCGCCGCACGAGGCGCACGTCTTGGGCGGCTTCTCCCCTTCGAGCAGGATGTGCTCGGTCCGTTCGCTGCACGAGGAGCACTTGTAGTCGTAGACCGGCATCGGCTCTTCTCTCGTCGTCCCCAGGTCTATCCACAGCTGGGGAAAAGTCACACGGGTGTAATTACGCCTTGAGGAATCGCTCCAGCGAATCGACCAGCTCTTGGATGTGGGCCTCGCCGGCGTCCCCGCCGGGAGCGGCGACCGCGTCCCGGACGCAGGTCCGCATGTGCGAGCCGACGACCTTGAGCCCAACCTTGTCGAGCGCCGCGACCGCAGCCGAGACCTGCGTGAGCACGTCGATGCAGTACTTGTCTTCCTGGATCATTCGGGCGATGCCTCTCACCTGGCCTTCGATCCGGCGCAGGCGGTTGGCGAGCTCGTCCTTGGTCTCGGTCTCCATGGACGGCATTATACCCCAAGGGGGTATGGCGTGCGCGCGAGGCCTAGCGCCACTGGGTCGCGACGGCGAAGCCGGTCGCGATAAAGCCGAAGCCGGCGAGCAAGCCCCAACGGGGCGCCTGCTGGAACGGCGGCAAACCCAGGTAGTAGAAGATCAAGTCGAGCACGCCGATGGCGAGCAGCACGACGACCAGGACCGGAACCCACATCGGGGACGGCTTCGGCTTGGGCTTCGGCGGCGGCTGGTAGCGCCGGCGCTTCGACTTCGAAACGGGCATGCGGGGTCTCGCTCCTTCGAAAGGTTCTTCAAAAAAGTTCGGGCTTTCGTCCGAATCAACGACCCGCCCGAGGCGTCCGTAACGCCAGGGGGACGAAGACGCCCGATAATACCAGGAACATGAGCGCCGACGATCACGATCGCACCAGCGAGCGCGGCGAGCGGATGAAGGCCTCGGCCGCGCTGCTCGCCGGCTTGATCGTGCTCGCCTTCTTGCTGACCCAGGCGGCCGTGCAGACCAAGCCTGGCCCGCGCCTGTCGCGCACCGACCGGCTCGTCAGCCTGATTCGCGCCGAGGACGACCGGACCACGCGGCTGCGCGAGGAGGTCGAGGCGCTCAGGAAGGAGC
>DATLFO010000350.1:0-19920 GCA_035541035.1 Actinomycetota bacterium
GTCCGGCGTCGTCGTTCACCGGCAGTTCGGGCCGCTGAACGAAGAGCAGCTGCGCGAGCTCGCCGCGGAGCATCTCGGCGTCCGCTGATGAGTCCGTTTTCCCGCTCCCTCGGTTGCATCCGACGGTCGCGCGGCGGGATAATCAGCGTGCAGGTCGATTCTTTTTTTTGGAGTGCGCTTGTGATTTCAAGCACAAGCGGATTTTCTGGGCGATGGGCTGCGGGATCGGAACGAACCGGCCACTTTGGCCCCGGACACGGGGCACAGTATTATCCGCGGCTGTCGGGCACCGACGACACGGAACGCTTTCGGAACCGTGAGAGGCGGATCGAGTCGATGAGGAGGACAACGAATCCGTGATCAGTCCCTGGTGGCTCCTCTTGGAAGGTGTGTACTTCGCGTTCTGCGGCGCGCTGTTCTTCGGCGCGTACATGTCCAAGAACGAGTGGATGCGCGCCTCGCTCGCGTCTCTCGCGCTGTCCATCATCGCGTGGCGCGTGCTCGCGGTCATTCCGTCCTGGTGGCTGTACTACGCGGAAGGCCAGCTGAAGTGGGGCGGCCAGGGCTGCCTCCAGCTCGACCTCGCATGCTTGAAGCAGGCAATCAAGGACACCATCGTGGTGATCCAGAACGCGGTCGCCCTCGGCGGTTTCGTCGTCGCGTTCTGGCTGTACCAGAAGAAGTTCCCCAAGCAGCTCGGCGCCGGCGAAGCGAAGCCGGAAGCCACTGGAGGCTATAAGTGAGCGCGACGTCCAACAAGCCGCAGATCTACGACGACTACGAGCTCAAGGTCGTCGACCCGAACTGGCTGGCAGAGCGCGTCAAGCCGAAGCGTCACATCGGCCTGGACGCGGATCTGTGCATCCTGTGCCGGGCCTGCGAGGACGTGTGCCCTTGGGACTGCATCTACATGCTCTCTCCCGAGATCGTTCAGGACGCCGAGACGCCTGCGCTCGAAGGAGCAACGAAAGCTTCATCCGCGATTTTCGTCATCGACGACAACGAGTGCACGCGTTGCGGAATCTGCGTGGACCGCTGCCCGTCTGACGCATTGTTCTACGTAACCACCGGAGCGAAGAAGGGCCGCTGAAGCAGCGCGTTGAAGGCGGGGGGCCGTGGCAGAAAAACCGATCCTGCAAGAGCAGCTCGACATCCTGAAAGACAAGGTTCAGGACTCTCAGGTCTGGAAGTCGATCTTCCGTCCCGGGTCGTGGCTGCGCAAGGGCTACAAGGGCACATCGCGAGACCGCGCGCTCGCGATGATGAACAACATCCTGTACCACCTTCACCCGGTCAAGCTGAAGCGTCACGGCTTGAAGCTGACCTACACCTTCTGCCTCGGGGGCCTGTCGTTCTTCCTGTTCGTGCTGCTGACGATCACCGGCATCTATCTGATGTTCTTCTATCGGCCCGCCGCCGAGATCACCGCGCAGCTCGCCTACCAGGATATGGCCGACCTGTCGGCCGCAGTCACGTTCGGGCAGCTCACTCGAAACCTGCACCGTTGGGCCGCTCACTTGATGGTTCTGAGCGTGTTCCTGCACATGGCGCGCGTCTTCTACCACGGCGCGTACAAGCCTCCGCGGGAGTTCAACTGGGTGATCGGCGTCAACCTGCTGCAGATCACGCTGCTGCTGTCGTTCACCGGCTACCTGCTGCCCTGGGACCAGCTGGCGTTCTGGGCGGTGACCGTCGGGACGAACATGATGGGCTACACACCGGTGTTCGGCCGACAGGTGAAGTTCGTTCTCGTCGGGGGCTTGGAAGTCGGACCACCGACGCTCATCCGCTGGTACGTGCTTCACGTTCTGGCGTTGCCGTTCGTCGCCGTGCTGCTGATGGCCGTGCACTTCTGGCGCATCCGCAAGGACGGCGGCATCTCGGGACCGCTCTAGGAGATTCGGATGTCCGAAGAAGTCGGCATCGATCAAGAAACATTCGATAAGGCGATCGCGGAGGGCAAGCCCGAGCGGGTCGCACGGGCGCTCGCGAAGTCGGCCTGGGTTCGCAAGAACCGCGGCCCGGCCTCGGCGGCGCCTGCTCCTGCTGCTCCCGCACCCCCGGGTGACGGTGACGGGGCCGAAGCTCCGGCCGCTGCCGCGCCGGCCGCACCCGCTGCCCAAGCTCCGGCCGCTGCCGCGCCGGCCGCAGCGACCGCGACCGTGCCGCGCCTGACTCCCGAGGAGCGCGCCGCTCGCGTCGCGGCCGCGACCGGAACGAAGGTCAACGGCGGCGGCGGACGCGGGACCGGCGCCGGCGAGACGCACCGCCTGCTCGCCTTCGTCCCGCCGGACGGAATCCAGCGGGTCGAGAAGCGCCAGGAGGACAAGATCAACGTCTGGCCGCACCTTCTGGCCGAAGAGTTCCTCTCGCTGGTCATCGTGCTCGCCGGCCTGATCCTGTTCTCCTCGTTCGTCAACGCGCCGTCGCGCGAGCTCGCGAACCCGTTCCTCACGCCGAACCCCTCCAAGGCGCCGTGGTACTTCCTCGGTCTGCAGGAGCTGCTGCGTTACTTCCACCCGATGGTGGCAGGCGTGACGCTGCCGGGCCTGGGCCTGTTCGGCCTGATGGCGGTGCCGTACGTGGACAAGAACCCGTCGATGAAGCCGGAGCGCCGCAAGCTGGCGATCATGCTGTTCACGGTCTTCGTGCTGTTCTGGTCGGTGCTGACCATGATCGGTGTGTTCTTCCGCGGTCCGGGCTTCAACTGGATCTGGCCCTGGCAGACGGGCCTCTTCGTGGACCTGTGATGACCATGATGATTGCGAAGATCTCCACTACGAACCTCATTCTGATCGGCATCGCCGTCCTGGTCGGCCTCGCCGGCGTCGGCATGATCACCGCGAACATCTTCGCGATCATGCGCGCCAAGAAGGACGGCCCGGCTTCCCAGCGCCCGTTGATCGGCGCGCCGAAGCAACTGTCGCGCCGCTCGTTCTTCGGCCGGACGCTGTTCATCGGCTTCGGCACCTCGATGACCGCGTTCGGCACGCTGTCGGTCGGTTTCCTGTGGCCAAATCTCAAGGGCGGCTTCGGCGCCAAGATCACCCTCCCCCAGACGGCCGAGGAGATCCTCAAGCAGATCCAGGAGACCAACGAGCCGTACTTCAACTCGAACGGCCGCTTCTATCTCGTGCCCTACTCGCAGTCCAGCGAGGGCGGCAACCGTTACGCCCAGGAGGGAACGGCGGCGGGCGGCCTGATGGCGCTCTACCAAAAGTGCGTGCACCTGGGGTGCCGGGTGCCGTTCTGCGCGAACTCGCAGTGGTTCGAGTGCCCGTGCCACGGCTCGAAGTACAACCGTGCGGGCGAATGGAAGCTCGGCCCGGCCGCTCGTGGCCTGGACCGCATGGTCATGAGCGTGGAGGGCGGTATCGTGACGGTGGACACCGGAAACATCATCACCGGCCCTCCGCGCGGCACCAACACGACCGGTCAGGAAAAGGAAGGCCCGTTCTGCGTCTAGCAGGGGCGGGGTTCGAGGGGGACTGGTGAACATCGTCATTTTCGCAGCCAAGGATCCGCGGCTCGTCGCAGGGATCCTGGTCGCATCGGCACTCGCGCTGATCGCGATCTTCCTCATCGCCTCGGCGATGTCGAGCCGCCGCCGCAAGTCCGAGATCCCGTGGGCCATCCGGCCCGGCCCGTCCGACGACGAGCTCGAGTCCAAGACGCTCCCGCGCTTCCTGGCCGTCGGGTCGATCTTCCTGCTGTTCCTGTCCGTGTGGCTTCCCGGGCTGTGGCTTCGGGAGCCCACGCGCATCGACCTGAAGGAGGAGCAGTTCCTCCGCGAGTCGATCCACCGCGGCGAGATCCTCTACGCCGAGCACGCGCCCGAGGGCACCCGCGGGGCGCACTTCTCGGCGAACTGCGCGCGCTGCCACGGGCCCGAGGGCGAAGGCGCGCTCCAGCCCTTCAAGGAGAAGTTCGACTACGCCGAGCCTCCGCTCAAGTACATCGTCTCCCGCTACAAGGCGGCGGGCAACAACGACGAGGAGATCCGCCAGATCATCGTCGACGCGATCGAACGCGGCCGGCCCGGAACCTTGATGCCGACGTGGGGTCAGTCCTTCGGCGGCCCGCTCAACCAGCAGCAGATCGACGACGTCGTCAACTTCATCTACGCGATCCAGGAGCCGATCCCCGGGGCCGGTGACGTTCCGGTCACCGCGGACTCGGGGGCGCAGCTGTTCGACGCGAACTGCGCCGTGTGCCACACGCACAAGGACCCGGAGACGGGCGAGATTGTGTGGGGCGGCGTCGGGCCCGACCTGCGCGGCGTGGTCGCGCAGCTCGGCGTCCAAGGGGTCCGCGACACGATCCACGACGGCCGGATCAACTACAACCGTCCGTCGATGCCCACGTGGGCGTTCCTCGGCGATTCGGCGATCGACGCGCTCGTCGCGTTCCTCCAGAGCCTGCAGACGGCGAGGTGACCCAGGTGGAATCGTTGCTTCAGTTCGCACCGTTCGCGCTCGAGGGCCAGTGGTTCGGCGCCGCGGCCGTCGCGCTCGTAATAGTCGGGATCATCATCTTCATCGGAACGGTCTACATCCTGCTCGTGGCGATCTACGGCTGGCTTCAGGCGTACCTGGTCACCATGGTGTCTCTGATGATCTTCTCGATCATTCTGGCCGCCGTCTGGCTCTTCGGGGTTCCCGGCACGCCACCGGGCACCGGTCCGCGAGGAACAGAGCCGTATTGGGTGGTCTTCCTGCCCGATAGTGAGCAGGGCTTGGAGTTCAAGGAAGAGATCGAGACGTTCCCGGCCGACCGAAGCGTCGCGGTTCCCGAAGCGGGCCCGGTCGGGGACACGGAATGGCGCATCGCGCTTCCGGACGAGCAGTATCCCGGCGCGATCAACGTCGACGGCGAGATCGACACGATCAAGGTCGTGTTGCAGCCGGCGCTTGCGGGGTACTTCCAGCAGCAGGGCACCGGCTCCGGCAAGCCCTCCGACTACTCGTTCCGGCTCGAAGGCCGCGCTCCTTCATTGGAGGAAGAGGCCTTGCCCGTGGCGCGGCTGCTGTTCTACCCGAACGGCGACGTAGCCAAGGTCGATCCGGGGACGCAAGCGGTCCTCGAGACCGATCGCATCGGCGATCCGGCGAGCCGGTTGCTGGCCGGCATCGACATCCCCGCGACCGAGAACCACCCGGCGATCCGCGTGTTCGCCTACCGCAACAAGGGTCAGGTGTTCATGGCCTCGGCTCAGTGGATGGTTGTGTCGGTGATCTTGTTCGTGGTCCACCTGCTGTGGCTCGCAAGCTACGAGAACAAGCAGAAGCGCCGCGATGCCGAGCTTGCCGCGGGCACAACGCCGCCGCGCGAGCCGGTCACGACCGGCTGATCACAGGACCGAAACGAAGAAGCGCCCGGAAATTGCCGGGCGCTTCTTCGTTTCCCGGCCACTACGAATCGAGCGGCTCCATGGCGAGGAGCTCGGCCGCTCCGGCGTGCATCATGCGGTCCGCGAGCGACTGTCCGACCTTGACCGGATCGTCGCCGATCTCGATCTCGCGGATGATGCGGCCGCCGTCCGGCGAACACACGATGCCGCGCAGCTTGACCATCGGACCGTCGAGCTTGGCGATCGCGGCGACGGGCGCCTCGTGGTCGCCGCCCATCTCCAGGAAGAAGGTGCGCTCGGCGTCGAAGGCCCGGCGGGACAGCTCGTGCTGGACCTGGCCGAGCGCGGCGCGCATGTCCTTGTCGTTGATGCGGCACTCGACCGCCAAAAACCCTTGGCCGGCCGGAGGCATGACCATATCGATCGGCAGGATCTCGACCGCGCGGCTTTCCCTGCCGAGCCGCTTCAGGCCCGCGATGGGCAGCACGAGCGCTTCGATCTCGCCGGCGGTGAGCGCGCGCAGCCGGATGTCGAGCGCCCCGCCGATCCGCACCGGCGTGAGGCCGCGGCGCATCGCCAGAACCTGCGCGGCCCGCAGCGCCGAGGTAACGCCGACCCGCGTGCCTGGCTTGAGCGAGTTCAGGCCCGAGCCGCGGCGAGTCACGAGCGCCTCGCGCGGGTCGATGCGTTCGGTGATCGCCGACAGCGCCACCTGGGCGGGCCCGGTCACCGGCAGATCCGAGGCATTGTGCACGGCAAGGTCGATCTTGTTGTCGGCGATCCCCTTGCGGATCTCGGCGATCACCTGCCCGCGGCCGCCCGGCTCCCCGGCCTCGTCGGCGTCGTTGGTAACCGGCACCAGCTCGAAGTTCCGGCGCGTGATGATCTGCTGGACGGCGCGGCGCACCGACTCGGCCTGGGCTAGCGCCACGGCGCTGGCCCGCGTCCCGATTCTCAACACGCTTCGCGGCACGATTGTCTCCCCTCGCTCGGCTGCGCGACTCGTGCCGATTCTCGCACCAGCAGGGCGCGGATGTGGCCGCTTCCGAGAAGAATTTGAACTAATTTTGTCCGGCCGGCGCGCCGGACACCTGCGCCGCACGACGGTCGCAGCGGCCCGGCGCGATGGGCGGCTTCGCGTCGAGGGCGCCCCCGGCTTGGTGCGGCTCTCGCGTCATGGTTCCGGCCGAGCCCTTACGCGGGAAACCCCGCAGCCGTCGATGACTAAGGGCGGGTGGACTTGGCGGCGCTGCCGGTGAGCTTGCGGGGCGCGCCGACGCTTTCCAGCGCGGACTTGCGCTGCTCGTAGAACGACAGGATCTGAAGCTCGATCGACAGGTCCACCTTGCGAAGCGACACGTCGTCGGGGACTTGGATGACGGCCGGCGCGAAGTTCAAGATGCTCTTCACGCCGGCCGACACGAGACGCTCCGCGGCATCCTGCGCAGCCGGAGCCGGCGTGGCAATGATGCCGATCGACACCTGACGTTCCTTTGCGATTCGTTCGAGGTCTTCGAAGTGCTCGATGGCGAGATCGCCGATCTTTTCGCCGATCTTGCGGTCGTCGGCGTCCACGAGCGCGACGATACGGAACCCACGCGCCGAGAAGCCGCGGTAGTTGGCGAGCGCGTGGCCGAGGTTACCGACACCGACGATCACGCAGTTCCAGTCCTGGGTCAGGCCGAGCTCGCGCGAGATCTGGTAGATCAGATACTCGACGTCGTAGCCGACACCGCGCGTGCCGTAGGAGCCCAGATAGGACAGGTCTTTGCGGACCTTGGCCGAGTTCACCCCGGCCGCCTCGGCCAGGCCCTCGCTGGAGATCGTTGCCATGCCGCGCTCATGCATGTCCACCAGGCTGCGCAGATACAGGGGCAGCCGGGCGACGGTGGCTTCGGGGATTGAGCGTTCTCTCATGCGAAAGCGGCCTCCGGAACGCCTCCACTGTAAACGCTTGTGAGCACATTCTCAAACTATCGATGCGCTGGCACGCCCCCTGACCTGCGGAAACGCGGGTGCTTGCGTTGCTGGCCGCCGACTAAGCGCGCTTGCGAAGCGCGCGGCGCACGGCGGCGGCATCCATCGGCCCCTCGGCTCGCTCGGAACCGTCCACCTCGAGGATCGGGGTCCGGATGAAACGGTCGGGGTCGCCGGCGGCATCAACCTCTTGGAACGGGATTCGCATCGCCCGGAGCACCCGCCGCGGCTCCTCGCACAAGTGACAATCCGGGGTGACGTAGAGCACGACGTTCCTGGGTGTCCGCGATGCGAGCACGAAGCCGACGAACATCACCGTGACGCTCAGCGCGAGCACCACCGAGAACGGGCCGCCGCGTCCCTTGCCGATCAGCGCGAAGCCGGCGAACGCGTTCAGCGTCACCCCGGCGGCGATGATCCAGTTGCCCCGGATGCGGTCACGGGGCGGGCGGACCCCGTCGCGTTTGCGACCCGAGACCGCCGCGATCCCCACCACGATCGCGAACGACGGCAAGGAGTACGTCCGTGCCAGCCCCCGCGCGGGCTCGCACGGCTCGATGATCTTTCTCCAACCGGGATCGGGGCACCAGACTTCGCTGCCTTTCGGAATCTGCTCGGTCCGAAGCGCTTGTGCCTCTACCGAAGACGACCAGACGGCGACGAAGCCCCAGATCGTCCCGACGACGACCATCAGGAGCGAGGCGAGCGTGATGGCTCGCTTGTTCAAAAGCGCGATCGACCCCAGCGCCAGCCACGGGACGTTGAGCATCGCTCCGAAGACCCAATACACGCGGTACAACGTCGGGTCCCAGCCACCACCGATGCCGGCCGCGACCGCGACCGAGGCGATCGCGTACTGCGCCAGCGCGACCCCCCAGGCCAGCTGCGACAGTCGTTTGCGCGACCGGTACTGCCGGAAGAGCGCGAACGAGAAGACGGCAGAGATCAGCGCGGCGATCAGGGGAAAGACGATCATCTAGCTCTCGCGGGCGCGCAACGTGCGCTTGGCGACCTTGCCCGTGGGCAGGTGCGGCAGCTCCCGCACGAACTCGATCACTTCGGGCAGCTTGAAGCGCGCGAGCGACCGGCGGCAGAAATCGAGCAGCTCCTCTTCGCTCGCGAGTTCGCCCTCCTTGAGCACGACCAAAGCTTTCACCGCCTCGCCCGTGTACGGATGCGGGATGCCGATGGCCGCGCACTCGGCGACCTTGGGATGGCGGTACAGGACGTTTTCGATCTCGCGCGGATAGACGTTGAAGCCCGAGACGATGACCAGATCCTTCTTGCGGTCGATCAGGAAGATGTAGCCGTCCTGATCCGCGTAGCCGATGTCGCCGGTGCGGAACCAGCCGTCCTCGGTGAACACGCCTTTGGACTCTTCGGGCTGCCTCCAGTACCCACCGAAGACATTCGTGCCGCGCACCGCGATCTCTCCCGGGTCGCCCTCTTCGACGTCCTCTCCGTCCTCGTCGATGATGCGGACCTCGACGCCCGGCAAGGCCTTGCCGATCGAGCCGGCCTTGGCGACGTCGCCCATCGCGTTGCTGGTCACACCGGGCGCGGTCTCGGTCAGACCGTAGCCCTCCCAGATCGTCACGCCGGTCTTACGCTTGAAGTCCTCAAAGACCTGGGCGGGAAGCGCGGCAGCGCCGCTGACCGCGACGCGCACGCTCGACAGGTCGGCACGCTCGACGCCGGGCGTATTGACCCAGGCGATGAACATCGGCGGTGCGCCGAACAGGATGGTTACCTTGTGCTTTTCGATCGCCTCCAGCGAGCCGACCGAGTCGAAGCGTTCCATCAGGACGGCCGTCGCGCCGACCTTGAGCGTCAGACCCAGGATGACGTTCAGCGCATAGATGTGGAACAGCGGAAGCACGAGCAGCACCACGTCGGTCTCGGCTTCCTGCAGCAGCGGCACCCGGCTCATCTGATCCAGGTTCGCCAGCAGGTTGCCATGCGTGAGCATCGCGCCCTTGGGCTTGCCGGTCGTGCCGCTGGTGTAGCCCAGGACCGCCAGGTCCCCCGGCTTGGTATCGACCTTGGGCGGCGTGGCGCTGCGCGTCGTGAACTGCCCCCAGGTCAGCGCGCCCATCGGCGCGCGCGGGCCGGTCACGACCAGATGCTCGAGCATCTGCGCGGTGTGGCGCACGCCGTCCACCAAGGGGGCGAACGGCTCGGCCGCGATGACCACGCGGGCCTCGGAGTCGGTCAGGATGTGGGCGATCTCCTCGCCGGTGAACATCACGTTGATCGGGACCATGACCGCGCCGGCGCGCATCACGCCGTAGTAGGCGGTAATGAACGGCGGCACGTTGTGAACGAGCACCGCGACCCGGTCGCCCGGCCGGACCCCGAGCGAGGCCAGTCCGGCCGCAACTGCGTCGATCTCCTCGTCGAGCTCGCGATAGGTGATCGACAGATCCTGGAACAGCACGGCCGGCTTGTCGGGCAGGCGCTGAGCCGTCGCGCGCACAAAATCGGAGGCATTCATACAGGGCGGAATCCTAATCGGGGGTGCCCGACTCGGGCGATTTCATGCGTTGGCGATGTCGCGAGCGTCGAGGTTGCGGAGCGCGGTGCCGTTCCGCGCGGCCAGCGCCGCGGCCCGCCCCGCGGCCTCGCCTTGAGCCATGCTCGGCGCGATCACCCGGCTGGAGGCCAGCGCCTCGTGGGTCGCGCTGATGCAGCGGCCGGCCAGCAGCAGGTTGTCGGCGTCCCGCGCGAGCAGCGCGCGATACGGGACCTGATACGACGCGCCCGGCTCGAGCCAGACGTACTCGGTTCCTTTGCCGGCGACGTGGAACTCCTGCGGCCAGGCGCCGGCGGCGACGGCGTCGTCGAACGGGGCGGCCGACAGGACGTCCTCGCCGGTGAGCACGTAGTCCCCGACCCCGCGGCGGGTCTCCCGGATGCCGAGCTGAGGCGGGGTGTCGGCGATGAAGGCGTTCGCGAAGCCGGGCATGTGCGCGATCAGGAAGCGGGCCGCCTTCTCGGCCTCGTCCCGCCCGTTCATCTCGGCCACGGCGGCCTCGAACGGATCGGTCATATCGGGCGAGCGCCCCTCGACGGACACGCGGGTCATCGCCCCGATTGCCTCCCCATGACGGAACGTGGGAAGAACGGCACCTCCCGAACGTGACAGGTTCCATTCGGGCGTTTGTCCGATCGTTGACAACAGTTCGTTCAGCTTGTCCAATCCCGCCGCGTAGGCGGCTTGCACGTCCACGTTCTCCATCAGGAACTGCATCGAGGGGAACTGACGCTGGCCGGGGCCGCCGGTCTCGGTTGCACAACCCGCGTGGAAGGCAAGGTCCGCGTCGCCGGAGGCGTCCACGAACACCGCGGCGGTGATCGCCAGCGGCCCGCGCTTCGATCCGACGACGACCGCGTCGATGATCCGTCCGGATCGCACCACTTCGGTCACGGTCGCGTGCAAAAGCGGAGTGATGTTCGGCTCGGCACGCACCATCTCGTCGGCGAGACGCTTATAGGCCCAGGGTACGTACAGCAGAACGGCGGTTTCCTTGTACGGAACGGGACCGAATGCGGAACCCGTTGTTTTCAGGCGTTCCGCCCACTCCCTAGGGAATCCGTCGTAGAGGTCGCGATGCTCGTCGCCGTCTCGCACGTACAAGCCGCATATCGTTCCGACGTATGCGGCGACCGCATTACCGCCGAAGAATCCATAGCGCTCGATCAGCGCGACCCGCGCGCCGGCCCGGGCGGCGGCGATCGCCGCGGCCAGTCCGGCCGACCCGCCGCCGCACACCACGACGTCGCAATCCAGCACGATCGGAGCCGTGCGTACGTCGAGGCGAACGGTGCGAGCGTCCATCTGCTTCGAAAAGTCTAGGCGGTCTTTAGCCCGTCCCGTCCAGTTTCGGGGCGCAAATTCCGCTCAAGGGGCCTGCGGACGGTCCCGATACTCTCAGTGACACATTGACAACCGAGCACGGGCCGTAATCCACGACAAGGGCAAACTCGCCGGGAGGCGAGGACGCAAAGCCACGGGACCGACACGCGTCAGCGAAGGTCAGCCGGGTTGCCGAAAGGAACGGTGCGATCGCTTCACCGGTCGCCCGTCCGATAAGGCGCAGGGGGGAAAACCTGCAGTGGACGGGCCGCGGTGCTCGAGCTAACCGACAGGGGGCTCGAGAGGTATGAAGCGATCCATAGCTGTGTTCGTCGCCGTCTGCATGACGGCAGGAGTCTTGTTCGTCACCGCCTCGCCGGCCGCGGCGCTTTCCTCCTACGAGAACGACTTCGCCTCGCGCCACAACTCGATCCGCGCGTCTCACGGACGCAAGGCGCTGGCCGTCTACGGCGATCTCGTTGACATCGCCCGGCGTCACTCCGGCCGGATGGCCTCCGAAGGCCGGATCTGGCACAACCCCAACCTGACCTCGGAAGTGAAGAACTGGCAGGTCGTCGGCGAGAACGTCGGCATGGGCCCGAGCGTGCCCGATCTGATGGACGCGTTCATGAACTCGCCGGGTCACCGCGCCAACATCCTCGACGGCGAGTACAACCAGTTCGGTGTCGGCGTCGTGGTCAAGGACGGCACCATCTACGTGACGGTGGTGTTCGCGCTTCGCTCGAGCTCGAGCGGATCGACCACGGCGAAGAAGCCGTCGTCCACCACGACCAGCAAGAGCAGCACCATCTCGAAGCCGCGCAGCACCGCAACGAGTCCGCGCAGCACCACGACGAAGCCCGCGTCCAAGCCGGCCGCGGCGGCGAGCGCTCCCGTCGCTCCCGCTCCGGTCGCGGTCCCGGTCGCGCCTCCGGTGCGCACGGTCGACATGCTGGTGCGGATGATCCGAATGGATTCGTAGCCACCGGGGCCGCGTCCGGGCTCATGCCGCGGACGCACCCTCGAGCCCTCGGGACACCCCCTGACCCGGGGGCTCACTCTTTGCGACGGTCCGGCGCTCGACGCCGGACCGTTCGCCGATCCGGCGTCTACCCGGGCCGGGCCGGCGGCGTCGGCCGGAGGATGGTCGGCAGCGGCAGCGGCCCGCCGGGGTCGCTCGGGTCCTCGGACGGCACTTCGCTCGGCTCCTCGGACGGCTCTTCGGTGGGCGTCGCGACGACGCGCGGGCGCGCCGACTCGGACGGCCGGCGGAACTCCCGGTCGTCCGGCTTGTACTTCTCAAGCAGCGTTTCCATCGTGCGCTTCCAGATCTGGAGCGGGAACGACGAGCCGACGACGTTGATCCCGTGCACGCCTCTCATGGGCACGCGGCCCTGGGGATGGCCGACCCACACGGCCGCGACCGCGCTTCCGGCGCCGCCGACGAACCAGGCGTCGGCGAAGTCTTCCGTGGTGCCGGTCTTGCCCCAGGTCACGTAATCGGGGATGCGCGCCTTGCGTCCGGTCCCGATGCGCACCACCTCCTTCATGGCGTCGAGCACGTCGGAGGCGACGTCGAAGGTGACGGCGCGCCGGCCGCTTCGGTCACCGGCCTTGCGATTCCGATAGAGCATGTCGCCCTCGCGGTTCTTCACCTCGGTCAAGGCGGTGGTCCTGAGATAGGTGCCTTCACGCGCGAAGGTGGCATAGCCGGTCGCCAGGTCCATCGCCGTGACCTCCGACGTGCCGAGGGCGAGCGACTCGACCGCGCGCAGCGACGCGGAAACGCCGGTCGCCTTGGCGAGCTTGGCCACGTTGGACGCGCCCACGTCGCGGATCAGTTGCGCGAAGACGGTGTTGACGCTGTAGGCCAGCGCGCGTTTGAGCGTGGGGCGGCCGTATCCGCGGCGGTCGTAGTTGCCGACCTTCCACACGGTGCCGTTGTCCAGGCGCAGCCGCATCGACCCGGGCGCCGAGTAGCGGTCGTCGAGCGTCTTTCCCTGCTTGAGTCCGGCCGCCAGAACGAAGGGCTTGAAAGCCGATCCGGCCTGACGAAGACCTTGCACGGCGAGATTGAGGTCGCCCAGTCGCTTGCCGCGGCCGCCGACCATCGCGCGCACGCCGCCCGTCTCGACGTCGATGACCACGACGGCCGCCTCGGGATCGCCCGGCTCGTCGAGCAGCTCGGCGATCGCCTCCTCCGCCGCACGCTGCACGTCGAGGTCGAGCGAGGTCGTTACGCGGAGGCCGCCGCGATACAGCACGTCCTCACCGAACTCCCCCTCCAGAACCTTGCGTGCCCAGTCCACGAACGACGGCGCGATCGCGACCTGCTTGACCGGCGGCGCGATGTCGATCGGCATGGCGGCCGCGAACGTCTCCTCCTCGGGCGTGATCATCCCGAGGATGCGCATCCGTTCCAGGACGTAGTTGCGCCGGACCTTGGCGCCGTCGGGGTTCTTTCGCGGATCGAACCGGCCCGGTGAAGCGGTGATCCCGGCCAGAAGTGCCGCCTCCTCCAGCGTCGCCTGGTTGATGTCGTGGCCGAAGTACAGACGCGACGCGGCCATGACGCCGTACGCGCCGTTGCCCAGATAGATCGAGTTCAGATACGCGGCGAGGATCTTCTCCTTGGAGAACTTGCGGTCGACGCGGATCGCGGTGATTGCCTCCCGGATCTTTCGCCAGATCGTTCGCTCGTTGCCGACGAAGGTGTTCTTGACGTACTGCTGGGTGATGGTGCTCGCGCCTTCGCGGTCGCCTTGGGCGTTGGCGAACAGGGCGCGGGCGATCGCGATCGGATCCACGCCCCAATGGCTCCAGAACCGTTCGTCTTCGACCGCCACGAAGGCCTCCTGCACCACCTCGGGTATCTCGTCGATGCCGACCACGACTCGGTTCTGCTCGGGCCGAAGCTCCGCGAGCGGCCGTCCGTCGATGTCGAGCAAGGTCGCGTTCTGGAGGGGCGGCGCGGCCGAAAGCGAGGCCGGGCCGAAGTAGATGACCGACGATCCCACCGCGAAGATCGTCAGGCCGGTGAGCAGGACGAGCTTCCATTTGCGCATCCGTCCGAGGCGGCGCAGCACGCGGACGGGCAGGCGGCGGCGAACCCCGTGCGGCTCGGGCCGGCGCGTCGGTGGGGGGATGTCCCGTGGAGCAAGCGCGCCTTCCGCAAGCGCCGTTGAGGTCGTGGACGCCTTAGGGCGGCGCTCGTCCATGGAACGATTGTAGCCCCCGAATGCCCGCGCGTTCCCTACAATGGCCGCGGTCGGCCGATTCCCCTAAAGGAGCCCTCTTGCCCGCACCGACGATCATGTGCTCGACCGGGCCTTTCTACATGCTCCCGCTCGGTCAGGCATTCGAAGCGATCAGCCGCGCCGGGTTCGAGGGCGTGGAGCTGATGGTCACCTCCGAGCCCGAGACGCAGACGCCCGAGCGGGTCAAGGCCATCGCCGAGGACTTCGGCCTTTCCGTTCCCGCGGTGCATGCTCCGTTTCTGCTCCTGACCCGTCGCGTCTTCACGACCGACCCGCTCGAGAAGATCAAGCGCTCGGCAGACCTCGCGCAACGGATGGGATCCGATCTCGTCGTGGTGCACCCGCCCTACCGCTGGCAGACCTCGTATGCCCGATGGTGCGATGAGGAGCTTCAGGGTTTCAACGACAAGGAAGAGGTCACCATCGCGATGGAGAACATGTTTCCCGTGTGGATCCGCGGGCGCGGGGTCGCCTTCCACCGGACGACCGGCATCGAGGACATGAAGAAGTACTCCAAGGTCGTGCTCGACACCTCGCATCTGGCGGTGACGGGCATCGACATCGTGACGGCCTACGAGGAGCTCGCCGACCGCATCGTGCACATCCATCTGTCGAACAACCTCGGGACGGGTCGCGACTCGCATTCTCCGCTCACCCAGGGCGTCCTTCCGATCGGCTCGTTTCTGGAGCGGCTCGGTCGCAGCGGCTACTCCGGAACGATTACCCTGGAGCTGGACGTGCGTCCGTGGGCCGGCCAGCCGGCCAAGCTGCGCTCGGTGCTGAAGGAGCAACGGGATTACATCGCGGAGCGCCTCGGAGCGCCCGCGGAATCCTGATCCGCGTCGCGCCGCAGAAGCTTTTCTCGACCGCTATGCCGGTTTTGCAACGGTCCTGCCGTCCCGGGCGCTCAAGAGGAGGACGAGCGTGGACGATTCATCAGCAGACAAGTATTCGGAGCGGAGAAAACGATGACGGTCCGTGTGATGATCGTGGACGACACCGATCACGTCCGCGAAATGCTCGCATCGATGCTGGAGCTCGATGGCTTCGACGTCGTCGGCAAGGCATCCAGCGGCCCGGAGGCCATCGCGATGGTCGCGGCCGCCGATCCGCACATCGTCGTGATGGATTACAAGATGCCCGGACAAGACGGGCTCACCACGACCCGGCGGATCCGTTCGACCCATCCGGACGTTCCCGTGATCCTCTACACCGCATACCTCGACGACCTCCTGCAGGCCGAGGCACGGGACGCGGGCGTATCGGTGTGCGTCGGCAAGGTCGAAGGCCTCGAGACGCTCGAGCGAGAGATCAGCGCGCTGTGCCTGGGCGTCATCGAAGGCCAGCCGGCCTAGACACCCACCGAAGCGATCCCTCGCCCGGACCTTCAAGAAGGCGGGCCGTCGGGCCCGCCTTCTCGATGGTGGAGAAGCCTGTGGATCAAAACCGCTTCCGATGAAACGGCCGGTGAAGCGAAGCAGTGAATCGAGGGCCGCGCAGTTGCCTCGCCCTTCATCCCTCGCCCGAGCCAATTTCCGATGCCGGCTTCATTCCTCGGACGGCAACACTTTGGGCGCTGCCCTCACTTTCCTAACTACGCGGCCGGCGAAGGGTTTCCTTCGCCGGCGAGGCGGCTCGCTTCAAAGTTCCGTTTTCCCGGTATTGCCCGCCGGCCTGGGCCTGCCCGGCCTCCCGAATCGAAGCCGAGCCCGCCCGGCTGTCGCAGACGGGGCGCGGCGTCGTTCTGACTCTGCGACGGGCGATGCGGACCGACCGCGGAGCTCGTCCGAGGTTCGCGGCAAGGTGCGAGCAGGCCTCACGTGCGCTACCGTCGCTCACGACATGCGTGGATGGACGGCGGCGACGCTCGTGGTGCTTCTCGTAACGCTGCTTACCGCGGTAGCGGTGCAGTTGATTACGAATCGGTAGTAGCACGAAAGAGCGACGACAATGCCTCCTTCCTCTCGGGTCAACTCTGCCCTCGCCGCGGTCGATAGACACGGCGAGGAGATCATCGTGGCCGAACATGCCGTTGCAGAGAACCCAACATCCGAAGCAATCGGCGCGGCCGGCGATGAAGACGTCATCGCACTCGTCGACCGGGCACGCGACGGGGATCACGAAGCTTTCGCGTCCCTTTACGACCGGTATGTCGAGCGCGTGTACCGCTTCATCGTCTACCGCGTCGGGGGCGACTCCGCGCTGGCCGAAGACATCACCAGCGAGGTGTTCCTTCGCGCCCTGCGCAAGATCAAGGGCTTCACGTGGCAGGGCCGGGACATCGGCGCCTGGTTCCTCACGATCGCCCGAAATCTGGTGCTCGATCACTTCAAGAGCGGCCGCCACCGCTTGGAATCCGTGGGCTTCGAGGCGCCGCAGGCCGGCGGCGTCGGCGACGAGGTCGTGGATGCGGAGGACGAAGCGCTGTCCCGCATCTCGCACAACGACCTCTACAAGGCCATCTCGCGGCTCGGCGACGAGCAGCAAGAGGTGATCTACTGGCGATTCCTTCAGGGATACAGCGTCAACGAGGCCGCCGCCGCCATGGGCAAGAGCGACGGAGCAATCAAAGCCTTGCAGTACCGGGCCGTGAAGGCTCTCTACAAGCTGGTCGTCGTCGAGGAAGGCATGGAACGATGACTAGTCCTTACGAATCACGTGAAAGACCACCCGCCGGACTTCGTGTCCAAAGCGGGCAATGACTCGTTGCGCACCGTGAGGGACGGTCTACGCAGAGGGACGGAAGCCATGAGCAACAACCGGTTCGACGAAGAAGCCTTCGCCAGGATGCTCGAGGGCGCGCAAGTGCCGCACGACATCAAGGCGGACCGCATGAAGTCCCTGGTCGCTGCCATCGAACGAGCGCGTCCCGCTTCCACCCTCGATCCTGCGTTCGCCTCGGCCCTGCGAGACAAGCTCACCGCGGACATCGCCGTCGTCGCCGAGGCCGAGAAAGCCGCTCGCGTTTCCTGGCGGACGCGCGCGGCGATCTGGATGCAGGCGAAGAACGACTCCTGGCGCCGCTCGCTGCGCGTGGTTGCCGCGACCGGCATGGCCGCCCTCATGCTCGGCGGGACCTCGGCCGCGTTCGCGAGCGCGCACGATGCGCTGCCCGGCCAGTGGAACTACGGTCTCAAGCGCTTCACCGAGTCGGCGCAGCTGTCGGTTACGCGCGGCCCGCTCGCACGCGGCAACGCCAAGCTCGACGCGGCACGCACCCGCCTCGACGAGATCCGCAGCCTGGCCGCGGCCGGCAACGACGAGGCATCGTTGTACGTCGCGACATTCGGCGACATGGACCACGCCACCATCGAAGCCTCCGAGCTGCTGGTCGAAGCGAGCCGCCTCGGAGCCGGGCTCGTCCCGCTCGAGACGCTCGCATCCTTTACCGCGGCTCAGCGATCGCGCTTGGAGGCCGTCCTGATCGACGTGCCGCCGGGCGCACGGCCGGCCGCACGCGACTCGCTCGCGACCCTGGTTCTGCTCGGCGACCGAATCGGTGACATCATCGAAGGATGCCCGTGCCCGGGAAACCCGCTCGAGATCGCTCCCGCCGGATCCACGTCCGGGCTTCCCTGCTCGTGCGCCGCTCCCGCGGGCCATCCGGCCGGAGTCCAGGACCGTGAGCCTCGCGCCGGCGAGGAGCCGTCCCCGACGCCCACCGGCACGGGCTCTCCGGCCCCGCAACCGTCGAGCCCGGGAACGGATCTGGTGCCGGGAACCGACGCCGACGACCCGGTCAACGACGTGGTAGACGCGGTCAACGACATCTTGGACGGTCTGGGTCTTCCGGGCGGTACGCCCTCGGTGGTGCCGCTTCCGACCCCGACGGTCGGCCTCTAGCCCGGATTTTTTTCGGCGTCGCGAAAGCCCGCGGCGCCCGGTCCGAACCCTTCCGCGGCTGCGCCACACCTGAGACAGGTGATCGCTGCCGCCCAGTTCCTCCCTATATGGGACGACTTGCTTGCCCATATTGAGAGCATCCCGCTGTTCAGGATCCCGGAGCAATCACCCATGCGGCTCATGGGGCCCATGTCCGGATTGCCGTCAGCGAACCCCGTACGGCTAGCCAAAGGTCAGAAAACCAGGCATACTCCCGTCACCTGGCAGCAGTTTCTTCGTTGAGGACTGTGCAAGGCAGGAACGCTTGTCGGCAGCGAGCGGCGTCCGGGGTCCGGCTGGGGACAACGGAGTCCGCGAGGTCAGACAGGGTGGGCGGGAGGTGTGTGCGGACGCACTTGAATGCCCGAAATTGTCCCGCAGGGACAGCTCTCTCTGACCTCGAAACATGTAGGCGCTGACGGCGGGCGGACCTGATTCGGGTTCGTGGTTGGGCCTCTACAGGAGGGGGCAACATGCGCAACGGGGTTAGCTGGACTCGCCGTGCGGCGGCAGTCCTATCACTGGCTGTAGCGACGGTTGTCGTCGCCGGGCCGGGTGCAGGCGCAGCAAGCGTCGACACCTACAACGCCCAGGCGAGCGGCACCACGCTCAGTCTTTCCGTGTCTCTCCCGCTCGGTGACGTGGTCGCCGGCATCCTCGGCAACGCCGGCGTGAAGGGGAACACGATCTCCGAGCGGATTTCGTTCTCGAACGCCACCGCGGACGTCACCTCGACGACCTCCAAGGGTTCGGCCCTCGGTCAGGTGTTCTTCGGAACCCTCGACCCGGTCATCCTCCAGGTCTCGCGTCTGGTGGGCTACCAGAAGGACAAGCTGCCCGAGGTTTCCTCGAGCGTGTCGATGGCGTCGCAGGACGGCGTCGAGGACATGAAGAAGGACGCCCTCGCGGCAGTCGAGATCGGCCCGGTCAAGATCGGCGTCGGTGAGGTTCTTTCCAAGGCCAAGCGTTCGGGCCGTCTCGTGGCCACCAAGTCCGAAGCGCGTCTGCTCGGCATCAAGGTCGACCTGGCGGCGGTCCTGAGCGAGGGCGCGATCGCGGACCTGCTCAAGCCGGTCACCGACCTGCTCGACGGCTCGGGCAACACGCCCGGGCTCATCGGCCAGCTGAACGGTCTGCTGGACGGCGTGGAGCAGACGCTCAAGGGCTCGGGTCTGGACGTGGACCTGACGGTCCCGAAGATCAAGGACCTGCTCAACAAGCCGCTCGTCAACGTCGGCGTCATCGAGTCGATCAGCGAGACCGGCTTCAACGGCGTCAACCGCTTCGCCAAGGGCATCACTCGCCTCGCGAACGTTGACCTGCTGGGTGGGTTCATTCACCTGGACGCGATCAACATCGAGTCGTACGCGTCGATCGACGGCACGGCTGCCGGCGCGGTCGCCTCGGGCATCCAGCGCATCGTTGGTCTGAAGGTCGGCGGCAACGTCGTCAACCTCAACACCGGCTCGCTGCAGGTGCTCGGCAAGACGATCCAGATGCCGGTCGAGCTGACGAACCTGCTCAACCTGACGGTCGACGCGCTCGGCCTCAAGGTCCAGGTCGCTCAGAAGCCGGAGATCGTCCGCACCGCCACGCAC
>DATLFO010000351.1:0-16213 GCA_035541035.1 Actinomycetota bacterium
GTTCGAGGTCGGCGAGCTGGTGACCGTGCGCTCCTATGCGGGTCATCGCGCCGACGAAGAGCCGCGCGTCATCGTCGTCGGCGGCAAGGAATATCCGGTCGAGTCGATCGACTGGCGCGCCATCGAGGAACGCCTCGACGGCTCGCGCCGTCAGATCTTCGTCGTGCGCGCGGGTGGCGTGCGCATCCGTCTGGCCTCCAGCGAAGAATCCTCACGTTGGGAGGTCGAGCGGGTGCTCACGGCGAACTAAACATTTCGGGCGGCCTCTTCATCGGCAACCTGAAGCCGCCGAGATCGTTAGGGATATCAGAACGCCGTTTCGTCGCCGAGGTGACCATGTCCTGGATCGAGCGAGTGTCCCGCCGCCGTGAGCGGCGCGCCGCCGATCGCGCCAAGGAGCGATGGAACGGGCCGCGGACCGCGTTCGTTTTGTCCGGCGGCGGCGTGCTCGGGGCGGTCCAGGTCGGCCAGCTCCGCGCGCTGATCGAAGCCGGCATCACGCCCGACGTCGTGGTCGGCACCTCGGTCGGATCCATCAACGGCGCCATGATCGCCACCGACCCGAGCGCCGACGCGATCGACAAGCTCACCGAAATCTGGACCGGCCTGCGCGCCGAAGACATCTTTCCCGGAAGCCGCGTCGCTCGCGTTTGGAACATCGTGGCGCGCGGCGACCACATCCATCCCAACGACGGCATCCGCCGCCTGATCGACATGCTCCCCGCGCACACGTTCGAAAGCCTGTCGCTGCCGCTGCACGTGTGCGCCGCCGGCCTGGCGGACGGCGAGGAGCGCTGGTTCGACAGCGGGCCGCTGGCGCGCGCGATCCTGGCGTCCACTGCGCTGCCCGGCGTTTACCCGCCGGTGTCGATCGACGGAAACCTTTATGTGGACGGCGGCGTGGTCAACAACATTCCGATCAGCCGCGCCGCGGCGCTAGGAGCGCGCCGTATCTATGTGCTGACGTGCGGGGCGCCCAACGCGCGTCCCCGCGACGTGCGCCGTCCGATCGACGTTTTGATCCAGTCGTTCGCCCACTCGCGCGCCGTGCGCTTCGAACTGGACAAAGAGCGTCTGAAGAACGAGGCCGAGTTCGTGATGATGCCGACGTTCGACGTCGGAGCCATCCGCTACAACGATCCCAGCCACTCCACCGAGCTGATCGACCGCGCCTACGAGATGTCGGCCGAATTCCTCGCCCAGCCCGGCGAAGCCAACGCGTAAACGCGCGTCTGGCCACGCGGCTCGTTTCACGAAGAGCCGCCGGACGGCATGATCCCTTTCGCATCCGGGGGCGCGAAGAGTACGATCGGATCCATGCCGGAGCACAGGCTGCTCACCTACGACGACCTGCTGTCGTTTCCGGACGACGGTCTGCGCCGCGAGCTCATCGAAGGCGAGCTGATCGTGAGCCCGTCGCCATACACTCGGCATCAGGTCTTATCGGGACGGCTGTTTCTCGCGTTCGCCAACCATCTGGCCTCGGCCGGCGGGGCGTCCGTCTAGCCGAAGGATACGGCAAGCCCGCGATCCTCGAGCCCGGAGAGACGCTCAGCTTCGACAAGCTTCCGGGCCTGGCGATCGACTGCACCGCGTTATTCACCCGTTAGCCCTGGCTTAGACAGGTCGGCGGCACGTAGGCTTGCACCGCTATGGCCGATCCGGCGACGGTGGAGCGCTTCCGCGAGCTGCAGCGGAAGTTCTCGGACTTGTGGCCAACGTTGACGGTGCGCGCGCAGCCGATTCCGCGCACGGTCGTGATCGTCCATTCGATCAACCTCGAGCTGCCGCCGCACCTGCTGCCGGTGGTGTCCGCCTATGAAGAACGCTACCTGGCGCTGGTGCTGTTGCTGCTTCGGCAGCCGGCCGGACGCGTGATCCACGTAACCTCGCAGCCGCTGCTCCCGCAGCTCGCGCAGTACTACTTCGGGTTGATGCCGAAGCTGATCCGTCCGAGCTCGTGGGACCGATTCGTTCCCGTAAGCGTCAGCGACGGCGGACCGGGCCCGCTCACGCAAAAGCTGCTCGACCGTCCGCTGACGATCGAGCGGATCCGCTCGCACATTCCCGATCCCGACTGGGCCTACATCGTCCCGTTCTCGGTCGGTCCGCGTGAGCGCGAGCTGGCGGTGCGGCTGGGCATTCCGATCTACGGCACCGACCCGGACCTATCGTGGATGGGAACCAAGAGCGGATCGCGCCGCATGTTCGCCGAAGCCGGCGTGCCGCATCCCGCGGGCGTCGAGGACGTGCATTCGATCGGCGATGTCGTGGAGGCCATCGCGCAGATCCGTTCCCGCAAGCCCGACGTCGCGGCGGTGATGGTCAAGGTCAACGAAGCCGCAGGCGGGATCGGCAACGGGGTCCTTGATCTGCGCGGCGCCGACGATCGCGCCGTGGTTGAGAAGCGCGTGCGCGCGGTCGCGCTCGACGACCCCGACGGCAGCCGCGACGCGTTCTTCGATCAGCTCGCGCGGACCGGCGGGATCGTCGAGGAGCGGCTCGCCGGCGAAGAGGTCACCAGCCCGAGCGTGCAGATCCGCATCGCACCCGACGGCGTCGCCGAGGTCCTCAGCACGCACGATCAGATCCTGGGCGGCGCGACCGGTCAGATGTTCCTCGGCGCGCGGTTCCCCGCCGATCCCGGCTACGCGGCCGAGATCGCGCGGCATGCGCTGGCGATCGCGTCCCGTCTGGCCGATGCCGGCGCGCTCGGCCGGTTCGGCATCGACTTTGTGTGCACGCGCAACGGCGGTGGCATGTGGGACGTCAATGCGATCGAGATCAACCTGCGCAACGGCGGCACGACGCATCCGTTCCTGACCTTGTCGGCGCTGTGTGACGGCACGTACGACGCCGAAACCGGAACCTTCACCGGCTCGGACGGACGGCGAAAGTTCTACGTCGCCTCCGACCATCTCGAATCCGAGGCATACAAGCGCCTGACGCCCGACGACGTGCTCGACACGATCGAAGAGCGAGACCTGGGCTGGGACGTCGAGCGTTGCACCGGCTATGCGTTCCATCTCATCTCGGCCGTCGCCGTCGCCGGCCGCCTCGGCCTGACCGCGATCGCCGACTCTCCCGCCGAAGCCCAACAGATGTCCCAGCGCGCGGAAGCGACCTTCGACGAGATCTCGGCCGCGAGCCAGCCGGCACGGTGAGGCGACTCCGATACCGGGATCGCCGGCCCGCCGCTACGCGGAAGCGCGCGTTTCGTACATTCGGATCGTGACGAGCAGGCCCGACGCCGCCGTGACCGCGGCGACGACCCAGATCGCGGCGGCGAGGCCGAACGCGTCGGCGATCAGGCCCGACAGCAGCGCGCCGACCGCGAACCCGGCGTCGCGCCACAGCCGGTAGACGCCGACGGCCGACGCGCGCCATTGCGGATGCGCGACGTCACCGATCGCGGCGAGCAGCGTCGGATACACCATCGCCGTTCCGATGCCCAGCAGAACCGCCGCCCCCGCCCAGGGCGCGAAACCGCGAGTCGCGGCGAACAGCGCCAGCGCGGCCGCTTGCACGAACATTCCGCCGGCGATGAGCGGCTTGCGGCCCGTACGGTCCGACAGCGCGCCGGTCACCAACTGGCCGAGCCCCCAGACGGCGGGATACAGCGCCGCGAGTGTGCCGATCGCCGCGACCGACAACCCGCCGCGCGCGAAGAACAGCGGAAACAAGCTCCATGCGAGACCGTCGTTGAGATTGTTGACCAATCCCGCCTGGCTGCACGACGACAAGGCGCGGTCGCGAAGCGACGTCAACGCGAAGACCTTGCGGGTGGACATGCCGCCGTCATGCGCGCCGGCGTGCGCGGCTGCTTCGTGGCGGGCGTGCCCGTGGGTTTCGCGAACGAAGACGGTGGACAGGCCCAGCCCGAGCGCCGCATAGGACAGTCCCAGCAGGAACGGCCCCGGGCGCAGTCCGTAGCGCGAGGCGATCAAGCCGGTTGCGACTGCGGTGACGGCGACCGCGATGTAGCCGGCGGCTTCGTTCAATCCCATCGCCAGTCCGCGTCGCGCCGGCCCGACCAGATCGATCTTCATGATCACCGTCGTGGACCAGGTGAGCCCCTGGTTGACGCCTAGCAGCGCATTCGCCGCCACGACCCACCACCAGTTCGGCGCAAGGATCAGCATGATCGGAACGGGCAGCCCGATGATCCAGCCGGCGACCAGCACGGGTTTGCGGCCGATCCGGTCCGCCAACGCTCCGGCGACGAAGTTGGTCAGCGCCTTGACGATCCCGAACGCGATTACGAACGTCGCGACGGCGGTGAACGCGCGAACGTTGAAGACGCGATCGGCGAGCAGCGGCAGCACGGTGCGCTCTTGACCGAGCATGCCCCCGACGAGCGCGTTGACCCCGACGAGCAGCCCGAACTGCGCGGCGTTCTGGCGCAGCCCCAGCCGGACCGGCGCGTCGATCATGCGCCACGTTCCAGCGGCATGCCGGTCGTGCGATGCCAGTCGCCGGGGCCGGCGGCCAGCACGCGCACGCCGCGGTGGCCGTTGCGCTCGAGCACGCTCGCGGCGGTCGTCGCGCGTTCGCCGTGACCGCACATGACCGTCAGCGATGGCGGAAGGGTGGGCGCGTCCGCGAGCGCCCCCAGCTCAACGTGCAGCGCGCCGGGCACGTGGCCGGCCGTGAACTCGCTGTCTTGGCGGACGTCGAGCAGCGGTCCGTCCACGACCGGGTCGGTGACGACCTCGACGCGGGACAGCGCCCGTCCCGCGTCCCGCCACGCGTCGATGCCGCCGTCGATCTCGCCGATCAGGTTGTCGTAGCCGATCGAGCGGCATGCGCGGATCAGCTCGCCCCGCGACTGTGCATCATCGATCACGAACAGCAGGGGCCGGTCGCGATCGACCAGCCAGCCCAGCCAGCTGGCAAAAGCGGGACGCAGCTCGATCGAGAGCGAACCGGGGATGTGCGCGTCGGCCCACGCGCGCGCGGATCGCACGTCGATCAGCTCGGCTCCGCCCCGCATTGCCGCCTCGGCGTCGTCCGGCGCGAGCCGATCGAGCGACAGGGGCCCGTCCGACGACGCTCCCCGGCGGTTCACCTCGCGCAGCCGAAGGAAGTAAGGGGGATAGCTGCCCAGGCCGGCGAGCAGGCCGGCGACGAAGTCGTCCTCGCTTTGGGTGAAGACCGGATTGGCTGCCCGTTCGCGTCCGATCGTCGTGGTGCGTTCGCCGGTGGCGGCGACCGAGCAGAACGATCCGCCGCCGTGCGTCGGATACACGATCACATCGTCGGGAAGCGGCGCGATGCGCTCGTGGACGGCCCGGTGCAGCCGTCGCGCGAGCGGTTCGGTTTCCTCGGGCGCGATCAGGTCGGTGCGCGCGACGGTTCCCGGCAGCAGCGCCCCGCCGCTCAGCAGCCCCACCGGCCGCGCGTCGCGCAGGATCAGATACGACAGATGCTCGGGCGTATGGCCGGGTGTTTCGATCGCGCGCACGATCGCGTCGCCCAGCGGCAGTTCGTCTCCGTCGGCCAGCGGCCGATGCGGAAATGCGGGAGCAGCGGCGGCGGGCACCGCGACAGTGATGCCATCCGCGGCGAGCGCGCCTGCTCCCGAGACGAAGTCGGCATGCAGGTGGGTCTCGATCGCGCCGGCCAGCTTGAGCCCGCGCTCTCGCGCGCCGCGCCGGTAGGGTTCCAGGTCGCGGACCGGATCCACCACGATCGCCGATCCGTCGCCGCCGTCGATCAGGTACGAAGAGTTGCCCAACCCCTCGTCGGGAAAGGCGACGATCTCGATCACGGCGACACCCCGCGTCCTGCGCTCGCGACGGGCAAGCCCGCGTCGCGCCACTCGGGGAAGCCGTCGATCAATCGATCGTTCGCGCCTCGGTCTCCCATCTCTCTTCAAACGCTACCATCGCCTTCTCCAATGTTCAAACGAACGCTTGATTTCAGAGGGCCGAGGCCGTACGATGCCGGCAGCCGAAGAAGAAGGAGGCTCTATGTACGGGACCGTGTTTCATTTCCAGGCCAAGCCGGATGCGGCCGACGATGTCAAGGCCCTGTTCGCCGAATGGAATCGTGACGTGAAGCCGACGGTCGACGGGGCGCTGAATGGATTCCTCTACCAGCTCGATTCAGACCCGGATCGTTTCATCGCGTGTGCGGTCTTCCAGGACAAGGCGTCCTACATGAAGAACGCGAACAGCCCCGAGCAGGACAAGTGGTATCAGCGATTCCGTGATCTGCTCACCGGCGACCCCGACTGGAACGACGGCCAGATCTCGTAGCCCAGCGGAGGCAGTTCCCGACCCTCGACCGTGACGCAAGCGAAACGGGTTGGAGCACCCCGCGTCGCGATCCGGGCGGCATGGAGCCGCCCGGACGTTGTCCCCTCCACACCGGGGAATCCAGGCGACTCGCCACACATCCACTCGCAGTCACTCGAGCCGGCGCTCAGGTGACAGGGTGGCCTATCGCCTCGTTCGACGCGAATAACCCCAACCGGCGCCGGAGAGAATCATGACGGCCAACACGATCAAAAGTACGGTAAGCATCTGAGAACACCTCCTGTCTCGATGCCATTGTTCTCGTCGTGCGTTACCGGCCCGTCACCGCGTATTTCACGCGGGCCGTGCTGCTCGACCTAGCGCGACACGTGATCGGCCTCACCCGCCTAGCGATCGCGAAGATCTCGTAGAATCTCTCCTCGATGGCGCCGACGTTGCTGATCGCGCGGAACCCGGATCCGGACTCGTCGCTGCCCTACATCATGCGCGTGCCGATCGGCGGCGGCCTGGTGCTGCTGGTCCGCGACACCTGGCCGCGCACGGCCGCGGTTTACTGCCACCCGGCGCCCGAGTGGCCGGCCGGCGCGGAGATCGTCGAAGAGATTCCGGTGCGCTCGTGCACCCGGCGCGGACCGGCGATCGACTTGCTGCTCGACCGCGGCAAAGAGAAGCGGTCCCAGATCGTGTTCACGCGCCTCAAGACCGGGCGCGAAGTGATCTTCTGGCAAACCCCGAAGACGATCCGCACCGCGAAGCCGGGCGCTCGCATTCCGGCGAGGCGCGCGTCCAGGGTGACCGATCTGCAGATTGTTCGCGACACGCGCGAGCGCTACGGCTACCGGTTCGCCAAGCAGAAGGCGACGGTGACGCGCCGCGCGCTGCCGGCCGGCGACTACGCGGTTGAGCTGGACGGGCGTATCGTCGCCGCCGTCGAGCGCAAGTCCCTCGACGATCTGGTCAAGGGATTGATCGACGGCAAGCTCATCTACCTCATGGCCGATCTCGCGCTTCTGCCGCGAGCCGCCGTCGTCGTCGAGGAGCGCTATTCGTCGATCTTCAAGATCGACCGCGTCAAGCCCGGCTTCATCGCCGAGTCGCTCGCCGCCGCGCAGGTCCGCGAGCCGCGCGTGCCGATCGTGTTCTGCGAGACCAGGCCCCTGGCCGAAGAGTGGACCTTCCGATTCCTCGGCGCCGCCCTCGCGCTCGAAACCCACCCTGCGAACGCCCGCGCCGCCGAGGCCGCGGGAACCTATCGCTCGGACGACGAGAACGAGTAGAGGCACGCCAGTTCCATCTGGCCTGGGCAGGACCTCCGTAGGTCCTTGCACACCCTGTGCAACTAAGTTGCAAAGGAGACCGGCTCCCGCCGAGCCCGTCGCCCATTGAACATGTGCAACACATGTGACATGTTGCGTGCATATTCAGATGATCCAGGTGCGCAACGTGCCCGACCGGCTGCATCGCGACGCTCGTACGCGCCGAGCGGCGCGGCCGGGAGGCGCTCGGACCAGGCACCGCGACTCCCGGAGACGCTCGCACCGGTTTGGGTGGTGCCTTGACATCGAAGCGGCGCGCGGGAGAGGATTCCCGAGCCATGGCAGGCGAGGACTCCCGTATTGTCGCCGTCTGCGGCGCCACCGGCCGCCAGGGTGGTGCCGTTGCGCGCAGCGTGCTGCGTCGCGGATGGCATGTGCGCGCGCTTACGCGAAAGCCGCAACGTGCGGATGCGCTCGCGCGGCTCGGCGCCGAGGTGGTGCGCGCCGACATGAACGATCCCGCCTCGCTGCGCGCGGCCTTCGACGGCGCGCACGGCGTCTACAGCGTGCAAAACGGCATGATCAGCGGCTTCGATCGCGAGGTCGCCCAGGGTCGCGCGGTCGCGGACGCGGCGAAAGCCTGCGGCGTGGCGCACCTCGTCTTTGGCTCGGCGTCGAAGGGTATCGCCGGCACGGGCGTGCCGTCGTGGGAGACGAAAGTCGTCATCGAAGATCACATCCGGTCGCTCGACTTGCCGTACACGATGCTGCGTCCGACGGCGTTCATGGAGCTGATGACCGACAAGAAGTTCTATCCGGCCGTCGGCACGTGGCGGATCTGGCCGAAGCTGACCGGCGAGACACGCCCGATCCCGTGGCTCGCGGTCGATGATCTGGGCGAGATCGCCGCGATCGCCTTCGAGCGACCCGACGAGTTCGCCGGCAAAGAGCTGATGCTCGCCGCGGATCTGCAATCGCTCGCGCAGTGCCGCGCGATCTACGAGGAGACGATGGGCAAGAAGCCTCCGTCGTTTCCGATGCCGCAACGATTGTTCGACACGTTCACTCGCAACGACGTCACCACGATGTGGCGGTGGCTCCGCGACGGCGAGCTGCCGGTCGATACCGCGACCGTGCGGTCGATCTTGCCGTCGGCGATGTCGGTGCGCGATTGGCTCGCGCGACAGCGCGACCACGAGAGGGGGTAACGGCGTGGCCCATCCCAACGAGGAGCACCTCAAGCGCTTCATGGACGCCTACGCGGCCAACGACGCCGACGCGCTTCGTGGCTTGCTCGCCGACGACGCGGTCTGGCACGTGGGCGGAACGCATCCGCTCAGCGGCGACTATCGCGGCGTGAGCGAGATCCTGGATTACTTCAACAACGTCGGCGCCGAGACGAAGGGCACGATCGCGCTGCATCCGATCGAGATCATGGCGAACGACACGCGCGGCGCGACGTTCCTTCGCGTCACCGCCTCACGCGAAGGGCGCGAGCTGGACGTGACGATGGCCGAGGCGTTCACGTTCGACGAGCAGGGACGCATCCGCGAGTTCTGGGCGCACGCGACCGACCAGAACGCGATCGACGAATTCTGGAGGAAGCCATGATGGGCGAGAAGGCGCAGAAGCTTGCCGAGGCGATGGGACTGATCACCCAAGGAAGGACCAAAGAGTTCGGCGAGACGCTCTTGGCCGACGATGTCGTTTGGCATTGGCCCGGCACCAGCCGCGTCAGCGGCGATTACGTCGGGCGCGACGAGGCGCTCCGGCTGCTGCAAGGCTTCCTCGAGCTGACCGGCGGGCGGCTCAGCGTCGAGCCGATCGACATCCTCGAAGGCAAAGATCATCTGATGTCGTTCACGAAAGTGACCGCGACCCGGGAAGGCGACGACCTGGACGTGACCATGGCCGACGCGATGCGTTTCGGACCGGACGGCCGCGTGGTCGAGTACTGGACCTTGTCCAACGACCAGAACGCCGTCGATCAGTTCATCGGCCGGTAGAGGCAGCCGCGACGTCCGAGTGCGTGGCGGCAGTCGTTCGCGCCGAAGGATACGGCCTGGGCGAATTCTTGCTGCGCTATCCACACGCATACGTCGCCCTCTCGAGCATACGCATCGAGAAATCGTGACGGCCGTCGACGAAGACTCGCCCCGTTACGCGGGAGGTATCGTCGGCACCCATCGGTAGATGCGGTCTGCTTCCTCGATCGTGCCGAGCCCCGGTGCGTCCAAGTGGTACACGACGACCGTCGCCCGCTCGGCGGCGGCACGGCCGATGAGCTTCTTGCGAGTCTCGACCGACATCGGGCCGTCCCAGTCGTAGCGCGAATACAGCTCGGGCCGCTCCAGATGCCGCGGATAGAGAAACGAGTCGGCCAGATAGAGACATCGCATGCCCTCATCGCTGATGCCGAAGGCGACATGCCCCGGGGTGTGCCCCGGCGCGTCGATCACCTCGATGCCGGGTAGCACCTCACCCGACGGCAGCCACTCGACGACGTCGGCGTCCGCCAACACCGGAAGGATCGACTGTGTCGCTTCAGCGGAGGATATGGCCGCGTGATCCCATTCGACTTTCGAAAACAGGTACCGCGCGCGCGGAAACGCCGGGGCCCCTTCCATCACGTGTCCGCCGATGTGATCGCGGTGCGTGTGGCTGGTCAACACCATCGAGACGTCCTCGGGTGACACGCCGTGCGCGTCAAGGCCGGCGCGCAACCGCTCGGGGCCGTCGGGCGCGAACGCGCCCAAGCCGCTGTCGATGAGAATGACATTCTCACCGTCGCGCAGCATGAGGCAGTTCATTCCCGCCAAGATTTCGGCGCCGCCGACGTAGTCGACGGCCTCGTGCTCCGGAACATTGAGACACAGATCCGCCGCCGACGACGGCCCGACGCGGCCCGCATCGATGACCGCGCACGTGAACCGCCCGATACGGAACTGCGTCATCCAGATCGCCCCTTGGCAGCGAAGCGTATCATCGCGGGAGGATGTCCAAACCCCGTCCCGACGCCTGGGCCGGCAGCATCGTCGGCCGAGACGCCGAAACCGCCATTCTTAAGGCTTTGCTAAATCGCGTGCCTACGCAGGGGCGGCAGCTCGCGATCATCGAAGGCGAAGCGGGCATCGGCAAGAGCCGCGTGCTCGCGACGGTCCTCGAATCCGCGCGAGAAGACGGATTCGCGGTCCTGCTCGGCGTGGGCCGCGAGTTCGAGCAGGATCGCCCCTTCGGGCTCCTCGGCGCCGCGCTGGGCTTCACGCCGGGACGCGGCGACCCCGATGGCAGCAATCCTCGCGAGAATCGCTCCCACATCATCGAGGCAATGCTCGATCTCATCGAACAGTCGTGCGCGCGCGGCCCGACGGTTCTCGCACTCGAAGATCTCCACTGGGCGGACTCCTCGTCGCTGCTCGCGGTCGGTCACCTGGTGTCGCGTCTGGCCGACCAGCCGCTGGCCGTGCTCGCAACGACGCGTCCTCACCCGCGCCCGCCCGAACTCGACCGCGTCGTCGCGGAACTGGCCTCGCTCGGCACGCACGTGGCGCTGCCACCGCTGGACGCGGCCTCGACGGTCACTCTCGCACGACATGTGCTCGGCGCGGACCCCGACGAGAGCCTTCGCCACAGCCTGTCAAGCGCGGGCGGCAACCCGCTGTTCGTCATCGAGTTTGCAGCAGCGATGGTGGAAGACGGATCCGTTCGCATCGAAGGCGGCACCGCGCACAGCGTCTCGCTCGACGTGCCGCCGTCGCTGCACGTGACCATCCTGCGGCGGCTCAGCTTCATCCCGACCGACGTGCTCGACGTGCTCCGCATGGCGACGATCCTCGGCACGAGCTTCTCGGTGACGGATCTCGCGACGATCCTCGACCGGCCGCTCGCGGGTGTGACGAAGCCGCTCGGCGTCGCGATCAGCGCCGGCGTCCTCGGTGAGAACGGCGAGCGGCTCGCGTTCCGCCACGACCTGGTCCGCGACGCCCTCTACACCGACCAGCCGCTTGCGATCCGCAAGGCTCTGCACCTGCAAGCCGGCCGGCTTCTGAGCGAGGCCGGCGCGCCGAGCGTTCAGGTGGCGACGCAGCTTTCGATGGGCGCCTCGCCCGGCGACGCGGACGCGATCCGGTGGCTGCGCGCCGCTGCGCGCGACCTGGGGACGCACGGACCGGCGCCCGCCGCCGGATTTTTGCAGCGCGCGGTCGAGCTGATGGATCCGCGTGATCCCGAGCGCGACGCGGCGCTCGCGGACCTTGCCGTCTCGTTGACGTGGGCGGGCAAGCTGGACGAGGCGCGCGGTCACGCGCGCGGCGTGCTCGCGAGAACCGGCGATGCGGCGCGCGCGGCGGCGTTGCACTACACCCTTGCGAAAGGATGGATCTGGCACGGACGCCCTGCGCAGTCGATCGAGGAGCTCGAAAGGGCGCTCGCGTTGCCGGGCCTTCCCGACGGCGATCGCGCGCTCGCGCTCGCGGAGCTGGCGCTGCGCCTGACGCATGCGCGGGATGTGTCCGCCTCGTTCGCGGCTTCGCGCGAGGCCGAGACGCTCGCCGCGCGAACCGGCAACCGGCGCGCAGCGGTCACCGCCGCGTCCGCGCGCGCCGTCGCGCTCGAGTTCGCCGGCCGCTTCCGCGAGGCGGCGAGCGTCGCCGCGGAGGCGATGCGACTCGCGGAGACCGGCCCGCCGGGCGAGTCGCCGCTCGTCGAGTTCGATTTCGCGCAAAGCCTGATCGGCGCGGACCGCCTCGACGAGGCGGCTGCGGTGCTCGAGTCGCTCCGGCGCGGCCGGATCGAGCGGCATCAGACGGGGATGGTCGCGAACGTCGGAGCGGTTCAGGCGGGCCTGCTCCTTCATCAGGGACGCTGGGACGAGGCGGTCTTGGTCGGCGACGAGAGCGTCGCGCTCTCCGCCGATACGCAGTTCCGAGCGCTGCTCATTCGGGTGCTCGGCGTGCTCGCGGTGATCGCGGTTCATCGCGACGACCTCGCGCGCGCCGAGGAGCTGCTCGCCGAAGGCGAGCGGGACATCGCGATATCGGGGCCCGGCCGGTGGGGTTTCACGTGGCTGATGTGGGCGCGCGCGCTGCTGCTCGAGGCGCGCGGTGATCTCGACGAAGCGCTCGGAGTCCTCGGCGGCGCATGGGATCTGTGCGAGATGCTCGGTTCGATCGGCGAGCGGCGCGACATCGCGCCGGACCTCGCGCGTCTCGCGGCGGCGGCGGGCGATCGCGCGCGGCTCCGCACGATCGCGCACGGCATGGAGCAGGTCGCCGCGATCGGCGGCGTGCCGTCGGCGCGTGCGGCGGCGCTGCTGTGTCGCGGCGTGAGCGACGAGGATCCGGCCGCGTTGCGCGCCGCGGTCGCGGCCTATCGCGCGGCACCCCGGCCGGTGGATCGAGCGATCGCGTGCGAGCAGGCGGCGGCAGCCGTTCGCGCGGACGCTCCCGCGGAGGCCGTCGAGGTGCTGCAGGAAGCGCTCGGCATCTACGAAGAGGTCGGCGCGCGCCGCGACATCGCTCGCGTGGACGCGTCGCTGCGGTCGGCGGGAACGCGACGCGGCGCGCGGCGGCCGCGGCGTCGTGCGGTCAGCGGGTGGGAGAGCCTCACGCCGGGTGAGCGCGAGGTCGTCAAGCTCGTCGCGGCCGGGTTGCGCAACACCGAGATCGCCACGCGGCTCTACGTGTCACGCCGGACCGTCGAGACCCATCTCACGCACGTCTTCGCCAAGCTCGGGATCTCCTCGCGCGTCCGGCTGGCCGCGGAGTTCCTCCGGCGCGGTGAGCCCGCTGCCGGCGCAGAGCGACGATAGCGCGCCGAGCAGCCCCAGCCAGCCGGTGAACGCGACGTCATCCTTTCCCGGGATGCCGGCACGCCCCGTCGGCGGGTCGGACCCATCGAAGAAGATGCGCACGATCATGCGGTCATCATCGGCCATCGCGATCCGCGCAAACATCGTGGACATCCACGATGTTTCGGCCGGCCGGGCCCCCTAGGGTCGAACCGTCCACGACTGAAGGGGGAGTCATGCGCAGATGGAAGGCAGTCATCGCGGCGATCGGCCTGGCCGCAATCGTGCCCTGGACCGCAGCACCGGCCGCTGACGGCTACGACCCGTTGCCGCCGCCCTCGCACTGGGGACCCGGCGACGAGGCGGGCAACTCCAACACTCAGACGCCGGCCAAGACGCTCGAGGCGGTGGCGCTGATCGAGACCGGCCAGAAGTTCATCCTGGGTCACGTCTACGACCCCACCATGCCGATGTTCCCGGGCAACTCGTGGGTGCTCGAGGCCAAGCCGCCGCTGCCGGTCCTTCAGCAGGTTGCCAACAGCGATTTCTTCCACGGTGAGATCGGCCAGAACGGCACGCAGCTCGACGGGCTGGGGCACTTCGGCATTCACGGGTCGCTGACGGATCCGCACGAGACGCTCTACTACAACCGCTGGAAGCACGAAGAGATCTCCGGACCGTTGGGTTTGAAGCATCTGGGCGTCGAGACGCTCAAGCCGTTCTTCACGCGCGCGGTGCTGCTCGACGTCGCGCGGCACACGAACGGGGGCGCGACGCTGGCGGCCGGGCAGGAGATCACGCTCGCCATGGTCCAGCAGACGCTGGCCGCGCAAGGGATGAGCGAATCCGACGTCCGCGTCGGCGACGTCGTGCTGTTCCGCACGGGGTGGGAGGAGCACTGGGACGACGGAACCGTGGCGTACTACGCCGGCGCGCCGGGCGTGCCCGGCGCCACGCCGGGAATCGGCCTCGAGGTTGCGCAGTGGCTTGGGACGAAGCAGGTCGCCTGCGTCGGAGCCGACAACTGGGGCATCGAGGTCGTGCCCGCGATCAACCCGCCCGATGGCATCGTCTATCCCGCGCACAACGAGTTGATCGCGCGCCAAGGCATTCCGCTGCAGGAATCGATGCACCTGCAGGGAATCGCGGATGACGCCGCGGCCCGCTTCGAGAACGGGGACGAGAACGCGTACGTGTTCGCCTACGTGTACGTGCCGGTCCCGATTCGGGGATCGTCGGGATCACCGGGCGTGCCGATGGCGATCCGGTAGCGCGAGAGTTTTTCGGTGCGGTCGCGACCGAGCCTTCGTGGTCCGGTCGCGACCGCACTCGGGAACAATTCGACGAGCGGAAGCAACGTGCCGGTTACCGTCTCCGGGTGTCCCGCAACTCTTGGAACAATCATTCCCCGCTCAGGAAGCGCGAATGCTGGAAACCGTCTACCTCGAAAATGAAGGTCGGGGCACCCTCCTGATAGAAGCTGGCTGCAATGCGCAGAGTATCGGATTGCCGCAATCGCGTAAGCAGCCGGGAGGCGTTGCGCAAGAATATGACTGTCGTGGAGTTATCCTCCGGCGCGACGGCCGACCAGCGCTGAATACCGCCATTGTCGAAACGCACCTGGACAGTGCAGTCTTCCCAGGACTGGCAAAGGAATTGGCCTTTCTCAATGGAAAGAAACACATCGAGGCCAAAGCGAGGATGCTGGCGAATCATCAACGTTGCATGCTGGCTACCAGCATAAGGGAAGTCGAAATCAACGGTGTTCTCGGATTGGATGCGCGCTATTCGATACTCCTTCCCCGACAGGTCGTCGGTGAAAGAGTCATAGGACCATTTCCCCTGTAGGGCCTGCAATTCTGCCTCTGCCTTCGCAGCTGCGGCAGCATCCGCAAGCCTCTTCTTGTAGCCGGCCGAGAAGATTCGGTTCACACTTGCAGTAGCTGATGTTGCCTCGGTCGAAGGCGAGGACGCTGAAACGGTGACCTGGGTTATCCCTTCGTCAAGCCCGGTGGCCTTAATCGCGAACGCGCCCGTGGAGTCGGCTTGGGCTTCAGCCGTTCCGGACGACCAACGTGCCTGAATAGATGCGGCTGGATCGCTCGTGCCACGAATGGTGGCCGAGTCCGTCGCATCCTGAATCGTTACCTGCTCATCCACCAGCCGCAGAGCGGTCTGGCGAAGTGGCGAGGGGGCAGCTTTGGAAGCTTTCCCCGACGAACCCATCGTGGCTTTCTGAGCCAGGTTGGTCGTCAAGAGAAGGGCTCCCGCGGCCAACGCGATGATCAGGCCTTTGCGGGCACCCCTGGCCCGCTTAAAATGTGGTGCAACTTCGACCTGATGATCCTCTTCGCTATGGTGGGACCTGCTAAGCAACATCTGACACACCCCCTCGAAAGATGATCGACCGCCACGATTGACGTCTTTAGCCCAACCTGCCTGAATGCACGAGTGCGTCGCGGCGCACCGTCGGTCGGGCGGCGTGGTGCAGGGTGCTGCCCATGCGGATTCCGTTCGCCCAATAGTGGCCGGTGGGGCCGGACGGGAGGAGATCTCGCGTAACCGAATGCCGCGAGCGGATCACCGAAACGGCGATGATCGACGAGCCGTCCAGCGGATCGCCCGCGGCGAGGTCGCGGATCGTTCGCCCGTCGGTCAGCGGGTGGCCCGGTGAGATGCGAATCCGACGCCCGTCGCGAAGGTGTACTCCCAGAAGCGTGTGGGGAACGACGACGTTCCGCTCGACGACCTGCACCACGCGGCCTGCGATCCGGTTGCCGTCGGCGTCCGTCGTCCACACCGGGTCGCCGGGCTTCATCGCCTCGATCGCGCGGAGGCCGTTCGGCGTGTCGATACGCGTTCCCGGCGTGAGGCAGATCGGGCATTCGATCGGCTCATCGATCCACCCA